>NZ_JBHVVJ010000007.1:0-194919 GCF_042883665.1 Arthrobacter sp. NPDC058192 | reverse complement strand
CGGGGGCGCTCCGGGGGGGCCCCCCCCCGGGCCCACCCACCCCCCCCCCCGGGTTGGGGGGGGGGGGGGGGGGGGGGGGCCCCCCCCCGCGGGGGCCCCCCCCGCCGTCGTGCGTCCGGGCAACGGCGCAGTGGCGCGGGGTTATGGCGTCCCGGACAGCGATTGTGTCGCCCGACCCCGGCCCCTGCCTGGCCGTTCAGTAAACTTCCAGCATGAGCGAGACTGCGCCCAATGCCGTGACCCTGCGCTTCCTGGCCGCGCCCACCGACGTCGGCCACAGCGGCTCCGTCGACGCCGGCACCGTGCTGGAGTGGGTGGACAAGGCGGCCTATGCCGCCGCCGTCGGCTGGGCGAAGTCCTACTGCGTGACGGCGTATGTGGGGAACATCCACTTCGCTGACCCGGTCAACAGCGGGGACATGGTGGAGGTCGAAGCAACGATCGTCTATACCGGGCGGTCCTCAATGCATATCCGCACCGTGGTGTCCTCGTCCGATCCGAAGGGCGGACCGGCCACCATGCGCAGCCAGTGCATCGTGATCTTCGTGGCCGTGGGCGCGGACGGCAAGCCCATTCCCGTGCCGGAATTTGAACCGGCGACGCCGGCAGAAATCGAGCAGCGGGACGACGCGCTGGCCCGGATCAAGGTCCGCGAAGAAATCGTCCAAGCCATGGGCGGACAGGAATATACCGAGGCCGGAACGGCCGAACAGGTGGTGCTGCGGTTCATGGCGGCGCCCACCGACGTGAACTGGGGCGGGAAGGTCCACGGCGGCATCGTCATGAAGTGGATCGACGAGGCCGCCTACGTGTGCGCCTCCCGCTACTGCGGCAAGGACACCGTGGCCGTATTCTCCGGCGGCGTGCGGTTCTACCGGCCGCTGCTGATCGGCGACGTGGTGGAGGTGGAGGCACGGCTGGTATACACCGGCACAAAGGGCATGCACATTGCCGTCCACGTCCGTTCGGGCGATCCCAAGGGACGCGAGATGCACCTCACGACCTACTGCCTCACGGTTATGGTGGCCCGCGACGAGACCGGCGCCTCGGTCCCGATCCCGCAGTGGGTACCGGTGTCCGAGGAGGACAAGAGGCTGCACGGCCACGCCCGCGATCTGCTCGAGATCCGCGGCCGGGCCCCCGGGAACCGGCTGCCGAACCACCTGCTCGCGACAGGCAAGGACTAGGCGGTACCGGGCTGGGCCGGCTCCGGCCAGCCCGGTACCGGACTGGCCGGAGCCGGTCTAGAAGCCGCCGCCGCCGGCGTCGGCCGCCATGTTGGCAAACCGCGAATAGTGGCCCTGGAAGGCGACAACAATGTCCTTCGTGGGGCCGTTACGGTGCTTGGCGATGAGGATGTCCGCCTCACCGGCGCGCGGGGACTCCTTGTCGTAGACGTCCTCACGGTGGAGCAGGATCACCATGTCGGCATCCTGCTCGATGGAACCGGATTCGCGCAGGTCCGAGACCATGGGCCGCTTGTCCTGGCGTTGCTCCGAGCCGCGGTTCAGCTGCGACAGTGCGATTACGGGCACCTGCAGCTCCTTCGCCAGCAGCTTCAGCGCACGGGAGAACTCGGAGACTTCCTGCTGGCGGGACTCCACCTTCTTGCCCGAGCTCATCAGCTGCAGGTAGTCAAGGATCACGAGCTTGAGGTCATGCTGCTGCTTAAGGCGGCGGCACTTGGCGCGGATTTCCATGAGCGACATGTTGGGGCTGTCGTCAATGAACAGCGGGGCATCGTTCATGCGGCCCATGGTGGTGGCGATCTTGGACCACTGCTCGTCCTTGATGGTGCCCTTGCGCAGGTCCTGCAGGCCGATCGTCGCCTCGGCGGACAGCAGGCGCATGGCGATCTCGTTGCGGCCCATTTCGAGGGAAAACATGACCGTGGCGAGGTTGTTCTTGATGGCGGCCGAGCGGGCGAAGTCCAGCGCGAACGTGGACTTACCGACGGCGGGGCGCGCGGCGATGACGATCATTTGGCCGGGGTGCAGGCCGTGGGTCAGCTCGTCGAGCTCATAGAAGCCCGTGGGGACGCCCACCATGCCCTCGCCGCGGTGTCCGGAGGCCTCGATCTCGTCCACCGTGGATTCCATGACGTCCTTGAGGACCACATAGTCCTCGGCGGTGCGTCGTTCGGCCACGGCGTAGACCTCGGCCTGCGCCTGGTTGACGAGGTCCTCCACCTCGCCGTCCTGGCCGTAGCCGAGCTGGACAATCTTGGTGCCGGCGTTGACAAGGCGGCGCAGGACCGCGCGTTCGGCCACGATTTCGGCGTAGTATCCAGCGTTGGCTGCCGTAGGGACGGTCTGGATGAGTTCGTGCAGGTAGGCGGGTCCGCCGATCCTGTTGATTTCGCCGCGCTTGGTCAGCTCGTCCGAGACCGTCACGGCGTCCGCGGGCTCGCCCCGGCCGTAGAGGTCGATGATGGCCTCGTAGATGGTTTCATGCGCCGGACGGTAGAAGTCCTGGCCGCGCAGGATCTCGACGACGTCGGCGATGGCGTCCTTGGACAGCATCATGCCACCCAGCACGGACTGCTCCGCCGGGATGTCCTGCGGGGGCTTGCGGCTGCCCTCGGCTCCCCGCGTACCCTCGACCGAGTCCAGATGCGTAACTGACAAAACTGCCGTCCTCCATTGTGTGCCGGGGTGAACGGTCCATTCACCCCGGCGCGTAAGCCCTGCGCCTTCAGACCCAGTGGCATGAGCCGGCCCAGCCGGCCGTTCCATTCGTATCAGTCAGCTCCGACAGTTCATGCCGGCGCCGCCTGTCGCAGTGATCAACACCGCCAGTACCCAGCGCTGCTATCGGTAGCGCGGGCATCAACTGCGGAGCACCGCCGCATCCCACCCAAATTTGGGACCGGGATGCCTGGCGGGGACCACCCTGCGGCGCCCGTTCTGGCTTCCTGGCCCGGATCTCCTGCCACGTTATCTGCCGTTCGAACAGGCACCAACCCGGCCAGCCGGCCGGCCTGTGGATAAGCTGTGCACTAGTGCCCGCTGCTTGTGCACAGTCTGTGGGTAGGGCTGTGGATAGAAAGAAATTTCGGTCCGTAACTCGCCTTTGACCTGCGGAAACATTGGATTCATGTTGTGGACACAAAACTATTTTTCGTGAAGCTTCATCCACAGCTTGCACCTCGGGTTGGGGATTTGGCGCCGCGCAGGAGGCCACATTCACCGCCGAATCCGCGACTTTCGTGACCGGACTCACGGTGGCGTGGCCGCTTTGACCCCGGTCCCGGCGTGCTGTACGCGGGGTGCAGAACATGCTGTGGACAACCGCAATCTGGCATAAGCTCTAATCATGGGCGATGTACTGCTAGTCATGTTGCCTGCCCTTATTCTGGCGGCGGTGCTGTGGGCGGCCACCACGGCCCTGAAGCCCCGGAATTTCGGCATCTCCGACGCCGAGCGCTACCAGCGGGAGCTCGCGGTGAAATCCCAGGCCCACTATGCGGCGCAGGTCCAGTCTGCTGTGGCCGCCCGAGCCCGCATCGAAGCGTCCGTTCGCCCCAGCCAGAACTCCCAGCAGCAGTCGCAGCAGGAGGACCATGCACGGACCGCCGCGATGCTGGTCCGAAACGCCTCAGCGCCCGCAGGGGACCGCCACGCGGATGACCTTCTTGCCACCGGACACTTGAGTCCGCAGCTCTTCCTGGAACTGCAGTCGCTGGCCCGTAGCGGCCACAAGACCAAGGCCACCCGGTTGCTGCGGCAGTCGACCCACTCAGACCACCAGACCGCCAAGAATTACGTAGAACGGCTCTAGCACATGGACTCCCTGCTCACTCCCGTACTGATCTTGGTGCTCGTGGCCGCCTGCGTGCTGCTGGTGGTCCGGGCTTGGAGCCGCCGCAGCCAGCGGGCCCGGCCGAAGGCGGCACCGCAGCCCGCCCCCGACCCCGTTGAGCTGGCGCGTGAGGCGGCCGGAAAGCTCAGCGAGGAGCAGCACCGGCGGCTGTACGCCCTGATCGCACAGGGACAGGCCATGGCGGCGATCAAGGTCTATCTCGAGGCCACAGGAGAGGGCCTACGGGCCTCCCGTGACGCCGTCACGGCACTCGCGGCCCATCCCCAGCCGTTCCGTCCCCCCGAGGCCGCTCCGGAAGCGGCGCCGGACGACGACGACGTGCCACAGCGTTTCTCGTACCGCTACCGCGCGATCGCCAGCAAGGGTGACGTCACGCGCGAGGTGAGCAGCAACATGCTCAACGATGAGATCTACGGAAGAATCCGCACCCTCGCCAAGAGCGGCGACACCGAAGCTGCAGCGACGGCCCTGACACGGCACTCGGATATCTCCATGAAGCAGGCCAGGGAGTTCATCGCGCTGCTGGACGACTGAGCGCCGCGGGGGGCTAGAAGTCGAACAGGTCCCCCAGCCAGCCCTCCTTTTTCTTCGGGCGGGGGCGGTCGTCATACCGCGGCTGGTCATACCGGGGCTGTTCATACCCCGCACGGTCGCGGCGGTCCGCATACCGGCCCTCCTCATACCGCCGATCGTCCCGGCGCGGGTCAGGGTTGTAGAGCGGCGGCGGAACCGGGACGGGCGACGGCAGCGGCGCCGCGGGCGCGGCCGCGGTGGACTCCGCCGCCCGGTCAATGATCTTGTCGAGCTCGCCGCGGTCCAGCCACACTCCGCGGCATTTGGGGCAGTAGTCGATCTCCACGCCGCTGCGTTCACTCATGATCAGGTCTATCGAATCCACGGGACATTTCATGTCCCGGACAACGAGCGGAGGCCCGAAAAGGTTCGACCCGTCCGGGTGGCGGACGCTACCGCGGGCCGGAGATACCGGCAAGCAACTGCTCAAACGGCAGGGACTCCAGCGCGGCCGGCTTCTGCCGGGTACCGGGTTCCTGAAGCAGGCGAGCAAACTCGCCGGCTGCCCGGTCCACGCGCACCGACAGCGGTGAACCGCCGTCGTCGTTGTTCCCCCAGTCCTGGGGTCCTGCGAAGACCGCGGTGGGAGTAATCCGGGCACGCAGGTAGGTGAAAAGCGGCCGCATCGCGAAGTCCAGCACCATCTGGTGCCGGTCCGTACCGGCCGTGGCTCCGACCAGAACAGCCTTGCCCTCCAGCGACTTGGGATCGAGCACGTCGATGAAGGACTTGAAGAGGCCGCTGTAGGACGCGCTGAACACGGGGCTCACAGCGATGATGCCGTCGGAAGCCTCCACTCCGGCGATCACCTCGGCCAGCCGCGGCGCCGCGTAGCCCGTCACGAAGTTGTTGGCGATGTCCACGGCGATGTCCCGCAGTTCCACGACCTCAATGTCCGCAGCATGGCCGGCCGCGGCCAGCTGCCGCTCGGTCGATGCCGCCAGCTGGTCCGCCAGCAGACGGCTCGACGACGGGACGCCGAGTCCGGCGGAGATTACGGTGATACGGCGGGTTTCCACAGGTGCTCCTCAATTGAATCCAGGTCAGCAACGGCATTACATGCATTTGCATCTACCTTGGTAAGGGCCGGGTGTGCGGATTTATTCCCGCGGATGACAGGCCGGCCAGTGTCTGCCAGACTGCCGCCATGGCTGAAAACAAGACCCAGGCAACGGGCGCGTCCGTGGAGGCTTTTCTGGCCGCCGTCGAGCATCCCGTGCGGCGCGGGGACGGGCGCCGCCTGGTGGAACTGATGTCCGCGCTCACGGGCCAGCCGGCCGAAATGTGGGGTCCGAGCATTGTGGGGTTTGGCCGCTACCACTACAAGTACGCCACGGGCAGGGAGGGCGACGCCCCGGCCGTCGGGTTCTCGCCCAGGAAGTCCAGCCTCTCGCTGTACGGTCTCACGTCCGGGTCCGAAACCGCCGGGCTGCTGGAACGCCTTGGAAAACACAAACTCGGCGCCGGGTGCCTGTACGTCAACAAGCTCGAGGACATCGACGAGACCGTGCTCACGGAGCTCATCCGGCGCGGCTACCGGCACGCCACCAGAGCGCTGCACCACGGCTAATCCCGCCACCCCCAGCCGCCAAGCCTCACCGCCAACCAACGCGGGGTCCCTTCGCATCCAGTAAACCCTCCGCACTGGGCCGTAGCTGACGCCGCGTTGGTTTAAAGCGCGTTGGTTTAAAGACGGAAGGCCCCCGCGGTCGGATCCCATGAGGATCCGGAAGCGGGGGCCTTCAGCAGTTCACGACCGTCAGGCCGTGGCGCCAGCAGCCTAGAAGACTACTTGCCTGCTACGACGTCGAGTTCGATCACAGCGGAAACGTCGTCGTGCAGACGGACGTTTGCCTGGTAGGAACCGGTCGACTTGATGTGTGCCGGCAGTTCAACCTTGCGCTTGTCGATGCGGCCCAGGCCAGCGGCCTCAACAGCGTCGGCCACGTCGCCCTGCTTGACGGTGCCGAACAGGCGTCCGGTTGCGCCAGCCTTGACGACCAGCTTGACCGGCTTGGCGGAGAGTGCAGCAGCCTGCTTCTGAGCGTCTTCCAGGGAAGCGTGCTCGCGGGCAACGCGGGCAGCCTTGATGGACTCAACCTGCTTCTCGCCACCCTTGGACCAGGTCAGGGCGAAGTTGCGGGGCAGCAGGTAGTTACGTGCGTAACCGTCCTTGACCTCGACAACATCGCCAGCAGCACCGAGACCGGTTACTTCGTGGGTCAGAATGAGCTTTGCCATGTTAGTTAATCCCTTCCTTAGCCGCGGCCAGCGCCGGAGTAAGGCAGCAGAGCAACTTCGCGGGCGTTCTTGATTGCCTGGGCGATTTTGCGCTGTTCCTGCACCGTGACGCCAGTGACGCGACGGGCGCGGATCTTTCCGCGGTCGGAGATGAACTTGCGCAGCAATGCTACGTCCTTGTAGTCGATGACAGTGATGTCAGCGGCCTTCAAGGGGTTGGACTTTGGTTTGGGCTTACGGAGTTCAGCCTTAGCCATCGTGGAGCTCCTATTCGATGGAGCCCGTGGATATTGATCCACGGGATGGTGGTGATCCGGCGCGGTCTGCGCCCGGCCGCCATACGGCGTCCCGGCGGTTTTCGTTGCCGGACCTTAGATGTTGTTTAGAAGGGAGGTTCGGAATCCGGGCCGTTGCCCCAGCCGCCGCCAGCGTTGCTGACCCCAGGCGTGGCCCACGGGTCCTCTTGCGCTGCGGGCTGGTTGCCGCCCCAGTTTCCACCGGAGTTGCCGCCCTGGTTTCCACCAGAGTTGCCACCGAATCCGCCGCTGTTGCCGCCGCCGAAGCCGCCCTGTCCACCCTGACCGCCGGAGCGCTGGGTGCGGTTGACCTTGGCATTGGCGTAGCGCAGGCTGGGGCCGATTTCATCGACCTCAAGCTCGATAACGGTGCGCTTCTCGCCTTCTTTTGTTTCGTAGGAACGGCTCTTCAGGCGGCCGGAGACGATCACGCGCATTCCCTTGGTCAGGGATTCGGCGACGTTTTCGGCTGCTTCGCGCCAGACCGAGGCGCGGAGGAACAGGGTTTCCCCGTCCTTCCACTCATTGGACTGCCGATCGAAGGTGCGGGGAGTAGAAGCGATGGTGAAATTCGCTACGGCCGAACCTGACGGTGTGAACCTGAGCTCGGGGTCATTGGTGAGATTACCGATGACCGTAATAGTGGTTTCGCCTGCCATCTACTGCCTCCTTGTGCGTTCCTGCGGGATGAAGTTTGAAGGTTGACGCTGAATTATTCAGCAACAACTTTCTGCTCTTCGGGGCGGGTGATCTTGGTGCGCATGATGGTCTCGTTGAGACTCAGCTGGCGGTCAAGTTCCTTGGCGGTAGCCGGCTCAGCGGTGAAGTTCACCACGGCGTAGATACCTTCGGACTTCTTCTGGATTTCGTAAGCCAGACGACGGCGGCCCCAGATGTCAACCTTTTCGATGGTTCCACCATCGTTGGTGATGACGTTCAGGAACTTCTGAAGCGACGGCTCAACGGCACGCTCTTCGACCTCGGGGTCGATGATTACCATCAATTCGTAAGGACGCATATGTGAACCCACCTCCTTTGGGCTAAGCGGTTACGGCATTTCCGTAACAGGAGGTTCATTTGCGGTGCCATGCGGCGCCCGGGCCACCGGAACGGGGCTGGGCGCAGCACAGACTTCACTATCTTAGTGCATCACTGCTGGTTCCGGCGACTCCTGATGGATCAACGCTAGTCCGGCCATTAGGCGGCGGGAAGCGGGCAGGACGCCGATGTGGAAAACCGCCGGCACCGGGGCCGGGAAGCCCTCGCTTTGTGCCATGATCTGAAAATGCACTCCGACTCTGACTCCACGGCCGTGCCGCCGCCAGTGCGCCGCAGCCGGCTGCGCTTCGCCGTCATGGTGCTGGTCGGTCTGCTGGCCGCCGGAGTGACCGGCATGGCGGGCTACTGGGTGGAGGCGCCGGCGGTCGGCTGGGCCTGTGCCGCGGCCTGCTACGTGGTCTGGGTATGGCTGGTGGTGGGCCGGCTGGACCCTGCCGAAACCTGGGCCCACGCCACGGCCGAGGACCCGTCGCGCAGCGTCACCGACCTGCTGATCCTGGCCGCGAATGCGGCGAGCCTCGTGGCGGTGGTCGCCGTCGTCATCGATTCGCACAGCAGCGACTACGCAGCACGCCTTGGCGGCGGGGTGCTCGCGCTGGCTTCGGTGGCGCTGTCCTGGCTTCTGGTCCAGACCCTCTTCACACTCCGGTACGCCGAGCTGTACTACAGCACCGAACCACAGGCAGGAGCGGCCGTGGGCGGGATCAGCTTCAACCAGGCCGGCCCCCCGCAGTACACGGATTTCGCCTACCTCGCCACAAGCCTCGGGATGACCTACCAGGTCTCGGATACCGCCTTGGAAAACCACAGCGTGCGTGCCGAGGCGCTGAAGCACAGCCTGTTGTCCTACGTTTTCGGGACCATCATCCTGGCCGCGACGCTCAACCTTGTGGTCGGGCTGACCGCCTAGGGCATCCCGCGGCTACGCCGCGGTCCGGAAGAAAACTTCGGTGACCTTCGCCAGCCGGTGCGGGTCCTCGACTCCGCAGAGCTCGCGCGCCGAGTGCATCGAGAGCAGGGGCACGCCGACGTCGACCGTCCGGATCCCCAGCCGCGTCGCGGTCAGCGGCCCGATCGTGGAGCCGCAGGGCATCACGTTATTGGAGACAAATTCCTGGTAGGGGATGCCGGCGCCCTCGCACAGCCGAGCCCAGAGGGCGGCCCCGGCGGCGTCGGTCGCGTAGCGCTGGTTCGCGTTGATCTTCAGCAGCGGGCCGCCGTTGAGGACCGGCCGGTTGGCGGGGTCGTGCCGCTCCGGGTAGTTCGGGTGCACGGCGTGGCCCGCGTCGGCCGAGACGCAGAACGACGCCGCGAAGGCCTGGCGTCGCTGGCTGGCCGAAGCCCCGAGCCCGTCAGAGATCCGCACCAGGACGTCCTCGAGGAGGGGTCCGCACGCGCCGGAACGGGACGCGGAGCCGATTTCCTCGTGATCGAAGGCGGCCAGCACGGCGATCGGTGCGCCGTCGGACACGGGCGTTCCGGCGTGGGCGATCAGCGCCGTGAGCCCGGCGTGCGTCGCCGAGAGGTTGTCGAGCCGGCCTGAGGCGAAGAACTCGTCTTTGGCGCCGAAGACCGCCGGGGCCTGCGTGTCCGCGATGACGACGTCGTACCCGCCGATCTGCGCCGGATCCACCGCGACGTCCGTGACCCTCGCCGCAAGGAGCCCCAGCAGGTCCTCGCCGGCGGGATCGCCCAGACCGAACACCGGATTCATGTGCTGCTGCTTGTCCAGGACCAGGCCTTCATTCACGGCCCGGTCCAGGTGGATGGCCAGCTGCGGGAAACGCAGCAGCGGACCCGTCGCCGTCAGGTGCTGAGTGCCGTCGCGCAGAACGAGGCGGCCGGCGAGCTGCAGTTCGCGGTCCAGCCAGGAGTTCAGGAGGGGGCCGCCGTAGACCTCAACACCGGCCTGGAGCCAGCCGAACTTGCCGGTGGTGGACTTCGGCTTGAGCTTGAAAGACGGCGAATCCGTGTGCGCTCCGAGGATGTTGAAACCCGTGGTCACCCCGGCACCCGGCGGGGCCACCCAGGCGATGAGGGCGCCGTCGCGGACCACATAAAACTTGCCGGCCGCTTCCGCGGGGCCCCCGGGTGCGGAGCCAGGCCACGGTTGCAGCTCGTCGAGGCCGGTGAAGCCCGCCTCGTCCAGCCGGCGCGCGCCCTCATGGACGGCATGGAAGCTCGACGGCGACGCGCTGACAAAGGCGCCGAGGTCCTGGATGTGGTGTGCGGCAGAGCTGGGTGAGGGCATGGCTTCGAGTCTAGCCCGGTGCTCGGTCCGGGGCTGTCGGGCCTTAGACGCCGCCGGCTGCCGGGTGCAGGGTCGGCATGCGGCGCGAGGCTCCTCGGGACATGTCCTCCGGCTGCGGCGAAGACTGGACATGTCCCTTGCCGGTGCCGCGCCCCTCCCTAGCCCGCGGGACATGCCCTCCCCCTCGCCCCAGGGCCGGGCATGCCCTCCCTCCGCGCCAAGGAATGGACATAATGCCGCTATGTCCAGTGGTGGGCGCCGGGGGAGGGCATGTCCGGTGGTGGGGTGGCTTGAGCCGGGCTCGCCTAATCCGGTGTTGCCGCCGGAGGGCTGGGACCTATGGCATCGGGCGGGCCGCCACGACCGCATCGTCGTCGGAAGCCACACCGCTCGCCGCCACGACGGCATCGTCGGCGGAAGCCGCACCGCTCGCCACCACGACGGCATCGTCGTCGGAAGCCACACCGCTCGCCGCCACGACGGTGAGGGACTCGGCGTGGTCCGCGGCCGCCCCGGAGGTGCCTGCTGCCGGGGCCCTATCCGCCGCAGCGTTTCTGCGGTAGCGGAAGACTCCGATGCCCACCACGACGGCGGCAAGAGCCAGCGAGAGCAGCAAGGATTCGCGGGTGGATTCCAGGATCACCATGCCGATCAGGAGGGCGACGATGCTGCCGATGGCCAGCCAGGTCAGGTACGGGAAAAGCCACATCTTCAGCTGGAGGTCCTTGGCGGCGGAGCCCATGCGGCGGCGCAGGATCAGCTGGGAGGCGGCGATGACCAGCCACACGAACAGCGCAATGGCGCCGGAGGTGTTGACCAGGAACAGGAAGACCGTGTCCGGGGCGATGTAGTTCAGGCCCACCGTGACAAAGCCGACCACCGTGGAGGCCAACACCGTGTAAGTCGGCACGCCGCTCTTGGAAATCCGCATCCAGGACTTCGGCGCGTCCCCGCGCCGGGACAGCGAGAACAGCATGCGGCTGGCGGTGTAGAGGCCCGAGTTCAGGCAGGAGAGCACCGAAGTCAGCACCACGATGTCCATGATGGTTCCCGCTCCGGGGATGCCGAACAGTTCGATCACCGCAACGTACGGACTCTTGGCGACTGAGGCCGAGTTCCAAGGCAGAAGGGTGACCACGATGGCGATGGAGCCAATGTAGAAAACGAGGATGCGCCAGACAGTGGACTTCACGGCCTTTTTGACGGCGTCAACCGGGTTCTCGGATTCGCCGGCGGCGATGGTCGCAATTTCCGCGCCGAAGAAGGAGAAGACGACCACGAGGATGCCGGCCAGGACGGCGCCGGGTCCGTTGGGCATGAATCCGCCGTTGCCGATCAGGTTGTCCAGCCCGGGTGCCGGGACACCGGGGATCAGGCCGAGGATCGCGGCCACACCGAAGAGCAGGAACAGCACGATCGCCGCCACCTTGATGGACGCGAACCAGAATTCGAACTCACCGTAGGACTTCACGGACCCAAGGTTGGTCAGCGTCAGAAGCACCATTAGGGCCAGCGCCCACACCCACTGGTCGATGCCGGGCACCCAGCGGTGCATGATGGCCGCCCCGGCTGTGGCCTCGATGCCGAGGACAATGATCCAGAACCAGGCGTAGAGCCAGCCGATGCTGAAGCCGGCCCAGCGGCCCAAGGCCTTGTCTGCATACGTGGAGAAAGAGCCGGTTTCCGGGTTGGCCGCAGCCATTTCGCCCAGCATCCGCATCACGAGGATGACCACGAGTCCCGCCGCGGCGTAGGCCACGAGGATGCCAGGGCCAGCCTGCTGGATTGCGGCACCGGAACCGACAAACAGTCCGGCGCCGATCACGCCGGCGATGGCGATCATGGACAGATGCCTGGGTTTCAGGGATTTTGAGAGCTGCTGGTCAGCGTGCATGGATGCGCCGTCCTTCGTGGGGGTTCAGGCCAGTTCTATGCCGGCACCCCATGGAATCCATGCTGTGCGGCGGGCCACAGTGTCGTTTCACCCTAGACCGCACCAGACCGGGCCCGACTTGTGCACTCCCACAAATAACTGGCAGGGGAACCGGGCTATGCACCAACAAGAGAGCCTTATAAGCAACATAAGATTACCTACAGGCAATACGGCAATGTGCCTGAAACCACTGCTTCATGCCCTTCGGCTACCGCCGTGCCCTTTACCCGCCGGTAGGCTGCCCGGCCGACGGCGGCGAAGGCCGCCCGGTGGGGCGGCCGGTGGCCGACCCGAAGCCAGCCCGGCGGCGCGGCCAGCCGCCCCGCCTGCTGCGCTCAGTAATCGGCGTTGCTCGGCACCACGAGGCCGGTCTCGTACGCGTACACCACCGCCTGGACGCGGTCGCGGAGGTGGAGCTTGGTCAGGATCCGGCGCACGTGCGTCTTGACGGTGGCTTCGGACAGGAAGTACCGGTGCGCGATTTCGGCGTTGGAGAGTCCCTCGGCCAACGCCCCGAGCATCTCGTTTTCGCGCGGGGTCAGGTCCTCCAGCAGCGGATCCTTCGCAGCCCGGGCCGCCGGGCGCGCCGGGACCAGGTCAGCGGCCCCAGGGCCCGCGGTTCCGGCGCCCCGGACATAGGTCTCCAGCAGCCGCTGCGTCACACGCGGGGCCACGACGGCGTCGCCGCTGGCCACCACGCGGACGGCGCTGATCAGTTCCGTGGGGGCCACGTCCTTGAGCAGGAACGCCGAGGCCCCGGCCTGCAGGCCGGCAAAGGCGTATTCGTCAAGGTCAAAGGTTATCAGGATGATGATCTTGGCGCCGGAACCGGAGGCCGCGATGGCCCGGGTCGCCTCGATCCCGTCCAGCACGGGCATCCGCACGTCCATCAGGACGACGTCGGGCGCGAGCTCCCTGACTTGCCGGACCGCTTCGGCGCCGTCGGACGCCTCACCCGCGATGCACAGATCGTCCTCGCCCTCCAGAATCAGGCGGAACCCCATCCGCAGCAGCGGCTGGTCATCCACCAGCAGAACGCGTGTGGGCCCTTGCTCGGCCATTGTTCCCCCCTGGTTTGGTTGTAGTGAGTTCGCTGGCACTGGAGGCGGCTGCCGTCTCGTCATGGCAGTTCAGTTCCGCGTGCACCCGCCAGCCGCCGTCGCCCGTGCGCCCTGCCTGCACGGTGCCGGCATAAATCCTGGCCCGTTCGCGCATCCCGGCGATTCCCTGGCCGGTCCCCCCGGTGCCGCCGGTGCCGGCCCATCCCCGGGGGTCAGGTGTGCCGCCCCCGGGACCGCCGGGATCAACGGTGCCCCTGCCGTCGTCGGTGACGTCGATGGTGACCAGGGGGCCGTTCCGAAGGATGCTCACGTCCACGCGGCTGAGAGCACGCCCGTAGCGCAGCACGTTGGTCAGCGACTCCTGCACGATCCGGTAAACGGTCAGCTGGAACGCCGCATCGCCGGGCAGGGACGGGCCCGTGTGCGTGTAGTGCAGCGGCAGGCCCGCGGTGCGGAAACCCTCGAGCAGTTTGGCCAGGTCGCCTCCCGCCACGAGCGGACCGCGCGGAGCGTGCCCGGCGGCGGAATCGTCGCGCAGCACGCCGAGCACGCGCCGCATGTCGGCCAGCGCGGTGCGTCCGGTGTGTGAGAGTTCGGCGAGGACGCCGGCGGCGCGGTCGGGATCCTTCCGGACCACGACGGCGGCGCCGTCCGAAAGGCTGACCATGACGGTCAGCGAGTGGGCCACGACGTCGTGCATTTCACGGGCGATGCGGTTCCGTTCGGTGACCGAGCCCAGCCGCTGGGCCCGTGCGGCCCAGGCGGCAATCTCTTGTTCGTGCTCGCGGCGCTGGCGCACGGAGATGCCGATCCCGGTGGCGATCACGTTGGAGAGCGTAATGCTGACTGCTGCGGCGATGCTCGCGACCAGCTGGAAGTTCTCCGGGGTGCGGCCCGCTATGTCAGGCAGCCGCCCGTCCAGCGGGCCAACGGCCAGCAGAAAGTAAAGGACCACCAGCGGTCCGGTGGTCAGGGCCAGGGCCGCCGCGGCGAACCGCCGGGTGCGGACGACGGCGACGGCGTACAGCGAAAACCAGAGGCCGGCCGAGACATTGGAGCCCCAGGGATGCAGGAACGTGACCGCCACTTCCAGTGCTCCGACCGTAGCCAGCACGCGCACCGGATAGGCGCGCCGGAAGAGCAGCGCCGGCGCGGCCGCCGCGAGCAGCACGGCCACCGGCCAGCCGCCGTGCGTGAGGGACTCGACCGCCGTCGGCGTGACCAGAACCAGATAGCAGAACACCACCAGGACATCCATGACCCGCGGATGAGCCAGCAGGTAGCGCCGGAGCCGGCCGCGGCGGCGGGCGGTGAGTTCAGCGAGGGACGCGTCGGCCGGACCGGCCGGCGCGTCCCTCGCAGGTACTGCATCGATCATGCTCTGAGCCTAGACGCTGCGCCCGCGGCGCCGGCCTAGACGTCCCGCTTCTTGAGCAGGACGGCGGCCAGGAGCACCGGGATCACAACCCAGGCACCTAGCACCAGGCCGGCCTGCCAGACTTCCAGGGTGTTCGGGACATGCTCCACGGCGGTCAACGGTTCCACGGTGTTGCCGGGCAGGTACTTGCGGGCCTCCTCGAAAAAGTCACCCGGAATGAGCTGGAAGGCGATGGGGGCCACGAAGAACAGGCCGACCAGGCTCATGATGCCGCCCGCGGAGTTGCGGATCAGCGTGCCGAGGGACATGCCGATCGCCGCGACCGCTGCCACGTAGAGGCTGTTGACGAGAAGCAACTTGACCGACTGTGAGCTTCCGAGATCGAGTCCGAGGCCGTAGTTGTCCAGGATCGGCACCGACACCAGTCCCGCGGCCAGGGCAGATGCTGCCGTGACGATGAACGACGTCAGCACCACCACCACGAGCTTCGCGGCGAACGCCGGGATGCGCCTGGGAACCGCCGCGAACGTGGACCGTGCCATGCCGGTGGTGAACTCCGAACTCATGAGCAGCACACCGAGGGAGCCGAGGATCAGCTGGGCAAACGCGATGCCGGAGGTGGGTACGCCGACGGCGAGGTCACCGCCCTGCGCCGCGAACCTGGCGCCCGCCTCCGGGTCCTGGGCAGCGGCTTGGGAGAACTGTCCCGTGCCCCACGCGGAGAGCGCCCCGAACCCCACCATGACCACCACGGTGGAGCCGAGCAGGATCAGCGTGGACAGAAGAGTGCGGAACTTGATGAATTCGGAATTGAGGACGCGCAGGAAGCTGGGGCCGGGGCCGGTACTGGTGCCGTTTCCGGACCGCTGCCCGCGGCTGTCGGCGTCGCGGGGCGATGACGTGGATTCAACAGTGGTGGAGCTCATGATTACTTGCCTCCGGCTTCGACGGGAGCACCCGTGGTGATCAGCGAGTGGTATTCGACCTCATCCTTGGTCAGCTCCATGTAGGCCTCCTCGAGGCTGGCCTGGAGCGGGGTGAGCTCGTACAGCAGAACGTGGCTGTCGAGGGCTGCGCGGGCGATCTGCCGGGGGTCCAGTCCCTTGACTTCCAGGAGCTCGCGCTCCTGGACCTCGACCGAGACGCCGGTGCCGGCCAGCAGCTGCATGAGCCGGTCCGGCTGGTCGGTGCGGACCCGGGTGCGGCCTTGGCCCTTGCCGGTGATGATCTCCTGGATCGGGGCGTCCGCAATGATCTTCCCGCGGCCGATCACGATCAGGTGGTCGGCCGTGACGGCCATTTCGCTCATGAGGTGGCTGGAGAGGAAGACGGTGCGCCCCTCCGAGGCCAGGTACTTCACCAGATTGCGGACCCACACGACGCCCTCCGGGTCAAGGCCGTTGACGGGCTCGTCCAGGATGACGGTCTGCGGGTCGCCCAGCAGGGCCGCGGCGATGCCCAGCCGCTGGCCCATGCCGAGCGAGAAGCCGCCCACTTTCTTGCGGGCCACGTCGGCCAGCCCGGTCATCTCGATGACTTCGTGGACGCGCTTCTTGGGAATGCTGTGGGTCGCGGCCATCGCCAGCAGGTGGTTGTAGGCCGAGCGGCTCGTGTGGACGGCCTTGGCGTCGAGGAGCGCGCCGACGTCGCGCAGCGGGGCGGCATGTTTGGTGAGCGGTGATCCGTTGACGGTCACGGAGCCCGACGTCGGCCGGTCCAGCCCCATGATCATGCGCATGGTGGTGGATTTTCCGGCCCCGTTCGGGCCCAGGAAGCCGGTGACCCGGCCGGCTTCGACGGTGAAGTTGACGCCGGCGACGGCGGTCTTGTCGCCATAAACCTTGGTCAGGCCTCGTGCTTCGATCATGGAAGCGTTCCTTTGCGTAGCGGGGATTGTCCGGGCCACCGCATTCGTGGGCCCGTCTGCACACCCCACGCTACCGACGCGGTTCCCGTATTTCGCCGGTCTCAGGGATGATTCAGGGGCGAATCAGGGTAGTCCGGGAGGATGACATCCCGCAGGTGAGGGGCGGGCCGGCAGGGGCTCAAAGGAGCGGCGAGTAGTACGTGAGCGCGTCGCGGCGGACCGTGAATTCCACCCTCCGCACCCCGGGCATGACCTCTCCGTCGACAGCCAGCACCATGGGCCCGTTCCCGGGTTCCACCGTGATCCGGTCCGTTTCGCTGAGGTGCGTGATTCCGGACGTGCCCACGGTGCCGGTCAGCACCGCCCAGAGCAGCCGCAGCCGGGCGAACGGCTCGTCGGCGGTGATCATCCGCAGGTCCAGGACACCGTCGGCCAGCACGGGACGGACAAGCGGGGCGTGGTCCCGGGGGTAGTACCGGCCGCGCCCGATGTACAGAATCCAGAGCCGGTGCCGCACCCCGTTGACGATCAGGGTGGTGGGGGTGCCGGCCGCGAAGGTGCGGAACATGGCCACGACGCCGGCCAAGGGTTTGCCCAGTGCCGGCTGGAGCTGCTCGCGTCGGCGGACCAGGTTCGGGTAGAGGCCGACGCTGGCGGTATTGAGCATTGTCAGTTCGAGGCGTTCGGGGCTGTCGGGAAGACCGCGTTCGACCCTCACGTGTCCGATGTCCGCCAGTGCGGCCTCGCCACGGTCGGCCGCCCGCAGGGCCGCCTCGAGGGTGGGGGTGCCGGCGTCGCGCGCGAAATGGTTCAATGTCCCGCCCGGCAGCACCAGCAGGGGGAGGGAATGTTCGACGGCGGCAGCCGCGGCAGCTCCGACCGTTCCGTCTCCGCCCCAGACGCCGAGCGCGGCGGTGCCGGGGCGTGTTGCCACGCCCGCGATCCGGGCCGCGACGTCCTCCTCGTGACCGATTTTCTGTATGTACGCCTTGGGGAATACTTTCTGGAGGGCGTCCGCGGTTTCTGCAGCGTAGGAGCCCCCCAAGGTGTTGACGCCAATGCTGAGCCCTTGTCCGTCCGGGAGCTCTGCGGCCCGGACGGCATTCCGGCGGGTCTCCGGGACAGGCGGCCACACCGGCCACCAGCGGCGGGTGACGAGGGCGGCACCGGCGCCGATTGCGGACCCGAACGCCACGTCGGAAGGCCAGTGGGCGCCGGTGTGAACCCGGGAATAGGCCACACCCGCGGCAACCGGCGCCAGTGCCGCCCCCAGGGAGGGGCGGACCAGGCCCACGCCGAGCGCGAACGCCACGGCTGAGGCGGAGTGGCCCGAAGGCATTGATGAACTCGTGGGCTGGGGGTTGACGAAGCGGAAGACCGGCAGATGTTCAGGCAGGGGCCGGGTCCGGGGCAGGAGAGTTTTGAACACCAGGTTGGTGACCGCCGATGCCAGGCCCTGCGCTATGACCCCGTGCAGGGCAGCCTGCCGCGTCTTTCCGGGCACGAGGGCCATGACCCCGGCAATGCCAAACCAGAGCTTGCCCTTGGTGGCGGCGGCGGACAGGCGACGGAAGAAATCGTCGTGGCTTCCGCCTGGCAGATTTGAGACCGCGCGGACCAGTTTGCGGTCTAAGCTCGACAGGCGGCGTGGCGCCTTCCTCAACATGGTGCGCATCTGACCACCATACTGCCGGAGGCCGCCCATCGCAGGAGGTGGCCCGGGGGCACTGACAGAACCTTTGCGGGCTCCCTCCTGCGGCTCCCTACCGGACGCGCAGGCGCCTCGCGGCCCCGGCGAGCAGCAGGGCCACCACGATCGGAACCCCGATCGCGAGCAGGGCAGCCCGGATGCCGGTGGCGTCGCCAAGGTAGCCCAGCAGAGGCGGTCCTGCGAGGAACGCGATGTAGCCCAGCGTGGACACGACGGACACCCGGGCGGCCGCCTTCCGGGGGTCATCCGCGGCGGCGGACATCCCGATGGGAAAAGCCAGGGCAGCCCCTACGCCCCAGAGCACGGCACCGGCGGCGGCCAGCCAAATTGTTCCGGCGAACACGAAGAGGCACAGGCCCACGGCCGCGGCGGCCATGCACGCGCGGAGCACGGCGACCCGGCCGTAGGAGTCGATCGCCCGCCCACCGAAGAACCGCATGGCGGTCATCGCCAGCACAAAGGCGGCGAACAACAGTGCGCCCGTGGACTGTTCGGCACCGAGACCGTCAACCGCCGCCTTGGCGATCCAGTCGTTGCCGGCACCTTCAGTAAGGGTGGCGCCCAGGACGACGACGCCGATCAGCAACGTCCGGCCGTCCCGCCAGGCCGGCGCGGCCTTGCCGTGGCCGGGTTCACCTGCCTCGGACGGAACGGTGGCCACATGGGGCAGGAAGTAGCGCGGGGCCACGGCGGTCAGAACCGCGACGACGGCGGCGATGACCAGCAGGTGCGCCGGGAGCCCGACGCCGAGGGTGGACAGTCCGGCGCCGATCAAGGCTCCGAGGAACGCGCCGCCGCTAAAGGCCGCGTGGAACTGCGGCATGATGGTGCGGCCGAGCCGGTGTTCGACGTCGGCGCCTTCAATGTTCTGCGAAACGTCCCACAAGCCGACCCCGATGCCGAAGAAGAACAGCGCGATTGCGGTCCCCGGAATGGATTCAGCCAGCAGGGACAGCGCCACGCCGACGCCGGCCGCCGCGGCCACAAGCCCGGCGCCCCGCACGGTGTTCGCCGTGCCGATCCGGCCCACCACGGACCCCGCGGTGGGCAGCGCGATCAAGGAGCCGACGGCCACGCAGAGCAGCAGCGTTCCCATCTGGCCGGAGGTGATGTGCAGGATCTCCGTCACCGCGGGGATGCGGGCGGCCCAACTGGCGAAGACCAGCCCGTTGATTCCGAAGACGAGGAACGTGGCCCCGGCGGCCGCCTTCAGGTGCGGTTCGATTGCCGTGCTGGTCATACGGTCGCTGCTTTCGCCAAGTGTTGGGCAGG
The DNA here is from genome assembly GCF_042883665.1 of Arthrobacter sp. NPDC058192. NCBI lineage: Bacteria > Bacillati > Actinomycetota > Actinomycetes > Micrococcales > Micrococcaceae > Arthrobacter > Arthrobacter sp. NPDC058192. The sequence goes on along the minus strand of NZ_JBHVVJ010000007.1, from coordinate 175,455 downwards.
TTGGGCAAGTTCTTCGGCGCTGAAAGCCTTGTCAGAGAAAAGGGAACAACGCTGGACGTGCGGCGTCAGCGGGCGCGCTCGACGCGTTTTTCGTCCCAGACCGGTTCGGCCGATTCGTAGACTTTGCCGTCGGAGCCGAAGACCAGGAACCGGTCAAAGGTGCGGGCAAACCAGCGGTCGTGGGTGACCGCCAGAACGGTGCCCTCGAAGTGGTCGATCGCCCGTTCCAGAGCCTCGGCCGAGTGCAGGTCCAGGTTGTCCGTCGGCTCATCGAGCAGCAGCAGGGTGGCACCGGAGAGCTGCAGCAGCAGGATCTGGAACCGCGCCTGCTGGCCGCCGGAGAGGGATTCGTACTTCTGCTCGGACTGTCCGGCGAGGCCATAGCCGTCCAGGGCGCCGGCCGCGGCTTCGCGGCCCAGGCCGGAGCGGTGCTCGTCGCCGCGGTGCAGGATTTCGAGCAGGGTCTTGCCGAGCAGGTCGGGCCGCACGTGCGTCTGGGCGAAGAAGCCGGGCCGGATCCGGGCACCGAGTTTCACGGTGCCCTCATGCGGGACCTCGGCGATCTCGACCTCGGAGACCGGCAGATGCTCCCGCTCCGGGTCGGTGCCGCCGGTGGCGAGCAGCCGCAGGAAGTGGCTCTTGCCCGAACCGTTGGACCCCAGGACGCCCACCCGGTCGCCAAACCAGATCTCCGTGGAGAACGGCTTCATGAGGCCGGTCAGTTCCAGTTTCTCGGCCACGATGGCCCGCTTGGCCGTCCGGCCGCCCTTGAGCCGCATCTGCACGTTCTGCTCGATCGGCAGGGCCTCAGGCGGGCCGGCCTCGAGGAACTTCGCCAGCCGGGTCTGGGCGGCCTGGTACCGGTTTGCCATGTCGGAGCGGAACGCGGCCTTGTTCTTGTACATGTTGACGAGTTCCTTGAGCTTCACGTGCTCCTCGTCCCAGCGCTTGCGCAGCTCCTCAAAGCGCGCGTTCCGGTCCGCGCGGGCGTCGACGTAAGAGCCGAAGCCACCGCCGTGGATCCAGGCTCCTGCACCGTTGATGCCCGGTTCCAGCGTGACGATGCGGGCCGCCGCGTTGTTGAGCAGCTCCCGGTCGTGACTGATGAAGAACACGGTCTTTTTCGAGTCGTTCAGCTTGGCCTCAAGCCAGCGCTTGCCGGGGACGTCGAGGTAGTTGTCCGGCTCGTCGAGGAGCAGGAGCTCGTCGGGGCCGGCGAAGAGGGCCTCGAGCACCAGCCGCTTCTGCTCGCCGCCGGAGAGGCTCGACGCCGGGCGGTGCTGTGCGCGGTCAAACGGCAGGCCGAGGGCCGCCATGCAGACCTCGTCCCAGACGGTCTCGACGTCGTAGCCGCCGGCGTCGCCCCAGTCCACGATCGCCTGCGCGTACTGCATCTGGGTGGGCTCGTCGTCGTGCTCGAGCATGGCAAGTTCCGCCTCGTCCACGGCGCGCGCGGCCGCAGCCAGCGCGGGCGGGGCGGCGGAGACCAGCAGGTCCCGGACGGTGGAGTCGTCCCGGACCTGGCCGACGAACTGCCGCATGATGCCCATGTTGCCGGATCGGCCGATCACGCCTTCGTCAGCCACGAGATCGCCTGCGATGATCCGGAACAGCGTGGTCTTGCCGGTGCCGTTCGGCCCGATCAGCGCGGTCTTGGTGCCGTCCGGGACCTTGAAGGTCACCCCGTTGAGCAGCTGTGTGCCGTCGGAGAGGAAGTAGTCGATGCCGGAAACGTCAATATGAGCCACGCGTTCAATCTTCCCACGGCCGGGCGAGGCGCCAGGCGGCGGTTACCCCCAGGACCTGCGGGAGCGTCAACCGATTCCGGGAAGGACCTGCGGGAGCGTCAACCGATTCCGGGCAGGACCTGCGGGAGCGTCGGGTCAGCCGGCCCGGGTGAGGAATTCCTTGAGCAGGGGTCCGGACGTGGTGGCCCCGAGACCGCCGTCCTCGACGAAGACGGCGACGGCCAGATCCCCGTGTGTCGCCACGATCCAGGCGTGGGTCTTGGGCGGGGAGTCGTTGCCGAACTCGGCGGTGCCGGTCTTCGCGCCGACGGGCGCGCCAGGGACGGACGCCAGGAAACCGGCATGCCCGCTGGTCACGACCGCACGCATCATGTCCGCCAGCGACGCCGCCTCCGCCGCCGTGATCGGCTTCCCGGCGGCTGTAGCCGGTGCGGGGGCAGGCGCAGCCGACGCTGCTGCGTCACCGGACGGCGGGACTGCCGGCGAGGTACCGGGTGTTGCAGTCCCGGTGCCAGCGGCGGCCGGGTCGGCAACGCCCGCGTTCGGGTTCAAAACGAGCTGGGCCGCGACCGGCGCGCCCTTCGCCACGGAGCCCGCCATGATGGCAGCGGCCAGCGGGGAAAGGAGCACCTTGCCCTGGCCGATCATGGAGGCGGCATGTTCGGTGCCTTCGGCTTCGCCCGGGACAGAGCCAAGGAAGGCGGCGGCTCCCAGTGCGGGTGCCTCGACTGCGACGCCCAGCGAGGTCGCGGCGGATTCGAGCTGGGCCTGGCTGACGCCGTCCCGCGCGTTGATGAAGGCCGTGTTGCACGAGTGCGCAAAGGCATCGCGCAGTGTCACGGACCCCAGGGAGGACTCGGGGTAGCCCTCGGCGTTCTTGAACGTGCGGCCGTCCACGGTGAGGGTTGGCGGGCAGTCGACGGTGGAGTCCGGAGTCATGCCGTTACGGAACATAGCCAGGGAATCAACCATTTTGAAGATCGAGCCGGGGGCGTACTGGCCCAGCATTGCGGTGTCGTAGCCGTTGCTGCCGGGTCCGGAGGCGGCCGCGAGGACGGCGCCGCTGGAGGGCCGGAGGGCCACGATGGCCGACGCCGGGCCGACGTCGGCGAGGACGTCCTCGGCCAGCTGCTGCAGCTTCGGATCCAGGGTGGTCTTCAAGGCCGTTCCGGCCTTGACCTCGGTCCGGAACAGCACCCTCCGCGGGTCAGTCGGGGCCGCCTTGATCTCCTCGGCGGTGAGGCCGGCTTTCTGGGCCCTGATCACAATCCCGTCGCTGCCGCGCAGCTGCGCGTCATACTGCTGCTGGAGGCCGCCGACGCCGGTGGTGTCGCCGGGCTTGAGGGCACCGCCCGACTTCTCGATCTGCTCCGCGTTTGCCTCGGCGGCGGTCCCCAGCAGGGCCCGCGCGAAGGTGCGGGTGGGCGCCAGGGGGAGGGAGTCGGGGACTGCCCGGCCGCCGGGAATCGCCGAAATCTGCGCGTCGGTAATGGTCCGGTTGCCGTCGTCGCGCAGCGTGATGGCGGAAACGAACGCCTCGGGACCGGCCGCCGCGACCTGCCGGGAGTAGGCAGCCGGATCGACGCCCACCAGCTTTGCCAGCTTGGTGGCGGAGTCCGCCGGGTCGGCGCCGCCGAGCGCAGGCTTGTCGACACCGACATTGACCACGGGCCGGTAGGTGACGAGGGGAACGTTCCCGGCCCCGAGGATGGCGGCACGCTGCGGGGTGTCCGTGGCCCGGGTGAGGATCTCGCCGTCAGCGAGTTCCGGGACCAGCATGGCCGGCTTCCACACGGTGAGCCACTTGTCACCGGACTTCTTCAGCTGCGCGGATACCGTGTATTTCCATTCCTCCGCGCCGACTTTCCAGGCGTAGTTGAGCGGGAAAGTGGCCGTGTCCGCGTCAAATGTCAGCTCTCCGGCCTGCACGGCGGGCTTGTCCGGGTCGAGCCCGTGGAAAATTTCCTTGAGCTGGTCGTTCGCGGCGCCGGATTCCTTCCCGTCAAAGCCGACGGATCCGACGTCGAGCGCGGACACCGCGGTGGCGAGCTGCTTGGCAGCGTCTTCCGCGCCGGCCCGGCCGTCGCCGCAGGCAACCAGCGAGGTGCCGACAACAAGGCCCACGAGGGCCAGTGCAAGTTTTGGTGAGTTCCCCATGGCGTAATTATGCCCCGAGGCACGGACAACCCGGTCACGGGACCTCACACGAACCGCTGCCTGACGGGCCTAGCCGCGCCGGATAATCCTGCGCTGCACGGCCACGGCAATTGCGGCGGTGCGGTTGTCCACGCCGAGCTTGGCATAGATGTGCACCAGGTGGGTCTTAACCGTTGCCTCAGAGATGAACAGCTGCTTCGCGATTGCACGGTTTCCCATGCCGGTGGCCAGCAACTCCAACAACTGAACCTCGCGGGCGGAGAGGGCTGGCTCCGGGTTCCGGATCCGGCCCATCAGCCGGGCTGCCACCTCCGGAGCCAGTGCCGTCCCGCCGGCCGCCGCAGAGACCACAGCCTGGCGGATCTGCTCGGGTGGGGCATCCTTGAGCATGTAGCCGCTGGCCCCGGCTTCGATGGCGGAGAGAATGTCAGCGTCCGAGTCATAGGTGGTCAGGATGAGCACCGGCGGCGCCGGCCGGCCGGCCTCGCCCGCCTTGATCCGTCCAGTGGCGGTGACGCCGTCCATGCCCGTGCCCATCTGCAGGTCCATGAGCACCACGTCGGCGGGCTCGCCGAGGGTGTGCAGCTTGGCCAGTCCGGCCAGTGCGGCACCGCCCTCCGCGGCTTCGGCGACCACTGTGATGCCTTCCAGATCACCCAGCATGGCCCGCAGCCCGGCCCTGATCACCGGGTGATCGTCCACCAGGAACACTCGGATGGCGGTCATTCCCGGCTCCCTCTGGATTCCAACGACCGTGGGGATTCCAACGGCCGGGCGGCGGAGCGTGACGCTACGTCCAATGGCAGCCGAATGGCCACCACCGTGCCGTCACCGGGAGCGGATTCGATGTCCACGTGGCCGTGCAGGGCGGCCACGCGTTCCCGTAGCGCAGTCAGTCCGTAGCCGGACCCGTCCGTGCGGGCGGGTTCTATTGCGGGGTCGAACCCGGTGCCGTCGTCGTAAATGTCCATGGCCACCTCCGTGCCCAGGAACGAAAGGGTGACGACGGCGTTGCTCGCCCGCGAATGAACCCGCACGTTCGCCAGGCTCGCCTGCGCGGCCCGGAGCAGGGCGGCCTCATGGGCGCTTGGGAGTGCCACCGGCACACCTTCGACGTCGAGCCGGCAGCTCAATCCGCCACCGCCCGCGGCTGCTTCGGCTTCGGTGGTTTCGCACAGCCGGTGGAGGCCGGCCAGGAGGGAGCCTTCGGCGAGATCGGGGGACTGGAGTGCCAGGACGAAGTTGCGGGCCTCTGCAAGATTGGCTGCGGCAGTGTCCTTGACGATGCGGAACCGTTCACGCGCAACGTTGAGATCGCCGTCGTCCAAGGCCTTCTCGGCCGCCCGCCCCATCAGCACAATGCTGGACAGTCCCTGGGCCAGGGTGTCATGGATCTCGCGGGCCAGCCGGGCGCGCTCGGCCAGGGTCCCGGCATCGTGCTGGGTTCGGGCGAGCTCGGCACGGGTGCGGCGGAGTTCTTCCGCCGCCAGCCGCTGGTTTTCCGCCTCCAGGAACAGGGCCCGGTAGGCCAGACCGGTGACCACGGCGAAGGCTGCGCCGAACGCAGGGCCCAGCACCATGGGCAACTGCAATGCCGCACTGGCCTGAGTTGCAGTGCCGCCGTTGTGGAACCAGAGCGCCGTGATGACCAGAACGGTGCTCAGGGCGATCGCCGGCAGGGCCAGCCGCCGCCGGAGAATGTGCAACTGTAGGAAGAACAGCGGGAAGGCCAGCCAGACGAAGTCGGCGCTGGCCCGGATCAGCAGGAGCCAGAGCAGGCAGACGCCGCCCAGCCACCAGGCGGAATAGGGTCGCGGATCGAACCGGGCCCGGTATAGGGAGTGCCGCTTTTCCAGGACCGTACCCATCAGGTAGAACGCGGCGAGTAGCAGGGCCAGCAGCAAGGTGATCCATCCCGGGCCCGCGATCCCGCCGGCCGCGAGCCGGACGAGCGCCACCGCGAGCAGCACCGCGAAGCCGACGTGAAGGCTGACGCGAAGGACGCGCAGAATGACGGCCGTCCCGGTGTTGTCGGCTTCTCCCTCCATGTTTCCAGCGTAGTGCCGTCTGGGTTGATCCCCTGCGGAAAACGTCCCGTCGCCCGCGGAATCAACCATTCGGTTGATCGTGCGGCCGTCCGCCCGGCGCCCGCGATCCAGCCTCGCGGCCGATGCTTTGAATCGGGGCATTGGGAAGGCTAGAAGCAACGCCATAAATGCCACGAAAAGGGAAAACCATGTACCTCGCTATCCGCGATATCCGCTTCGCCAAGGGGCGGTTCGCCCTCATGGGCGCGGTCGTCGCCCTCATCACGCTCCTGCTCGTTCTGCTCTCCGGGCTCACCGCCGGACTGGGCAATCAGTCGACGTCGGCCCTCGCGGCCCTCCCGGCCGACCAGCTGGTGTTCGGTGCCCCGGCCGGGGGCACACCCAAGGCCTCGTTCACGGAATCCGAAGTCACGCGCGACCAACAGACGGAATGGTCGGTGCGCGATGGCGTCGACCGGGCCGAGGCTGTCGGGATCAGCCAGAGCCGTTTCCAGGTGCTGGACGACGGAGATGTGCCAGCCGGCACGGGAAGCGTGGCGGTCTTCGGCACCGAGCCTGGTGCCGGGCTGGCTCCCGCCCCGCTGGCGGACGGAACGATCGCCGTCGGAACCGGCCTGGCGAAGGAACTGGACCTCAGCATCGGCAGCCGTGCCTCGGTCGGCGGCACCGAGCTCGTCGTGACGGCCATCGTTCCGGACCAGTGGTACTCGCACACCGGCGTCGTCTGGACCACGTTGGAGAATTGGCGCAGCCTGGCGCACATCCCGGATGGGGGGACGGCAACGGTGCTGGCCGTGAACTTTGACGGGGGCGCCGACGCCGGAACCGCGGTGGATCTCGACGCCGCCAACTCAGCCGCCGGCACTGTCAGCACCACCGTTACGGGCTCCTTCCAGGCCCTGGGCTCCTACAAGAGCGAGAACGGTTCACTGCTGCTTATGCAGGCGTTCCTGTACGGCATTTCGGCTCTCGTGATTGTCGCCTTCCTGACGGTGTGGACGGTCCAGCGCACCCGGGACATCGCGGTCCTGAAGGCCCTCGGCGCGTCCGGACGCTACATCCTCCGGGACGCCATGGCGCAGGCCGCGCTGGTCCTGCTGGCCGGCGCGGCCGTGGGTGGTCTGGTCGGCATTGCGGGCGGATACTTCGCGTCCCGCGTCGCGCCGTTCCTCCTCACCGCCGGAACAACTCTGCTGCCAATCGCCGGAATCGTGCTCCTGGGCCTGGCCGGGGCTGCCCTAGCGGTCCGCAACACCACAGCGGTCGATCCGCTCATGGCCCTCGGCGGCAACTGAGCTGCCGGTCCGCACTCGACATATTCTTGAAAGGCACATCTCGTGAACCTCACACTGAACCCCGCACTGAACCTCGTCAACGTCACCTTGGAGTACCCCGATGGAGACGGCATCCTCACGGCGGTGGACGACGTGAGCCTGAAGGTGCACCCGGGGGAGTTCGTGTCCCTCGTCGGCCCCTCCGGGTCCGGAAAGTCGTCCTTGCTGGCCGTCGCCGCCACCCTCGTCCGGCCCTCCGCCGGCCTGGTGGTGATCGGTGGACAGGACGCTGGCGGACTTCCGGACGCCGGCCGTACGGCGCTGCGCCGGAACAAGGTCGGCATCGTCTTCCAGCAGCCGAACCTCCTGCCCTCCCTCACCGCCGTCGAGCAACTCGTGATCACGCGGCGTTTTCGCGGCGGGGCCAGCCACGCGGACGCGGAACGCGCCGCAGGACTGCTGGAACTCGTAGGTCTCGGACCGGCCATGGCTAAGCGTCCCCACCAACTGTCCGGCGGGCAACGGCAGCGCGTCAACGTAGCCCGGGCGCTCATGGGAGACCCTGCCGTGCTGCTCGTGGACGAACCCACGGCGGCCCTTGACCACGACCGCAGCGACGCGATTGTCCGATTGCTCCGGCAGGTCACGGACGAGTTCGGCGTGGCTACGGTCATGGTCACGCACGACACCGATTTCGTACCGATTACAGATGCCGTGGCCACCATGCGCGACGGAAGGCTTTCCGCGAAGACGGGAGCGTCAGGCGTAAAGGCCGCCGCCGGGGGTTAGCCCGCGTGGTAGCCGAGGTCGGGCACGCCCATCCCGAACATGTCCCGCAGGGCATATTTCGCCGCGTGGAAGCCGGGCATCCCGGAGACCCCGGGACCCGGCGGAGTCGAGGACGAGCACAGGTAAACCCCGGGCAGCGGTGTCCGCCACGGAACGCGGCTCAGCACGGGCCGCCGGAGCATGCCCCGCAGGTCCAGGCGGCCGCCGCTGAAATCCCCGCCGACGTAGTTCTCGTCATAGGCCGCCAGTCCGGTGGCCGTCGTGACCCTGAACTCGACCACCAGGTCCCGGAATCCGGGTGCGAACCGTTCCAGCTGGGCCGTGACGGCGGCGCTCATGTCCACCGTGGAGCCTGCCGGAACATGGCAGTAGGTCCAGAGGATGTGCCGGCCGGACGGGGCGCGTCCGGCATCGAAACGCGACGGCTGGGAGACCAGCACGTAGGGCCGCTCGGGGTGCCGTCCGCCCGCGACCTGGCCCTCCGCTTCGGCGGTCTCGGCCCGGGTGCCGCCCACGTGGACCGTCCCGGCGTCGGCGAGGCCGTCCGCCGCCCATGGCACCGGTCCGGAGAGGATGAAGTCGACCTTGCAGGCCGCGTTCCCGAAGCGGAAGGACTCCAGGGCACGCCGGTAACCGGCCGGGAAGCTGCCGTCCCCCAACTCCAGGAGCCCGGGGGGCGCCACGTCGAGCAGGGTGGCCCGGGCCGGCGGCAGCTCGGCAAGGGACCCGATCCGCCTCCCGGTCTCGATCACCCCGCCATGCGCTTCGATGTCGGCGGTCAGCGCCCGAGCAATCGCTGCCGATCCGCCGCGCGGAACAGGCCAGCCGCCGGCATGTGCCAGGGCCCCCAGCAGCAGGCCGGCCCCGGCGGCAGTGAGCGAGGGCAGCGGTGCCACGGCGTGCGCGGCGGCACCGCTGAGCAGCGCGGGCGCCAGATCCTCCCTGAATCTCGCATTCCACAGCCGCGACCCCTGTTCGAGCGTCCGGAGGACAAAAACCGCGGCCGCGGCGGGATCCCGCGGCACCCGCAACAGCTGGTTCAGGGTCAGCTCGGCGACATCCTCCGCCCGGGATACGAGCGGTGCCATGAGCCGGCGGTAGGCGGAACCGTCCCGCCCCAGTTCGGCAGCGGTGCGGTCCAGGGAGCGGTAGGCAAGAGCCGCCCGGCCGCCGTCAAGCGCAGAGCCGAAGGAGACGTCCGGCACCGCAAACGGCACCCGCCGGGACAACTCGAAGCGGCGGAAGAAGGGCGAGGCCAGCGCCATGGGGTGCACGGCCGAACAAAGGTCATGAAAGTGGCCGGGTTCCATCAGTTCGGCGGTGCGCAGGCCGCCGCCTGGGGCGGCGGCGGACTCGAACACGCGGACTTCGAGGCCGGCCCGCGCCATGGTCGCCGCCGCAGCCAGCCCGTTGGGACCGGATCCGACGACGGCGACGTCAGTCACCTGCGGCGGCCCTCCGCCACGGCAGCAGGGACGCCGCGGGCCGGCGCAAGTCCACCCGCAGCCAGTCCGGGGCACCGTCGAAGGGGCCGCCGTGCGGATCATCGACGCGGTAGCGGCGGATCACGTCGCAGGACGGATCCCAGATGTCCCAGGCCACACGAACCATCAGGTAGCCGGTGGCGACCATGTGGGCGACCACTGCCAGGACGTAGTAGGGCATATCGATGTTGTGCTGGGTCGAGCCGCCGCTGGTCGCCTGCCCCAGATACATCCAGATGGCCCCCCAGTGCAGGGCCTCGATGGCCTGCCAGATCAGGAAGTCCCGCCAGAGGGGCCGCGCGAGGGCGATGAGCGGGATCAGCCACAACACGAACTGGGGCGAGTACACCTTGTTTGTGAGGATGAACGCCGCCACGATCAGGAACGCCAGTTGCGCGATCCGCGGCCGCCGCGGCGCCGCCAAGGCGAGGACCGCAATGAGGATGCAGGCCAGGAGGAACATGTCCAGCGCCAGGGAGTTGATGGTCTGGGCCTCAAGCTGGGCCCAGCCCAGGCGGCCGGCCAGCAGGTTGTAGGCGAACCAGGGCGAGCTGTAGCCCGCCGGCCGCTCCTGCGTGAACTGATAAAAATACTTCCAACCGTCCGGATTCGCTGCGGCCACCGGGAGGTTCACCGCCAGCCAGGTCCCCGCGGCGGCGCCGGCGGTGACCAGCAGAGCCCGGATGCGTCCGGTCCGAAGCGCCAGCAGCAGGACGGCACCGAGGATCAGCAGGGGGTAAAGCTTGGTGGCCGTGCCCAGACCGATGAAGATTCCCGCCAGGACGAGTTTGTTGCGCGAAAAGAAATACATGCCAAGAGCCAGCAGGCACACGGCCCACATGTCCCAGTTGATGACGCCGGCCAGGACGATGCCGGGGGCGAGGGCCACCATTGCCGCATCCCAGGAGCGGCGGCGGTACGTCCGTGCCGTGGCCAGGACCGTGATGATCCAGACGGCGGCGATCAAGGTGGCGTTGACGTCGAAGTAACCCAGGACCCGGGGGTTCCCGGTTCCGGCGCCGGGCACCAGCAGCGCCGTGGCTCCCGCAATGAATCCCATCAGGACGGGATACTCAAACAAGCTTCCCTGCGTGATGAAGGGGAACGCACCGTCGCCAAGGCCACGGTTGCGGAACAGCTCCGGAAAGTCCGAATAGCACGTGGCGTAGAACTGTCCGGGTGTTTCCCAGCCATTGGTGCGGCAGAAGTTCTTGAGCAGAATCCCGGCCAGGGCAGCAAGGACGGTGAGGATCACCAGCACGCGGTCCAGCGTGAAAAATCCCGGCGAAACGACCCCTGGCGCCGAGCGGTGGCCCAAGGGGCCGCCCACGAGTTCCGTGAAGTTCCGGAGAAAGGGGTCGCTGCGGCTCGGAATGACCAGTCGGACCCGTTTACGCTGTTCCGGCGGCTTTGTCTCCTGCATGACCTCGAGCTTACCGGGGTGCCGGTGGCTTAAAGGGCCGGGCTTAAAGGGGCGGCAGTTAAAGGGGGGAGCCCGTGCGTCGCCGCACGGGCTCCCGGGAATCGGTTCCAAAGTGGGACATGAAGTCTCCTTCGCTGCGGACAGTCCTGCCGGTGTCTGCTCCCGTTCCTGCAGGGAACGACGGCGGAAGTGTCCGGGTCAGCGGACGAGGCCGGCCCGGTACAGCGCGAGGAATACATCGTCGCGTTTCTGGTCCAGAAGCTGCCCGTTGAAACGGGCCGCTTCGCTGCGGGCCGGCTTCCTCGTCAGGAACAAGGCCTTGTAGAGCTTTTTCATCATGGTTGTCACCTCCTCTTGCGGGTTCGGTCGGGGCTGGCGCGTGGCGGGTGCGGAGGCTTGGCGGGCAGGGGGAGTGGTTGCGGTGGTCACGGGGACCTTTCCTTGAGGGGATTGCAGGCCGGCCTGGGTACAGGAACGGCCTGGCTAAATGGACTGCTGAGTGAAATAGGCGGGCGGCATTTTGGGCATGACAAATAGAGCCCTGTTTTACACTGAATTCGAACGGCCGAATCCGGGCGCGCCAATTAGGCGCAGAATTCCGACGCTTTAATTAAGCTGAAATTCTTGGTATGGCGAGATGTTCGATGGAGAATGGCCCCTGGACGCGGTAGTGCCGTAAGCCCCAACAAGAAGCTGGGTTCCGAACTATGGGGTGCTGCGCAACCGCGTGGTTCCGCCTGTCAGGCCGCCGTCAAAGGGCTTCCACCGGAGGAAGCCTGTTACCGCCGGTCCCGGGCTGCATTATCCGGGACGGGAAGGTGTTAGTGGACGGTCAGTCCTGCATTTGGGCGCGGTTCAGCGACGGAGGCCGGGGTTGCGGTGGTGGAGTGCATCCGTCCGCTAGTCAAAGTAATCATCATTTTCCCAACCTCCTTTTCTGTCCTGCGTGGCACCGGCTGACTGGCCGGGCGACGCGCGCCGTGACCCCGGCAAATCGCTCTGGGGTCAAAAACAAAAGTACACCACGAATGCAGCAGTTGCCTACCGAATTCAGAAAGTTTTTCAAATTCTATTATTACTAGCCGGAGTTAGAGTCCCCAGCGCACGATTGCCGGGGTCTTCTTGTCCCATCCCAGGGTGCAGACCTTGGCGGTGCCCAATACGAAATGCCGGCCCTCACGCGGGTCGAGTCCTAGCCAGCGGGCGGTCAGGATCCGGGAGAAGTGACCGTGGGCGACGATCAGCACGTTGTCCAGGCCGGATTCCAGCACCCGCGCCACGATCTTGTCCGCCCGGGCCGCGACGTCGTCGAGCGCTTCGCCGTTGGGAACGCCGTGCGTCCAGATCAGGTATTCGGGGTTGTCCTTGCGGATGAGGTCTGAACTGATGCCTTCATAGTCGCCGTAGTCCCATTCGACCGCCAGCGGCTCCGGCTGGGCGTCGGGGTAGCCTGCCAGTTCGGCGGTCCGGCGGGCGCGGCGCAGCGGTGAGGTCAGCACGAGGTCGAAGTCGACAGTCTCCAGCACCCGGCGCGCCTCCACGGCCTGCTGCTCGCCCTCCACCGTAAGCGGCATGTCCGTGAGGCCGGTGTACTGTCCGCTCTTGGACCACTCGGTTTCACCGTGCCGCAGGATCCACAATTGCGGGCGGGGGCCGTTGGAAGGTGCGTTCACTTAGGACTCCTCAGTGGTGGAAGGGTCGACGCCGGCCGGCGCCGCCTCGGGCTGGGCCGCCCACCATTCCCGCAGGCGGGATTCGGCGGCGGCAGGATCAAGCGGACCGTGCTCCATGCGTTCTTCCAGCAGGAATTTGTAGGCGCGTCCTACGACAGGGCCGGGCTTGAGCCCCAGCAGTGCCATGATCTGGCCACCGTCCAGGTCGGGACGGACGGCATCGAGGGATTCCTGTTCCCGCAACGCCGCGATCCTTACCTCAAGGTCGTCGTAGGCGAAAGACAGCCGGTCCGCCTTGCGCTGGTTCCGGGTGGTGACGTCCGAGCGGGTGAGGCGATGCAGGCGCTCCAGGAGGGGCCCGGCGTCGGTGACGTAGCGGCGGACCGCGGAATCGCTCCAGCCGGCCTCGCCGTAGCCGTAGAACCGCATGTGCAGCTCGACCAGCCGGGCCACAGCCTTGATCGAGTCATTGTCGAAGCGGAGCGCCTTCATGCGCTTGGCGGTCAGCTTGGCGCCGACCATGTCGTGGTGGCGGAAACTCACGGCGCCGCCCGGTTCAAAGCGGCGGGTGGCCGGCTTTCCGACGTCGTGCATGAGAGCGGCGAAGCGCAGCACAAAGTCCGGGCCGGGAACCGGGCCGTCCGCCGGCGTTTCCAGGGCGGCGGCCTGCTCGAGGACCTGGAGCGAGTGCTGGTAAACGTCCTTGTGGCGGTGGTGCTCATCGGATTCCAGGCGCAGCGCCGAAACTTCGGGAAGCACGAGGTCCGCGAGCCCTGTATCCACGAGCAGGTCCACGCCGGCCCGCGGATGCGAGGCGCAAATGAGCTTGATGAGTTCATCACGCACGCGCTCGGCCGAGATGATGCTGATCCGTTCCGCCATCCGGACCATCGCTTCCCGGACTTCGGGGTGCAGCGACACCCCTAGCTGGGCCGCGAACCGGGCGGCGCGCATCATGCGCAGCGGGTCATCGGAGAAGGATGTTTCCGGTGGCCCCGGCGTGTTGAGGATCGAGGCGTGCAGGTCGCGCACACCGCCAAAGGGATCCACCAGCTCCATCATGGGCAGCCGCAGCGCCATGGCGTTGATCGTGAAGTCCCGCCGCAGCAGGTCATCGGTGAGCGAGGTTCCGAAGGCCACCACCGGCTTCCGGGATTCCGGATCATAGGCGTCGGCCCGGTAGGTGGTGACTTCGATTTGGAAGCCGTCCTTGCGCATCCCGATGGTGCCGAAGGCGCGCCCGATCTCCCAGTAGTTGTCCGCCCACTTCTTGATCAGGGCAACGGTCTGGTCTGGGGTGGCGTCGGTGGTGAAGTCCAGGTCAGGAGAGTTCCGGCCCAGAAACAGGTCGCGGACGGGGCCGCCCACGAGGGAGAGCTCGTGGCCGGCATCGACGAAGCGCTGCCCAAGCTCCAGAACCACCGGGTCCACCTGGAAGGAAACGGTGTGGGAGTCAGTCTTGTGATGTGCGTGCGCCATAGTTACTTAAGCTTGTCAGAAATCCGCGCGAGCACCACACCGGACGCCCCCGGGTTCCGGCCGGTTGGTTCCGATTGCGGACGAAGCGGCACAGACCACTTTCCCCGCCGTCTGCTTTCCGGCCATGTTTAGGTCATCAACAGCGGGCAAGAGTCGTTAGAGTGGTCATCATGGCCCATCCCGTACCGAGCGCTCCCGGCAGGAGGACAAACGCACCGTTGCCGTCGGCAATAGGTGCCAACGTCGCGCCGGTCCAGCACGCGGGCCACGCTGCCCTGCCCACCGTGGAGGAAATTTCCGCCGGCGGCGTCGTGGTGGACATGTCCGACGCCGAACTGCGGGTGGCGATTATTGCGCGCCTTAATCGCGGGGGGCGTCTGGAATGGTGCCTGCCGAAGGGGCATCCGGAAGGCAAGGAAAGCAACGAGGAAGCTGCCGTCCGCGAGATCGCGGAGGAAACCGGGATCGAGGGCAAGATCCTGGCGCCGCTGGGCAGCATCGACTACTGGTTCACCGTGAGCGGGCACCGGGTCCATAAGACGGTGCATCATTACCTCCTGCGTGCCACGGGCGGGGAACTCACGATCGAAAACGATCCGGATAAGGAAGCCGTGGATGTCGCCTGGGTGCCCATCCATGAGCTGGCCCGCAAACTCTCCTTCCCCAATGAGCGCCGGATAGCGGATCTTGCCAAAGAAGTCCTCCCGGAACTGCATTAGCCGTATCGAATCCTCACCGGGCCGGCCGGTCACGGCCACGGATAGCGACTAATGCCCCGCCCGGGTGAGACGATGAAGACGATGTCACCAGCCAAACCCGCCCCCGTACCCTCCGGTCCCGATTCCCAAGCCGTCCAGCCCGGAGAAGCCCGCTCTAGCGCCATCATGGCAGCAGGAACACTCGTTTCGCGTTTTCTGGGCTTCGCCAAAACCTGGATGCTGGCGGCCGCGCTGGGCCTGGGCTCCACCGTCAATGACACCTTTATTAACGCCAACAACCTCCCCAACCTGATCTTCCTGCTGGTGGCGGGCGGGGTGTTCAACGCGGTCCTCGTCCCGCAGATCATTAAGGCAAGCAGGGCGCCGGACAGGGGAGCGGACTACATCAGCCGGCTGCTGACTCTGGCGGTCCTGGTGTTGCTGGTTCTCACGCTGCTGGTCACGCTCCTGGCCCCTACAGTCATTCAGCTGACCACTCAGGGATACTCGCCACAGCAGAAGGCGCTGGCAGTCTCATTCGCGTTCTGGTGCCTTCCGCAGATCTTCTTCTACGGTCTCTACGCCCTGCTGACTCAGGTCCTCAATGCCCACGGGGCCTTCGGTCCGGCGATGTGGGCGCCGATCGTCAATAACGTTGTCGCGATCGCCGGGCTGGGCATGTTCATCGCCATCATGGGCGCCAACGCCTCCAACCCCCACACCATTGACAACTGGGGGTCCTTCCAGACGTTCCTCGTGGCCGGTTTCTCCACAATCGGTGTCCTCACGCAGACCGCCGTCCTGCTCATTCCCGTGTTCCGGCTCCGCCTCGGCCTGCGGCCGCGCTTCGGCTGGCGGGGGGTCGGCCTGGGCCACGCCGCCAAGCTGAGTGTCTGGACCCTGGCGACCGCCGCCGTCGGGCAGCTGGCGTTCCTCTATGTCATGCGCATCGCGACGATTCCCGGCGCCGAGCGCCTCCGTCTGCAGGAGGCAGGGGACCCGGCGGCCAGCACCATGCCGGGCAACGCCGTGCTGGAGGTGGCGAGCCAGCTGTATCTGCTGCCGCACTCCATCATTGCCCTGTCCCTGGCCACGGTGCTGTTCAACCGGATGACCCGCGCGTCACAGGAGGGGGACCGGGCCGCGCTGCGCCGGGCCCTCTCGCACGGGCTGCGGACCATGGCCGTGGCCACCGTCTTCGGCGCGCTGGCCCTCTTCGCCCTGGCCGGACCGCTGGGCATGTTTTTCTCCGGCGACGTGCGCCAGGACGGCGTCATGCTGGCCCAAACCCTGACCATCCTGGCCCTTAGCACCCCGTTCATGAGCGCCAACTTCATGATGTCGCGGGTGTTCTACGCGAACGAGGACGCGCGGACACCGTTCTTCATCCAGCTGGTCCTTGCCCTGGTCAACGTGGTGGCTGCCTTCGCGATCCAGTTCCTGCCGTTCGATCACATCATCTTCGCCATCGCCATCCTCTACACCGGCGGCAATGTCCTCTCCGTGATTGTCAGTGCATTCTTCCTCCGCCGGCTGCTGGGCCACCTCGACGGGCCCCGCATCGCCAGCTCCTACATCCGCATCGGCTACGCGGCACTGGGTTCCGCCCTGGCCGGAGCCGTCGCCCTGTGGCTGCTGGGGAGCTACAACCCGGACGGCTACGCCTGGAGCAGCCGCATCGCCGCCCTGGTGACGATCGTCGTCGTCGGCCCCGTCATGCTGGCCGCCTACTTCGTGATGCTGAAGGTCCTGCGGGTAACCGAGCTCCAGGACCTCCTGCAGCCGCTCCTCGGGCGGCTCCGGCGCGGCGCCCCCGAGGAGGCGTCCGCCGCGTTCCGGGCCGAAGGCGCCGCAGAGGCACGCAACGTGCCGGAACGGGCCACCGTTTCGGTGGACACCGGCCTGATTCCCCGCATTTCCGGCGAGTTCGACGCTGCTTCTTTCCGGGCCGGTCCCGACATCCGCGAACAGGACACCTTCGCTTATGGCCGGCCCGCCGGCCCGGAGGGTGGCTACTTGCCGGCCGAAGACGTTCCCAGCACCGCGCTGGGTGGCCTGGGCCGGGGCGACGTTCCGCTGCCTGGCCGCCGGACCTACCAGGGACCGGCAGGCCACAACCCCTATTTCGCGTTTAGCCGGAAGAAGAAAAAATGATCCCGGCTCCGCTTCACACAGCCGCGCTCCCGCGTCCCGGACAGAGCATCGGATAGGATCGAACACTAACAAGGGGAGTTGCCGACCAGCGGCCAACCGGCGTGCCGGAGGGCATACCGTCGCTCAGAGAGCGGCCACGTCGGCAGGTCCCGGACAGTCTAGGAGGAGCCCGTGTCCCACCCGATCGATGTTGGATCAGTACTCGGCGGCCGCTACAAGGTCACGGCCACTGTACTGGCCTCACACGACCAGGATCTGGTGCTGGACGGCGTGGACCAGGTGCTCAACCGGCCCGTAAGCATCCTCGTCGCCGGGCCGGACAACGCCGACCAGGTGGCCCAGAGCGCCCGCGAGGTTGCCACGGGCGAACGCCCCGGCAGCGTGCAGATCCTGGACCTCGGCGTCAGCGACGCCACCACGTACCTGATCACCAACCACACCTCTGCCGCGGACCTGCTGGATCTCGTCGTGTCCTCCAACCCGCCCTATGTCGAGCCCTTTTTCACGGACACGCTGGGCAGCGAGATCTTCGGGCAGGCGCGCTCCCACGAGCCAGAGACCTACGACGGACTCTACGACGAAGAGGAAGTCGACGCCGGGTACATCAACTACGGTCAGTCCCAGCCGGTCGCTGGCCAGCGGCCGGCGTCGCCGGCAGTGCCGCCCGCTGGTGTACCGTCCCGGCCTGCGTCCGCGCCTTCCGCCGGGTCTTCCAATGGGTCATCGAATGGCGCCTCCAAGGGTGCCGGCGCGGCGGCCGCAGGGGCTGCCGCCGCGGGGGCCGCAGCCGCGGGCGGGAAGGCCCCCAGGACCGCCAGTACGCCCACGACTGCACCGCAGGAGACCGCGCCGCACCCGACGGCGCCGCATCCTGTCCAGGAGGGCACCGCAGGCCGCGAGGCCGAGCACGATGCGTCGCTCCCTGCAACCGCCGGGGCACCGAAGGTCTCCCTGTGGGCCGACGATGACTACTCCGGCGCCGACCAGCGCGACGGCGGCGACCACCGCGGCAGCGCCGTGGCAGGCGCCGGAGCGGTGGGCGCCGGACTGGCTGAGGCGGGCTTCGACACCGCAGACCGCGCGCCAGTTAGCTTCCCTGCATCCGCCCGTTCCGCCGTCGACGAGGGCGACTACGACGAGTACGAAGAGGAAGCCGAGCCCCGCCGGGAGCCGCGTTCGGCGCGCTGGCTCGTCGGCGGCCTGCTCGCGGCCGTCCTGGTGGTAGGGCTCATCTTCGCGGTCACCAATCTGGGCAGCCTGTTCAAGAGCAGCCCCCAGACGAACGCGGGGACGTCGGCCTCAGCGCCATCCGGTGCACCGGAACAGTCCTCTGCTCAACCGTCGGCGACCGCCAGCCAGGAGCCCGCTGCCGGGCCGCCCGCCATCGAGAACGTGACGCGGCTGGGCAACTTTGATTTCGCCGGAAACTACGACTCCGACCTCGTCAAGACCTTTGACGGCAACGGGGCCAGCTTCTGGTCCGACATGGAATTCGCGACGGACAACTGGGGCGGCCTCGCGTCCGAAGTTCCGCTCGCCGTCAAGCTGAAGGGCCCCTCCAAGGTCTCCTCCGTCACGCTGAGCCAGCTCGGAGCGTCCGGTGGCAGCATCAGTGTGTACACCAATGACCGTCCGTCGCTGGACGGGGCGAAGCAGATTGGCACCAACAGCTTCACCTCCCCGGACCTGACCATGCCGCTTTCCGAACCGGTCACGGCGCAGTACGTCATCGTGTCCATCAAGACGCTGCCGAAGCTCGCGGCTCCTAAGACCCGCTACGGGTACGGCCTGCGGCTCGCCGAGATCAAGGTCCAGTAGGCAAGGTCCAGTAGGCAGGGTCCAGTTGCGGGCCTTGTCATCCGGGGCCCTCACCGGCTGCGGCCCCGGTAAACCGGTACCCTGAGTAGTGGTGTCGCTCCGTGATGCCCACTTCGGCCGGAATATTCAGCGCCGGACAATAGTTGTGCCATGTGGCCGGCCATGGAGGCGGGCGCATCGACAAAGGAAGAGGTTCACCGTTCAGTGAGCAACGCAGAAAACACTGCCACCGAAGTACGTGATGTCATCATCGTCGGCTCCGGCCCGGCAGGCTACACCGCAGCGGTGTACACGGCGCGCGCGAACCTGAAACCGCTGCTCCTGGCTGGCTCGGTCACCGCCGGCGGCGAACTGATGAACACCACTGACGTGGAGAACTACCCGGGATTCCCCGAGGGCATCATGGGTCCGGACCTCATGGAGAACTTCGAGAAGCAGGCTGCCCGCTTCGGCACTGAAATCCAGTTCGAGGACGTTACGGAACTCGACCTGGACGGCGAGATCAAAACCGTGACGATCGGCACGGGGGAGACCTTCAAGGCTCGCTCCATCATCCTGTCGACCGGCTCGGCCTACCGTGAACTGGGTCTGCCGAACGAGAAGCGGCTCTCCGGCCACGGTGTCAGCTGGTGCGCAACCTGCGACGGTTTCTTCTTCAAGGACCAGGACATCGCCGTGATCGGCGGCGGCGACTCGGCTATGGAGGAGGCGCTGTTCCTCACCAAGTTCGCCAAATCGGTCACCGTGGTCCACCGCCGGGACACCCTCCGCGCCTCCAAGATCATGGCGGACCGCGCCTTGGCCCACGAGAAGATCAACTTCGTGTGGAACAGCGGTGTTGAAGACGTCCTGGGGCAGGACAAAGTCACCGGATTGAAGTTGAAGAACTTGGTGGACGGGACGGAAACTGAGCTCGCCGTTACCGGTGTGTTCGTAGCGATCGGCAATGATCCCCGCACCGATCTGGTCAAGGGCAAGCTGGAACTAACCGCAGAGGGAACCATCGCCGTCGACGGCCGCACCTCAAAGACCAGCGTTGCCGGTGTTTTCGCTGCAGGCGATGTTATCGATCCGACCTACCGCCAAGCAATCACCGCATCGGGCTCCGGTTGCGTGGCCGCTCTGGACGTCGAGCACTACCTGGCAGATTTCCACGCCTAAACGGCGTTCAACAACCCATCGAAGAGAGAGACAAGGTTTATGAGCAACGCAAAAGACGTAACTGACGCCAGCTTCAGCACCGATGTACTGGCTTCCGACAAGCCGGTCATTGTGGACTTCTGGGCCGAATGGTGCGGCCCCTGCCGCAAGCTCGGGCCGATTCTCGACGAGATTTCGGTGGAGTACAGCGAGAAGGTCGAAGTGGTCAAGGTGAACGTTGACGACAACCCGGCCATTGCCGCTGAGTACGGCATCACCTCAATCCCGGCGGTCTACCTGTTCCAGGGCGGCGAGGTCAAGAGCACCGTCATCGGCGCCCGCCCCAAGCAGTTCTTCGAGAAGGAATTCGCGGACGTTCTGTCCTGAATCCGAACTGGGTTGTGCTTGGTTTGCTGGGTGTCCTAAGACGCGCTCAGGCCTTGGAGCCGTAACCCGCTCATGGTGGCCCCCGCTTTCTGCGGGGGCCACTTTTTTGTGCCTAGGCGCCGTTGTCGTCGCGGACGCCAGCTGGGGCCCGGTGTCGGTCGCCGCCGGGAATTTGTGGGGCGGCCCTGTCGGATTCCGCCGCGATGATCCGGATAGGTAGCCGGATCAGTGAGAAGCCGCGGCATTTTCTTGCCCGGGGGAGGGCCGGCTGCCGGGTGTTGTTTTCGGGCCTTGGGAGGGCTCCGCCGGAGGAAAGCAACTCATCCGGCCACTCGAGGTCTGTGAAGGCCACCGGCGTTGGACGTGGCCGACTGCAATCTGACGGAGGGGCAATGGACCGCGACTGCCGATCCTTGGTGCTCCACGTGGAGGGAAGTTACTTTACTGGGTTGTGCGCCGCCCGGAGTTTCTGCAGGCGGCCTCGACGGTGTGCTGTTCCGGCCAGTGGATGAAGTTGGCCGAGGATTGGCGCGGAAGGCCCGGATCATGCAGCCAGTGTTGACCATTGAGCACCCGGAAGGGGCGGGTTCTAATGCGGCGAACAGCGTGTTTCACGTGAAACAACGCGCCCGATGGGGGTCGGTGTTTCACGTGAAACAGGGCGTCCGACGAGAGCGCCTGTCGCCAGGTCCTCCTGACAGAGACATCATCCTGGCAGATGACGCGCGGCGCAGCCCTGGCCCCCTGCGCGGGCCTTCGGTGCGCTTGCCACGCGGGACCCATGTAGCTGGTCACGTCCCAGAAGTGGGCCAAGGGATCCTTAATACACCGCTTCGGTCGCCGCTGCGGCGTCTTGCAAAGTCTTGCGCGGCCACCGGAGGCTGCTGTTTCACGTGAACCAGGCTGAAGCGGTGTTGGTTCAAGGTGAGGATGATTGCTCCATCAGGCACTGGCCTGGCGCACGTGCTGGAGCGCCAGAACTTTCCGTACTCAACAGCGGAAATTAACCTTCCCGGACAGCGGGAGGTGGGGCGTGCTGGATCTGTTGCTGTGCTGGAATGGCAATGGGTGACAGTGCGCGACCATTTCGGTTTCTTTTGCGGGCCGTGCGGGCGTCCGTCCGAACACGGCTGCCTGGCCTGAACCGATGCGTTCCCGCCATTGGTCCGTTGCGTTCCACCGGTGTGTGAGCTACTTCCTGTGAAGGTGGGGACCCGGGGCCAGCAGTCGAGGCCTGCTGCGCGACGCCCACTCCGCGCCTCCGCCCCATGTCTCCAGCGTAGGCGCCGCTGTAGCGGTTGGAGATGCGCTGTTTCACGTGAAACACCATGCGTAGCACCAATTAAGCGAGAGTTACGTGTCAGTTATCACGGGGGGATAGCGTCCTCCGCGTAGGTTTCATCGGGGCCGTGAATGAGAGCTCTGGACGAGAATGCGCCACTCTTTCGTCGAGAGACGAGCGCGCAGGCAAGCACTGTAGTATGCTGGCGGCCTAGGGATAGCGGTCAAGACCGCGGAATGCCAAGCCGATGTCGTTTCACGTGAAACATGCGTGAGCAGCCTCCACAGAGAGAAGGCTTCAGCTGGGGCGCTAAGTAGGCAAGAGATACCGCGCAGGCCCGCGCGGCTCTAGCCCTGCAGAATGTAACAGGTGGCGGAGAGTCCCCGCGCAACGGACCGGAAAACGAACCGGCTCCGAAGTCTCCGGGATTGGCTCTAGCTACGCCAGGCACCGATAACCCTACGGGCGGTGGGGCTTCGGGCGGCCGCACTTCCGTCGATCAGATCGTGGATCATGTATTTGTGCCGCACTGCGGACACCAAGAGCTGCTACGGCCGCCGCACCAATCACCGCATCCTCAAACACTGGCATCGCGGAACACTGGTCTCCGGTATCTGTTGGACCGCGCTTGCGATCAAACGCTGATCCGTGCACTGGGCATCCAGTCCGCACGGCAGTAGGATCCGGGCCCAAAGCTCAATCTAACAACCACGCTGCCCGTAGCCACGTCCTGTCCTGAAACGCCAGTCAGCGGACCACGTTCGTCCATGTTGTCACCACCGGGGCGGCCTTATCCACGGCCAACTACGCCGAGGACGGGTATGGTCGTGGTGCCTCGCTGACAAAACCCACGGGCGGTGCACCTGCCGCGGAGCGCCAAGCATCGCCTGCGTCTGCGGAGGGTCCGGGGGGACATGCTATTTCCTGATGAGGCGGCGCTCCAAGACCATGGCTCGCTGTGTTGGGCCAGGCCGGGAGCATTCCTGGTAGTCGTCTTGCACGACAGCACTCCGGATCCGCGGATGCTGGCCTAGGGCATCACGTGCAGAACCGAACAAGTCCTCACCCGGGGCACTCGCCGGTGTGCCCAAAGCGCCGTGCCATCCTGTGGAGGCCACGTTCCATTCTTGAGGTGGCCCATTCTTGTGGGGGCCATGTTCCGTTCTTGCGAAGGCGCGAGAAGCGTACCGGTCCTCCGCCGTTCACGAATATCAAGTCATCTGAGCGCCGGATCAGGGGACTCTTCCCGATACACTCAGTGATCCCATCCGTCGATCCGCTGGCGCTGTTCCGGCGCGTTGGATCTACTCTTTCATCATGGCCTCGGCCGGTTAGGTAAAATCCGACGGCGGTTTAGCTCCTTCTGTAGCGACATGCGCATCGAGCCTGGGGATGCGATTTGCTGCCGGCAGGCCACCGCGGTGCACCTCCTACTCTCGACTCGTGCTCTTCTCCACAGAAGTTATGCACAACGTTATCCACAGCCCGTGAGAGATTATTCACACCGCCTGAATGAGGGCCCAGGTACCGGGTTCGGACGGAGCGACGAAGGACAAGGGAGACCGGTGATTCCCTGGGGAGGGAGGGGGAGGACCGGCGGGTGACGCGCGGGCACCGCCGTCGCAAGTTTCCTTTACCTGTGCGGGAAATTTAACCGATCTGCGTGGAATCAGGGCGGTCGGAGCGCGGCTTTCGTTGTCGCCTGCTTCCGTAGTAGCCGCGTTTCACGTGAAACTCTTGCTCAGCATGGAGTGCCGAGAAATGGTCACGGGACGCATGGGCATCAGCGCTCCCCTCAGCCCCACCGACGGAAGCGGACGGAGACCGAATCCACAAAGTTATCCACCACGTTATCCACACCGA
Organism: Arthrobacter sp. NPDC058192; assembly: GCF_042883665.1. NCBI lineage: Bacteria > Bacillati > Actinomycetota > Actinomycetes > Micrococcales > Micrococcaceae > Arthrobacter > Arthrobacter sp. NPDC058192. The sequence continues at coordinate 152,038 of NZ_JBHVVJ010000007.1, read as the reverse complement.
TATCCACCGGTCGTCCACAGGGGGGCGCCGACACCCACCGCGGTGCGGAGCACCCTCAAACCTCCCAACGCCCTCTCCGCGACTCCGGGAAGCACCGCGCTCACGGCCTGCAGCGCGGTGGTCCGGCCTTCGCCGGCGAACCATCTGGAGCACCCATCAGACCCCACGCGGACGGGCCGGGCTGCGAACGGCGACGCCGGCCGGTGAGCAAACAGGGACACCAATCTCGTCGGAGTCATGGCTCGGGGCCCATCCCACGCGGCCCAGCCGGGCTGCGAACCGAACCGACGAAGATGCCACCGCGACGCCCGTGATGACGGCCGGTGAGCAAGCATGCACACAGACATCGTCTGAGTCATGGGCCGGGGGACAGGAAGGCTTGCGTAATGCGATTTCATACAAACCCACCTACCACTCAGACTTTCAGGCGAGGTGTCACCGCCTGTCATGTGAGAGTGATCCGCCCGCTCGACCGCGCCTTGCCCTCCGGCTTCGTCGATGCACCGTCAAGCTCGTCAAGGCGTCAGTCATCTGGATGGTGAGACGACTGACAGGCAGGGTTGCGCAACTATTGAGGCCGCACTGGAGGGGCGTCCGGAGAGCTCCCGTCGGCGTACCATCCCAAGTCGACCTGTTCTGTCCTCGTAGATACCGGTGGTTACCGGCGGGCTCGACGCAGCTAGTTTCCGAGCCTGCGGTCTTGGCAGGTGTTGCTGTTCGACATGACCAGGCGTAGGACCTGGCGACCGGCCCCAGGTCCATAAGCAGCGAGGTGCCAACCGAAGCTCAACGGACGCCCCCGTGTCAGGCCTGGCACAACGGCGCGCAGTACAGCAGGCACCCGAACACGGCACATTCCTTCCCACAAAGGAGCTTCTGCGACACTCAGAGCTCGAGTCACAGGTGGTCCCTCCTGCGGTGCAGCAGCGTGCCAAGGATGTTCTACGGAGACGAGTGAGCGGGCAGCAGATCACTCTGGCGATCTTGGCGTCGCCCAAAGACAGAGGCGTAACTGACCTGGGGCCCACCGACGACGGAAGCGTCACTGACGTTTCGCCCCACAGATCTGCCGATCGGCGGAAACTGGTCGCGAAACCGGCCGGAGGAGAGGCAGTCCAGCGACGCCGCAACGCCAGAGAAGAAAGGTGTGCCTGCGTGCCAGCGAACACTGTCGGGCAAGGCGCCGGAAGTCCCGGCCCGAACGAGGGGGTGAGCTGGAATCTGCGTCGTACACAACAAGGTTTGTGAGGCCATCGCGTTGCGAACGGTAGGGAAGTTGCGGACGGGAGGGAAGTAGACGTCTACGCGTGTATGAAGGGGAGGGGTCTCATTGAAAGTGCAGTGCCATGTCAGTCACCCCAGGCACGCGGCTTCAGCCTAGGACCACCAGTTCTTACAACCAGCTTCTTGCAACCAGCGAAGGCGACGGCGTCTATATGCAATATGGTGCCGCAATTTGCGAAGCGAAAGTAGACCCGCATCGGGTTCAAATCCCTCAGGCCGGCGCGCGCAGCGCTCCAATCACGCGGATAGTTCGTTACGCTGGTGCTCCTCAGGCGGAACGCACCAGCCAGCGGCGCACTAACCGCTCCAAGCCCTCGGCCCCACCTTCAACAGAAGGCCCCGTGAGCTCTTACGGCAGGTGTGGCAAGCATGGACGCGGAGAACGTACTGGCCCAGGCGGCGCTCCCGCAGCGCGCCCCGGATGCCCCGACGCAGTTCACGGATGGGCACGTGCCCGAACCGCGGCACAGCCTCTTCCGTTTCACGTGAAACAAAGGGTGCGGCGGCGTCTCACGTAAGCACGAAACGAGGTGCACACAGCACACCTGGTGCATCAGGCGCGGGGTGCGGCAGCCTAAACCCGGCTTCACCGGTGCAATGACACCGCGTGCGCCCCGGTACGACAGAAAGTGAACGCGGTCCCGCATCGCGCGCCCCAAATGCCCCGAAATATGCCGTGGATGGATGACGTGCCGGAACCGCAGAGTAGGTTCTTCGGTTTCACGTGAAACACACGTTGCGGTGTTCCACGTGAAACAGGACGCGACATGAAGTACCCCCACGTGGTGCACGGGCGGCCAAGCACCAGTCCACCACAGGCCGCACCGGCGCCGCTACACCGGTGTGCGCTATGGACTGCCGGTACCCAGCGCGGTGAGCCGCTGAGCGGCAGTTCGATAGTTACGCCACTCTTGGGCCGCTCGTCGACAGAACGGCCCCAGGCTGCGGCTCCGTGGGCTGCGGTTCCGTGTTTCGCACCGTCCACGACCAGCTGCCACAGGCGCCGATGCATACAGTTCGCGGGGTTGCCTGCCCCATTCGGCCCTACGATGGGCGCCGAGCCAGCGCCGCCGGGCGTCCGCCTCTAACCTCCAGGGCGGGGAGAGCGCCCACCAGACAAGCTAGACTGCACCGGAAATGCAGTGCGCAGGTGGGTGAACGGAAGTTCCGCGGCCGCAAGCAAACGGCCGCACTAAAGAAGAAGGGCCTGTTTCACGTGAAACAGGCCCTTCGATAACTCGGTATTCATTTATGCAGTAGCTCGAGGATCAGTTTGGCGTTCCTGGCGTGAGCACATCCATGATGCGGTTCAGGTCCTCGACACTGGCGAACTCAATGCTGACGCGGCCCTTCCGGGCGCCGAGGGAGATCTTGACGTTGGTATCCAGGCGGTCAGACAGGGACGACGCCAGGTAGTCCAGCCGCTCGTGCCGTGCACCCGGGCGGGGAATGTTGTTCTTGGTCGGGGAAGCAGGGCTCTGGTAAAGAGTCACCGCTTCCTCGGTCGCGCGGACAGACATGCCCTCGGCGACAATCTTCTGGGCCAGGCGCTCCATCGCTGCCGCATCAGGGAGGGCGAGCAAAGCGCGGGCATGTCCGGCCGAAATGACGCTGGCCGCAACGCGCCGCTGCACCAGCGGGGGAAGCTTGAGCAGACGCAGCGTGTTGGAGACCTGGGGCCGAGAACGGCCGATGCGGTCCGCCAGCTGCTCGTGCGTTGTTCCGAAGTCCTCGAGAAGCTGCTGGTATGCCGCAGCTTCTTCGAGCGGATTCAGCTGGCTGCGGTGCAGGTTCTCCAGCAAGGCGTCGCGCAGGAGATCGTCGTCCGTGGTGTCGCGGACGATCGCGGGGATGGTGTCCAGTCCCGCGGCCTGCACTGCCCGCCAGCGGCGCTCACCCATGACGAGCTCATACGGCTCGCCACCCTCTTCGGTTGAAGTACGGACGACAATTGGCTGGAGGACGCCGATTTCGCGCACCGAGTGCACCAGCTCGGCCATGTCGTCCTCATCGAAGACAGATCGCGGCTGTTTGCGGTTCGGGTGGATGTCGGTGACCGGGATTTCGGCAAACCGAACACCGGGTACGGCCACGAGCTCAACAGCGCTTTCGGCATCCGGCTCGGACGCGGCATCGAACGCCAGCTGCCCGCCGGCTTCGGAGGCTTCCGGCTGCGCAAGGGCAGGCGACGACTTCGTCGCAGTTGTCTTCCTGGCAGGAGTTTTCTTGGACCCCGCAGGGGCCGCATCGGCGTCGGAGGCGTCAATGGCGGACGCATCCTCAGCAACGGCCTCGCCAGAGTCCCCCGTCTTGGCGGAACCGGAGTTGGCTGAACCGGACTGGCCCGCCTTCGTCACCGGCGTCTCCGCCTGCGGCGCCTCTGACGCCGGCACGTCCGTCTGCTCGGCGTCGTCGAGGAGAGTTGCGGCCCCGGCGCCGGAAGTCTGCTTCCGGGCCTCGGGGAAGAAGAGGTCCACGGGCCGGGACGGAGCAGCACCGTTTCCGGAGGCGTTAGCCGAGGCGGAACTTGGAATGAGTGCGCCAAGTCCACGGCCGAGGCCGCGTCGCTTATCGCTCATGGATAAATCCCTCCGGTGGAAGAGCCGGGACTCGCCTGGCTCTGGCTAGTGCAATTCTTGAAAAAATTCTAACGTTCGGCGATTTCCGCTGCGGCTTCCAGATAGGACAGCGCGCCGCTGGACGACGGATCGTAGGTCATGACGGTCTGCTGGTAGCTCGGAGCTTCTGAGATGCGGACGGACCGGGGCACCACGGCCCCCAGCACCTGCTGGGGGAAGTGTTCACGGACCTCCGCAGCCACCTGGGCGGCGAGGTTGGTGCGGCCGTCATACATTGTCAGCAAAATCGTGGAGACAACCAGATCAGCATTCAGGTGCTTCTGAATCATCTCGATGTTCTTCAGGAGCTGGCTGAGGCCTTCCAGCGCGTAATACTCACACTGGATCGGAATAAGGACTTCGCCGGCGGCGCAGAAGGCATTGACCGTCAGCAGGCCAAGGCTTGGCGGGCAATCTATGAAGATGTAGTCCAGCCGCTCCTCGCCGTTCTTGGCCCGCTCTTTGGAGTACACGTCGATGGCGCGGCGCAGCCGCTGCTCGCGGGCCACCAGGCTGACGAGCTCGATCTCGGCTCCGGCAAGGTGGATGGTGGCGGGCGCGCAGATGAGCTTGTCGATGTCCGGGCACGGGGCAACGACGTCCTTGAGCGGGACATCGTTGATCAGGACGTCGTAGATGCTGTCGACGTCGGCGTGGTGCTCAATGCCCAGCGCCGTCGAGGCGTTACCCTGCGGATCGATATCGATCACGAGCACGTTCAGGCCGGCCGCCGCCAGCGCAGCGGCAATGTTGACGGTCGTCGTTGTCTTGCCGACGCCGCCCTTCTGGTTCGACACGGTGAAGATCCTGGTCTTCTCCGGCTTGGGCAGCTGCCTGCCGAGCAGGCGTTCCCGGCGCTTGTTCTCATGCGCGAGCTCACGGGCGATGGGGCTGGAGTCGTCGAGGGTGTCCAGCACGTTGCCGGTGTGCGGGAGAGAGGTTTCACGTGAAACACTCGCCATGCCGGCCACCCTTGCAACCGGAGTCGGGTGATTTCCGGAAAAGTCGTGAGCGACGGCAGGAGACGTAAACGCCCGTGCGGAGCCCAAGGACATAAACGGCGGGATCCGTTGTGCGGAGGCTTCGCTACTGGTCACTGTGACACTCTCACTCTCATTCGGCTCTTGCTGCCGGTTACTAGCCTAACCTCTTCCCCTCAGACTCCCCGGGCACCGGGGCCGGTGCTAGGCAATCTTTTGAGGCTTGTTCACTACGATTCGGACTACGGTGGTGGGTTCTTCGAGCAGGTCTTCGCCCACCACCACCACGGATGTCTCAATGCCGCCCAGCTTGCGGATGACCTTGGCAGCCTTCTCGATTTCCTCGCCGGCGCTGCGTCCCTTGATGGCAACGACTTCGCCCTTGCCCGCCAGGAGCGGGATGGTCAGTCCTGCAAGGTTGGACAGTGCGGATACTGCGCGGGCCGTTACGACGTCGGCATTCACCAGCCCCACGGCCAGTTCAGCCCGGGTGCGCATGATCGTCACGTTCTCAAGCCCAAGGTCATCCACAACCTCCTGCAGCCAGATCACGCGCCGTTCCAGGGGCTCGATCAGGGTCAGCTCCAGGTCGGGCCGGGCGATGGCCAAACACAAGCCGGGCAGGCCGGCACCGCTTCCGACGTCGGCCACGTGGCTTCCGTGGGCAATCTGGCTTTCGATCACGGCACAGTTGAGCACGTGCCGGCCCCACAGTCTGGGCACTTCACGGGGCCCGATCAAGCCCCGTTCGGTCCCGGAAGTCGCCAGATGCTCGACGTAGCGCCTTGCCAGATCCAGCCGGTCACCGAAGAGGGACTCAGCAGCTTTGAGTTCGGCTGCAGTAATTTCCACCATCAAGCTAGTCAACGGTTCAGTCTGCGGAGACGACAATGTGCCGGTCGGCGCCTTCGCCTTCGGACTCGCTCACGAGACCCAGGTCAGCGACGACGTCGTGCACAATCTTGCGCTCATACGCGCTCATCGGCGCCAAAGCAACAGCGTCGCCGGATTCCTTGACCGCGGTGACGGCGTCTTCTGCGATCTTCTGCAGGTCACCGGCGCGATCGGCGCGGTACCCGTTGATGTCCAGCACCAGACGGGACCGGTTCTCGGTCGCGGAAAGGACGGCCAGACGGGTCAGCTCCTGAAGGGCCTCAAGGACTTCGCCGTCACGGCCGACCAGGCTCTCCAGCCCGGCCGTTTCCTCCTCGGCAACGATTGAGATGTACGTGCGCCCGTTGCGGACCTCGATGTCGATGTCGCCGTCGATGTCCGCGATGTCCAGCAGTTCCTCGAGGTAGTCCGCGGCAACGTCGCCTTCTTCTTCGAGGCGGCTTGCCGAAACACTCTTCACAGGGCTGTCTGCATCATGGGAGCCGTCCGAGGACACCTCCTGGGCATCGTTGCGCTCGTCGTCAAACTCGGCGGAAATAGCGTGTTCGGTGCTCTCGGCGGACATTACTTCCTCTTCCTGTTTTTACGCTGCGGCTGGACTCGCTGGGACTTGGCCTCTACGGCGGCGGCAGCAGCGGAGGCTTCGGCTGCGGCTGCTTCGGCCTTCTTACCGCCCAGCAACGGCAGGGCTGGCAAGCCCCTGGCTGCCCGGCGCTCGGCAAGGGCCTTGGCGGCCGGGGATCCGGGCGTGGGCATCCGGCGAATCACGAAGAACTGCTGGCCCATGGTCCAGAGGTTGGTGGTGGTCCAGTAGATCAGGACGCCGATGGGGAAGTTGATGCCGCCCACACCGAAGACGACCGGCAGGATGTAGAGCATCATTTTCTGCTGGCGCATGAACGGGCTGGCCAGGGCTTCTTCGGACATGTTCTTGGCCATGATCTGCTTCTGCGTGATGAACTGCGAGGCCGTCATGGCGAGGATCATGATGATGGAGAGGATCCACACTGCCGTTTGATTGCCGCCGCCGCCGTGCAGCAGTGAGGCGGACAGCGGGGCGCCGAAAATGGTGGACTCGTCGAACTGCTTGACCTGCTCGGCGCTCATCGCGCCGATGCCTTGCCCGGAAATCTTGGCCGAGCTGATGCCCGAGAGCACCTGGAAGAGGGCAAAGAAGAAGGGCATCTGGATCAGCATGGGCAGGCAGGCCGAGAACGGGTTGGTGCCGTGCTTCTTGTACAGGGCCATCTGCTCCTGCGCCATGGCCTGGCGGGAGAGCTGATCGGTCTTGCCCTTGTACTTTTCCTGCATCTTCTTCAGATCAGGCTGCAGCAGCTGCATGCCGCGCTGGGCCTTGATCTGCTTGACGAAGACCGGAATCAGGGCGGCGCGGATGACCAGCACGAGCCCGATGATGGACAGGGTCCAGGTCCAGCCGTTTGCCGGCGGCATGCCGATCGCGCTGAATCCGTCGTGGAAGCCCACCATGATGGCTGAAACCAGCCATTTGAACGGCGCCAAGATTGTTGCAAACAAGTCCATACGATATCCCTATTCGTCAGGCCGCAGTGCGGCCTTCTCCATCAGGCTGAGCACCCAGGTACTTGTCCGGATTGTTCAGCACAACAATTGTGGGGGTGCGGCCCGCCGGCCACTCCCGGTGCCCGGCGGGGACGTGGTCCACACCGCCGGCATTCCATGGATGGCAGCGCAACAGACGCTTGGCGGCCAGCCAGCTTCCCTTGACTGCGCCGTGCACAGTGATCGCTTCGAGTGCATAAGCCGAGCACGAAGGAAAGAAGCGGCAGACTTGCCCATACAAGGGTGAAATCACCTTGCGGTAAGCCATCAGCAGCAGGATGAGAGTGTTGCGGGGCACGTTCCAGACTACGGTGCCCAAGCGGCGCAGCACCGGTCCTGAAGTCGCAACACTCGGGCCCGGGACGACGGCGGCAGTTGAGTTACGCACGCGGGGTCCCTTCCTGTGTTGTCTCGTGAGAACCTGATGAAGCAGCCTTGGGAGGGCGGTTGCCCAGCCGTTTCATGGTTGTCTCCAGAGCGGCGTCATAGTCGGCGAGCAGCTGCTCCCAGCTGGCCGCCGCCGCGGCGGGCAGGGCCCGGACCACGATGGCGAACCCGCTGCCGTATTTCTGCAGCGACTTGGCACCGGCTTCTCTCAGTCTCCTCTTAACGAGGTTCCTGACAACAGCGTTCCCGACACTCTTGGAAACGATGAACCCGATTCGGCTTGGCTCATCGGCAGCAATAGCTGCCGTATATAACACTACGTTCCGGCGTCCATTGCGGACACCGGAACGTACAGTTGTTGAAAAATCGGTTGATGTCCGCAGACGGTTCTTGGTGGCTAGCACCCTTAAACTCGCACAGGGATGTGGACCGACGAGTCAGTTATTTAGGCCGACAGTTCGGTGCGGCCCTTGCCACGGCGGGCTGCCAGGATGGCGCGGCCGGCACGGGTACGCATACGAAGGCGGAAGCCGTGCTTCTTGGCTCGACGGCGGTTATTCGGCTGAAAAGTCCGCTTGCTCACGTTAGTTACTCCAGTGGATCAAAGGTGCGCCCACCCGATCAAGGGGAAGAACTGGCCGACGCTAAGTTTTGTATGTGCCGCTGCTCCGACTCGCACGACGCGGGGCGTCAAGAAAGATTCAGATGAGGCGAAAAGCGGTACACATGGGACTTCACAACGTTAGGGGTTACTGCCCGCCGGAGTCAAACCGCGGAGCGCGCCTCAGAGTTTCCCCAGCTGTGGCTAACCTGCGTCGGCGCCTGTGGATGAAGTGCGTCACGGCCACGGTTTTAGAACTACAACCATGTGATTATCCACAGGACTGATCCCAGCTATCTTCTAGCGTTTTCATCCCCTACAGTGTCTCAGTAACCCCTTATCCACGGACTGTGTATAACCCTGTGGATTTAGCCGCGGCCGGTGCGCTGCGTTGGACCAGGTGGATGCACGTAATGCAGGCCAGCAAGTTTGAGGAACCGATTGATGACAGTAGACGAAGCCAACCAAGCCAACACTGTCGGAAGTTCCTGGCGGCGGGTTGTGAGCCTGCTGGAGAACGACCACCGTGTCTCTCCCCGGCAGCGCGGCTTCGTCATCCTCGCCCAGGCACAGGGCCTGATCGGTTCCACCCTGCTGGTGGCGGTCCCCAACGAGCTCACCCGCGAAGTCCTGCAGACCCAGGTCAAGGACGCACTGGATGATGCTCTCCGTAGCGTCTTCTCCGACGAGATCCGCTGCGCGATCGACGTCGACACCGATCTGGTGCCCCTGCACACTGAACCGGAACCCGCCGTCGAGCTTTCGCTGGCCGCGGACCCCGCCGTGGAATCGAAGCCGCAGCCGATGCTCCCGAGCACCTCGCACGAATTCGGCCGCCTCAACCCCAAGTACGTCTTCGACACCTTCGTGATCGGTTCATCCAACCGATTTGCGCATGCGGCCGCCGTCGCCGTGGCCGAGGCACCGGCCAAGGCCTACAACCCGCTGTTCATCTACGGCGATTCCGGACTCGGCAAGACCCATCTGCTCCACGCGATCGGCCACTACGCCCGCCGGCTCTACAGCGGCATCCGGGTCCGCTACGTCAACTCCGAGGAATTCACCAACGACTTCATCAACTCCATCCGTGATGATGAAGGCACCAGCTTCAAGACCACGTACCGCAACGTGGATGTGCTGCTGATCGACGACATCCAGTTTCTGGCCGGCAAAGACCGGACCCTGGAGGAGTTCTTCCACACGTTCAACGCCTTGCACAACAACAACAAGCAGGTGGTCATCACCTCCGATCAGCCGCCCAAACTGCTCGCCGGTTTCGAAGACCGTATGAAGTCGCGCTTCGAGTGGGGCCTGCTGACCGACATCCAGCCGCCGGAACTGGAGACCCGCATCGCGATCCTCCGGAAGAAGGCCCTCAGCGAAGGCCTCTCCGCGCCGGATGATGCCCTCGAATACATCGCGTCAAAAATTTCGAGCAACATCCGCGAGCTTGAGGGCGCCCTCATCCGCGTCACGGCCTTCGCCAGCCTGAACCGGCAACCGGTCGACGTCGCACTGGCCGAGATGGTGCTCAAGGACCTCATCACCGACGACGGTGCCCAGGAAATCACCTCGGCCCAGATCCTCACGCAGACGGCCGACTACTTCAAGCTCAGCATGGAAGAGCTTTGCAGCAAGTCGCGCACCCGCACCCTGGTGACTGCACGGCAGATCGCCATGTACCTGTGCCGGGAACTCACGGACATGTCCCTTCCCAAGATCGGGCAGGAGCTCGGCGGCCGCGACCACACCACCGTGATCCACGCCGACCGGAAGATCCGCGAACTCATGGCCGAGCGCCGGGTCATCTACAACCAGGTGACCGAGCTGACCAACCGGATCAAGCAGCAGCAGCGCAATTCCTGAGCCGCGCCTCCGGCGCACTCTTACCTTATTAACAGGGGGATGTGGACAACCCTGTGGACAGTTAAGGGGACAACTGCGGTTAATGGGCTTAAAACCCTTAAGGCGCCTGTGGATCGGCTCAGCGGCCGAAAATCTTGTCCCCATCCACACCCTGTTTAAAACCTCCTGTGCCCACAGGTCGTGAACAGGGCTTAACCGCGGATTCGTGGTGCAGGATCGAGTTATCCACAGTTTCCACAGCAGTTATTAACACTACTAATCCCAAGAAAATGAAATTCCCTCAAACAACAATCTCCATCCAGCCCTCCGATCAGTGCCCAGGCCCGTTCCGGTCCGGCGCAGGAGACCAGCCCGCGAACAACACAGGTGTAAGCCGGGGATGGGAGAAACGCTCACCTTGGGGCTAAGCTGTCTGCAGAGCGTCCGTCCCGGACATCTTTTGTGGTTCCTGACGGGCCACGGAGCCGGGGGTGCGGACGCTTCCTTTGTTGAGCGCGTCCGGCGTTCCCGCCGGATCCGCCACAATTCGGCGAGCTTTAACGATTTTCAGTACTGACAGCAGCAATGAAAGGCGGCACCCTTCCGTGAAGTTCAGAGTCGAACGGGACGTCCTGGCAGAAGCCGTGACATGGACGGCCCGGTCGTTGTCTCCGCGGCCGCCCGTTCCCGTACTTTCAGGCCTGCTCCTGAAGGCTGAAGCCGGTACGGTCAGCCTTTCGAGCTTCGATTACGAGACCTCCGCGCGGCTCGAAATTCCGGCTGACATTTCCACCGAAGGCACCATCCTGGTGTCCGGACGCCTGCTCGCGGATATCTGCCGCAGCCTCCCGTCCGCCCCCGTCGAGGTCGAGACAGACGGCAACAAGGTAACGCTCACCTGCCGCCGAAGCAGCTTCCACCTGGCCACGATGCCCGAGGCCGAATACCCGCCGCTGCCGGCCCTGCCCACAATCAGCGGCACCGTCCCGGGTGATTCCTTCGCCCAGGCCGTCTCCCAGGTGATCATCGCGGCCAGCAGGGACGACACCCTGCCGATCCTCACCGGTGTGCGGATGGAGATCGAGGACGATCTCATCACCCTCCTGGCCACCGACCGCTACCGCTTGGCCATGCGTGAAGTCCCGTGGAAGCCCGCAACTCCGGGTCTCTCCACCAGCGCCCTGGTCAAGGCCAAGACGCTGAACGAAGTAGCCAAGACCTTGGGCAGCAGCGGCGACATCAACATCGCACTGGCCGACGACGACAGCCGGCTGATCGGCTTCGAGAGCGGCGGCAGGACCACCACGTCGCTCCTGGTGGACGGCGACTACCCGAAAATCCGTTCACTTTTCCCGGATTCCACGCCCATCCACGCCACGGTGCAGACCCAGGAACTGGTCGAGGCTGTGCGCCGCGTCTCGCTCGTGGCCGAACGGAACACGCCCGTCCGGCTTGCCTTCACGCAGGGCCAGCTGCACCTGGATGCCGGCACGGGCGAGGACGCCCAGGCCTCCGAAGAACTCGAAGCCCAGCTGTCCGGCGAGGACATCACGGTAGCCTTCAACCCGCACTACCTGATCGAGGGCCTCAGCGTCATCGAAACCAAGTTTGTGCGCTTCTCCTTCACCACCGCACCCAAACCGGCCATGATCACGGCCCAGCAGGACGCCGAGGGCGAGGACCAGGGCGATTACCGTTACCTCGTCATGCCCGTCCGGCTGCCCAACTAGTCCCCACCGCCACCCTCGCCTCGCAAGCTCGGCCAGGGAACCCTGGCGGCGTGGGCCCAGGCAGTTGTTGTCGTTCCGGGCCCCAAAACGACAACCGACACCCAATGCAGAAAGAGAACCCGCACTATGCACATTGGACTAATCGGCCTTGGAAAAATGGGCTTCAACATGCGTGAACGCCTGCGCAACGCCGGGATCGAGGTCACTGGCCTTGACCGCAACCCGGACGTCACCGACGTCGCCAGCGTGGATGAACTCATCGCCGCCGTCCCGGCTCCCCGCCTCATCTGGGTCATGGTTCCCTCCGGCGACATCACCGACTCCGTGATCAGCGAACTGGGGAACAAGCTCGACGCCGGTGACCTCGTGATCGACGGCGGCAACTCGCGGTTCACCGAGGACCAGAAGCACGGGGCCGTCCTGGCCCAGAAGGGAATCCGCTTCGCCGACTGCGGCGTGTCCGGCGGAGTCTGGGGCCTCCAGAACGGCTACGGCCTCATGGCCGGAGGCGATGCCGCCGACATCGAACGCGCCCTCCCCGTCTTCGACGCGCTCCGTCCCGCCGGCGAACGTGCCGACAGCTTCGTGCACGTGGGCGGCATCGGCGCAGGCCACTACGCCAAGATGGTCCACAACGGAATCGAATACGGCCTGATGCAGGCTTACGCGGAAGGCTATGAACTCCTGGCCGCGAAGGACATCGTGGATGACCTTCCCGGAACGTTCCGGGCCTGGCAAAAGGGCACCGTTGTTCGCTCCTGGCTCCTGGACCTCATGGTCAAGGCCCTCGACGAGGATCCCGGACTGGAATCGATTTCCGACTACGTCGAGGATTCCGGTGAAGGCCGCTGGACCGTCGAGGAAGCGATCGCCAACGCCGTACCCGCACCGGCGATCACGGCAGCGCTCTTTGCCAGGTTCTCCTCCCGCGAGGACAACTCGCCGGCCATGAAGATGGTGTCCGCGCTGCGCCACCAGTTCGGCGGCCACGCGACCCGGCCGGCCAAGTAATCCCGCCGCTGAGGTCCTGAAACCCGCGTGTACCTAGAAAAACTCTCGCTCACAGATTTCCGCAGTTACGCCCAGATGGACCTGAGCCTTGAGCCCGGAGTCACTGTCCTGGTGGGGTCCAACGGCATCGGCAAGACCAACCTGATGGAGGCCATCGGGTATCTGGCGACGCTCAGCTCCCACCGGGTCAGCACGGACGCGCCGCTGCTGCGCTTTGGCACCGAGCGGGCGATGATCCGGGCCAAGGTGGTCCGCGGCGAGCAAGCCACTGTGCTTGAACTGGAAATCAACGCGGCCCGGGCCAACCGGGGACGGATTAACCGGAGCAACCCGGTCCGCGCCCGGGACCTGCTGGGCATCTGCCAGACGGTGCTCTTCGCCCCGGAGGACCTGGCGCTGGTCAAGGGCGATCCGTCCAGCCGCCGCCGGTTTCTGGATGAACTCCTGGTCAGCCTGATGCCGCGCCACGCCGCGACCAGGAGCGACTACGACCGGGTGCTGAAGCAGCGCAACGCCCTGCTCAAATCGGCGCGGGCCGGAAAATTTACCGCCGGCCATGAGGCGACCCTGGACGTCTGGGACCAGCACATGGCCCGCGCCGGGGCCGAACTGCTGCATGCGCGACTGGAACTTGTGGACCGCCTGCAACCGCACCTGAAAAACGCCTATGCGCAACTCACCGACGGCTCCAAGGACGCCGCCGCGGCGTACCGTTCCACGCTGCAGGACATTCTCGACGACGACGGCGGCGCGCCACGGCCTGCGCTGGAGGCCGGCGCCGTCGGGGTCCCCGCACCTGCGGAGGACCTGCGCCTGCTGTCGGTCGAGCAGCTCACCGAACGCTACATCCAGGCCTTTGCGACAGCACGTCGCAAAGAGCTGGAACGGGGCATCTCCCTGGTGGGCCCGCACCGCGACGAGCTCGAGCTTCTGCTCGGATCCGCTCCGGCCAAGGGCTACGCCTCGCACGGGGAAACCTGGTCCATGTGCCTGTCCCTGCGCCTGGCCTCGTATTACGTTCTGCTCGATGACTCCCGCACGGGCGGGTCGGCCCCGATCCTGATCCTGGACGATGTCTTTGCCGAGCTTGACGTCCAGCGGCGGCGTAAACTGGCCGCAATAGTATCCGGCGCCGAGCAGGTGCTGGTCACCGCCGCCGTGGAGGCCGACATCCCGGCCGAGTTGACTGGACGGCGGGTGAAGGTCATCCCGGGAGGAATCGATGAGCAGGACTGTCGATGAATGTCGATGAATAAAGATAGCGGCGGCCTGCAGCCGGGCCGCGACCCCGACGCCATCGATGCGGCCCAGGCCGCACTCAACAGGATGCGTGAGGCCGCAGCGGCACGCGGGGAAATCCGGCGGGCCGTCCCGCGCTCCGGGTCGAGCGCCCAAAAGCCCGCCCGGAGTCCGCGGGGAACCCGTGGTTTCTCCCAATTCCACGGCACCGGCAGGGATCCGCTGGGCCTGGGAAAGGTCGTGGGACGCCTCGTGGCCGAACGCGGCTGGAGCTCGCCCGTGGCCGTCGGCTCCGTGATGGCGCAATGGCCCGCCCTGGTGGGACCGGAGATCTCGGCCCACTGCACTCCTGAAAGTTTCACCGACACCACGTTGCACGTGCGGACTGATTCCACGGCGTGGGCAACGCAGCTGCGGCTCCTGAGCAGCAGCCTGCTGGAGAAGTTCCGCACCGAGCTCGGCGACGGCGTCGTCACCAGCATCCAGGTGCTCGGGCCTGCGGCGCCGAGCTGGCGCAAGGGCCTGCGCACCGTCAACGGCCGCGGGCCCCGTGACACCTACGGATAGGTCCGGCCGCCGCAGCGCCCACCGGACCTGAAGCACTTCTTGCAAAACTATTGAAAATCCGCAAGCGGTGTGCAGAGCGCTTGAACGCCCCGGGGCCGTATATGCCCCTACGAGTGGACCTCGAAAGGCTTGCAGGGGGAGCCAGCGGCCTCTCAGGGGGTACTTTCCTGTCCGTTCGGCGCGCTGGAATGCGGGTTTGGGCCCTATAGCACGATAGAATCGTGGTAGATAACTGGGCGCCGGTGAAACGTTGACTGAGTCCGTTTCCGATGCTGTATCAGCGTGCGGCGGACGGATCCTCAAGTCGGCGGAGCACCGCGCGTCGTCAGTGACGTGCCTGTAGGCAGGAGTCCTTTCCACGGTAGAGGCAAGGGCCGGCCTCCAATGAACATAGAGGAGTCGAAAGCGTCTGTGGCTAACGACAATGCAGAGATCCCGGTAATGGAAGACGTCGTGGAAGCGGCGGCTGAAACCTCCGGCACCGCGACAACGCGCGAATACGGTGCCAGCGACATTACGGTCCTTGAAGGTCTCGAAGCGGTCCGGAAACGTCCGGGCATGTACATCGGTTCCACCGGTCCCCGGGGCCTGCACCACCTCGTCTACGAAGTGGTGGACAACTCGGTTGATGAGGCACTGGCCGGCTACTGCACCCACATCGAGATCGTGCTGCAGGCCGACGGCGGCGTCAAAGTGGTGGACGACGGCCGCGGCATCCCGGTCGACATGCACCCCACCGAGCACAAGCCCACGGTGGAAGTTGTCATGACCATCCTGCACGCCGGCGGCAAATTCGGCGGTGGTGGCTATGCGGTCTCCGGCGGCCTTCACGGGGTGGGCATCTCGGTGGTCAACGCGCTGTCGAGCCGGGTCAACACCGAAGTCCGCCGGCAGGGCCACGTGTGGCGGATGTCCTTCGCCGACGGCGGCAAGCCGCAGGGCGAGCTGGTCAAGGGCGAGGAGACCTCCGAGACCGGAACCACGCAGACCTTCTACCCGGACGCCAGCATCTTCGAGACCACGGAGTTCGACTTCGAGACGCTGCGCGCACGCTTCCAGCAGATGGCATTCCTGAACAAGGGACTGCGGATCACGCTGACCGACGAACGCCAGGCTCCGGAGGAGCCGGCCGAGGACGCCGACCTGGATCTGGACGCGGTCGCCACCGAGGGCGAAGTCCCGGCCGAATTCCACACCGTGGTGTACCAGTACGACAACGGCCTGCTGGACTACGTCAAGCATCTGAACTCCGGCAAAAAGGTTGATGTGGTCCACGAGGACGTCATCGCCTTCGAGACCGAGGACACGGAACGGCACATCGCCCTGGAAATGGCCATGCAGTGGACCAACGCGTATTCCGAGAGTGTCCACACCTACGCCAACACCATCAACACCCATGAGGGCGGCACCCACGAAGAGGGTTTCCGCGCCGCGATGACGTCGCTCATCAACCGCTACGCGCGGGAGAAAAGCATCATCAAGGAAAAGGATGACAACCTCACCGGCGATGACATCCGCGAAGGCCTGACGGCGGTCATTTCCGTGAAGCTGTCGGAGCCTCAGTTCGAGGGCCAGACCAAGACCAAGCTCGGCAACTCCGAGGTCAAAGGCTTTGTCCAGCGCGTAGTCACCGACGGCCTGGGCGACTGGCTTGAGCGCAACCCCGGCCCGGCACGTGACGTGATCCGCAAAGCCATTTCCGCGGCCCAAGCCCGTATGGCGGCCCGGAAAGCCCGCGACAACGCTCGCCGCAAGAGCCCGCTTGAGTCCTTCGGGATGCCCGGTAAGCTCTCGGACTGCTCGTCGAAGAACCCGGAGAACTGCGAGGTCTACATTGTGGAGGGCGACTCGGCCGGCGGGTCCGCCAAGCGTGGCCGCAACCCCGAGACCCAGGCAATCCTGCCGCTCCGGGGCAAGATCCTGAATGTGGAACGTGCCCGCCTGGACAAGGCGCTCGGCAACACCGAGGTCCAGTCCATGATCACCGCCTTCGGCACCGGCATTGGCGAGGACTTCGACCTCGCCAAGCTGCGCTACCACAAGATCGTGCTCATGGCCGATGCCGACGTCGACGGCCAGCACATCACCACCCTGCTGATGACACTGCTGTTCCGCTACATGCGCCCGCTGATCGAAAACGGCTATGTCTACCTCGCGCAGCCGCCGCTGTACCGGATCAAGTGGTCCAACGCACCCCACGACTATGTCTACAGCGACCGGGAGCGCGACGCGAAGCTGCTCTCCGGCCAGGCCGCCGGCCGCCGTATCCCCAAGGACAACGGAATCCAGCGCTACAAGGGTCTCGGCGAGATGGACTACACGGAGCTGTGGGACACCACCATGGACCCCGAGCACCGGACCCTGCTGCAAGTAACGATGGACGACGCCCTAGCAGCAGACCAGATCTTCTCCGTCCTGATGGGCGAGGACGTGGAATCGCGCCGGAACTTCATTCAGCAGAACGCCAAGGACGTCCGGTTCCTGGATATCTAGCGGCCCCCAGCCCCTGATATGCCCGGACTGATATATACCTGAAACGGAAAATACAGACTATGAGTGACGAAACACCCGAGGTCCCTGCCGGTCCGGCGGGCTCCGAGCCGGTCCTTGACGACGCCATCCTCGAGGGCGACGTCCTGACTGACCGTGTCGAGCAGGTGGACCTGCAGACCGAAATGCAGCGCTCCTACCTTGACTACGCCATGGCGGTCATCGTGGGCCGCGCCCTGCCCGATGTCCGTGACGGCCTGAAGCCGGTCCACCGCCGCGTGCTGTACGCGATGTTCGACGGCGGCTACCGCCCTGAGCGCTCTTTCAACAAGTGCGCACGCGTGGTGGGCGAGGTCATGGGGCAGTACCACCCGCACGGCGACACCGCGATCTACGATGCCCTGGTCCGTCTCATCCAGGACTGGACCATGCGCTACCCGCTGGCCCTTGGCCAGGGCAACTTCGGCTCGCCCGGCAACGACGGCGCGGCCGCCCCCCGGTACACGGAAACCAAAATGGCACCGCTGGCCATGGAGATGGTCCGGGATATCGATGAGGAAACCGTCGACTTCCAGGACAACTACGACGGCAAGAACCAGGAACCGACCATCCTGCCTGCCCGTTTCCCCAACCTGCTGGTCAACGGCTCCTCGGGCATCGCCGTCGGCATGGCCACCAACATCCCGCCGCACAACCTCCGCGAAGTGGCCGACGGCGTCCAGTGGTACCTCCAGAACCCGACCGCCAGCCGGGAGGAACTGCTCGAAGAACTCCTCCTGCGCATCAAGGGGCCGGATTTCCCCACCGGTGCCACAATCCTCGGCCACAAGGGCATTGAGGATGCTTACCGCACCGGCCGCGGTTCCATCACCATGCGCGCCGTCGTCAGCGTCGAGGAGCTCCAGGGCCGCACCTGCCTGGTGGTCACTGAACTGCCGTACCAGGCCAACCCGGACAACCTGGCCATCAAGATTGCCGAACTGGTCAGGGACGGCAAGATCTCCGGCATCGCCGACCTCCGCGATGAGACCTCCGGCCGCACCGGCCAGCGCCTGGTGATCGTGCTCAAGCGCGACGCGGTGGCCAAGGTGGTGCTGAACAACCTCTACAAGCACACCCAGCTGCAGGACAACTTCGCCGCCAACATGCTCGCCATCGTTGACGGCGTGCCGCGCACGCTCAGCCTGGATGCGTTCATCCGCCACTGGGTCACCCACCAGATGGACGTCATCGCCCGCCGCACGCGCTACCGCCTGCGCAAGGCCGAGGAGGAAGCGCACATCCTGCGCGCCCTGCTCAAGGCCCTCGACGCCCTCGACGAGGTCATCGCGCTGATCCGTGCGTCCAGCACCACCGAGGCCGCACGTGACGGCCTGATGGAACTGCTGGACATCGACGAGCTGCAGGCCAGGGCCATCCTGGACATGCAGCTGCGCCGGCTCGCCGCGCTGGAACGCCAGCGGATCCAGGAGAAGCACGCGGAACTCGAGGCCCTGATCACCGAGTACAACGCGATCCTGGCCTCCGAAGAGCGCCAGCGCGAAATCATCAGCACCGAACTGGCCGACATCGTGGCCAAGCACGGTGACGACCGCCGCACCAAGGTGCTCATGGGCTTCGACGGCGACATGTCCATCGAAGACCTGATCCCCGAAGAGGAAATGGTGGTCACCATTACCCGCGGCGGGTACGTCAAGCGCACCCGCAGCGACAACTACCGTTCCCAGCAGCGCGGCGGCAAGGGCATCAAGGGTGCCCAGCTGCGCGGGGACGACGTCGTGGAGCACTTCTTCGTCACCACCACGCACCACTGGCTGCTCTTCTTCACCAACCTCGGGCGCGTGTACCGCGCCAAGGCCTACGAGCTGGCCGAAGCCGGACGCGATGCCAAGGGCCAGCACGTGGCCAACCTGCTCGCCTTCCAGCCGGATGAGCACATCGCCCAGGTGCTGGACCTGCGGGACTACCAGGTCGCGCCGTATCTGGTGCTCGCCACCAAGCGCGGACTGGTCAAGAAGACCCGCCTGGAGGACTACGACACCAACCGGTCCGCCGGCGTGATCGCCATCAACCTGCGCGACGGCGACGAACTCGTCTCGGCCCAACTGGTTTCCGAAACCGATGACCTCATGCTGGTCTCCCGCAAGGGTCAGTCTGTCCGCTTCACGGCGACCGATGACGCGCTGCGCCCGATGGGCCGCGCCACATCCGGGGTCACCGGTATGAAGTTCCGGGAGGACGACGAGCTGCTCGCAGCTGACGTCGTCAAGGACGGATCCTTCGTGTTCATCGTCACCGAAGGCGGCTTCGCCAAGCGCACCGAGGTAGAGGAATACCGGCTCCAGGGCCGCGGCGGCCTCGGCATCAAGGTCGGCAAGTACCAGGAAGAACGCGGGCATCTGGTGGGCGCGCTCATTGTCCAGGAAGAGGATGAAGTCCTCGTGGTGATGGAGGGCGGCAAGGTGGTCCGTTCTTCGGTCAGCGGAGTTCCGGCCAAGGGCCGCGACACCATGGGCGTGATCTTTGCCAAACCGGACAAGAACGACCGCATCATCGCCGTGGCCCGCAATAGCGAACGCGGGCTGGAAAGCGAGGAGCCCGCCGAAGGTGACGGCGCCGTCGAAGGGACAGCCGAAGGTGAACGCGAGGACACTCAAACTCCGGCTTCTTCGCCGGATGACGTAACGTTGGCTGGAGATGGCGGATTGCACATGGAGTCCGCAACGGCAGAATCAGTACCGGCCCCGGAGTCAGATGAGTCATCAGGCCATACCGAGCTGGACGAAGACAACACCGGAGGTAACGAGTGAGTAATTCCGACTCATATCCCAAGCCGAGCAGCGGCGCAGCGGGCGGGGTGCGGCAGCCCGCCACCGCCCCGCGGGTAGGAGCTCCTACGCGTCCGCAGCAGCGACCAGGGATGTCCGGTGCAGCCACTGGCGCCGGACAGCGTCCGCCGGCCCCCAGCCAGCGCCCGGCGGTGCCCGGCCAGCGTCCCGCCGCGTCTGGCGGCCAGGCTGCCAGCGGCTTGGTCAAGCCCGCTCCCAAGGCCAAGGTCCGCCGGGCTAAGCTGCTGGTCAGCAAGGTTGACCCTTGGTCTGTGCTCAAAATGGCATTTCTGCTCTCGGTGGCCCTGGGCATCGTCACCGTGGTGGCGGCAATCGTGCTTTGGACCGTCCTGGATCTGACCGGGATTTTTGATCAGGTGGACAGCCTGCTCGGGACACTTGCGGGGTCCGAAAGCGGCGGCTTCGAATTGAAGAAGGTGGCATCCCTGGGGCAGGTGGCGTCCTTCGCCACCATCATCGCCGTGATCAACGTAGTGCTGCTGACCGCCCTCTCCATGCTATCCGCGGTGCTGTACAACATCGCCGCGACTCTTGTCGGCGGCATCGGCGTGACCCTCACGGACGACTAAAGCCCGTATTTTCCGCGGAATCCCGCGGGAAATAGCCTCGATTTGAGATCGGGCCGGGATGTGCTGTAAAGTCATATCTCGGCCCGATGAGGCATCGGGGCGTATAGCTCAGGCGGTTAGAGCGCTTCGCTGATAACGAAGAGGTCCCAGGTTCAAGTCCTGGTACGCCCACGGAACCTGTACCGGTTCTGGCAGAGATTAGTGAAGGTTCAGGTTTGCTGGACCGGAACGGGGTGCGCGTGAAGAAGTTGCTGGTTATCGCAGCTACAGTCGCAGGCGTGCTGCTCTACCGGAAAGTGCAGGAATCCGAAGCCCGGAAGGAAGTCTGGAGCAACTCAACCGATACGGTTGATTAGCCTGGAGCCTTGGGATGGAAGCCGGAAATCGGCTCTCCGGAACTAAGGTATGATTGTCGGGTTGCTTCTTATGGGGGCATGGCGCAATTGGTAGCGCACCTGCTTTGCAAGCAGGGGGTTCGGGGTTCGAGTCCCCGTGCCTCCACCATAGGAAAAGCCCCGGACCGCGGAAACGCGGTCCGGGGCTTTTTTGCATGCCTCTCTGGTTCACTCCTTGGGCTTGGCGTAGTCCGCCATCCCCTGCCAGTCGATGAACACATAGGGCTCGTCGCCGATTACCCAAGCATCGTGTCCGGGCGGGATGATGCCGAAGTCGCCCGGCCCGAACTCGGCCTCTTCGCCGTCGTCCATGACCACCTTAATCCGCCCGGAAATGGTGTAGCCCACGTGGGCAGCCATGCAGCTGTCAGTCTGGACAATCGGCTTGACGTGCTGGGACCACTTCCAGCCCGGCAGGAACGTTGCACGTCCTACTGCGCCCGCGTCAAGATTGACGAGTTCCAGCTGACCGGTCCCCTCCGTGAAGGGGCGCGTTTCCTCAGGATCATCGAAACTCTTGCGGATCATTGAAGCCATGTTGGTCTCCTTCGTCTCTGATGGCGAGACCGCGATTTAAGACTGGCACCGCCGTATGTGGCGGTCAAGGACCGCCGGAGTACCTAGGCCGCCCGCCCTTCCCCACTAGTGTTGGAGGGTGAACTTCTTACTTGCCGCCGTAGGGGTGCTGGGTGTGGCCTCGTCCGGGCCGCTGATCGCCGCCACGCTGGGCGCCACGTCGGTCGGCGCCCTGGCCATCGCCTTCTGGCGCAACGCGATTGCGGCCGTCGTCATGGCCGGTCCCGTGGTGGTCCGCAGCCCTCGTCAGTTCGGCAGGGTGACTGGAGCCGAGTTTCGCTGGTCGCTGGCTGCCGCCGTGGCCCTGGCGCTGCACTTCGCGTGCTTCATCACGTCCCTGCAGCTGACTTCGGTTGCGGCGGCCACGGCACTCGTATGCCTGCAGTCAGCGTGGATCGCCGTCTTCCAGCTCTTCCGGGGCGTCAGGCACCCGTGGCCGGTCCTGGTAGGCCTCGGCATCGCGTTCGGCGGCGTCGTGACCATCACCGGCTTCGATATGGGCGCCTCGTCCGAGGCACTCTTGGGTGATCTCCTGGCCGTGGCCGGCGGCGCCCTGGCAGGCATCTACACGCTCGCCGGCGGCAGGGCACGGCAGAGCATGAGCACCGGGGTGTACACGGCACTCTGCTATGGGATGTGCGCCGCCATCGTGGCCGGGCTCGCGCTGCTTGTCGGAGTACCCCTGGGAGGGTTCGACGCCGCCGGCTGGCTTGGAATTATCGCCATCACTGTGTGCGCCCAACTCGTGGGCCACACCGCGTTCAACTACCTGCTGGCGACCATGAGCCCGCTGCTCGTGTCCATGATTATCCTGCTGGAAATCCCCGGGGCGGCCCTCCTGGCTGCCGCGTTCCTCGGTGAGACGCTGCCGGCCGGGACCTATGCCGGACTGGCGATGATCCTGGTGGGGCTCGCCGTCGTCGTCCTGGGCCAGCGCCGGGTGCGCTCGCTCCGGGCTAGCGGGGAGGGATCCGGTGCGAAGGGACCGGATGCAGATCGGCTTGCGGACCTCGGCACCGACTAGGTCGGCTTGCCAGCCGCGTACTGCCCGCCGCGGCGGACGGGCTGGGGGGCGTTCACGGTGTGGATGGCCCGGAGCAACTTGGCGGGGAAATAGACCGAGAAAAACACCACCATGGGCGCCTTCAGCGCGATCTTCTTGACGTTGTGCGCTTTGTACGTGCGGTCAAAGCGGGTCACATAGTAGCGGTAGTCCCTGGGCGAGTCCTCGAGCCGCCGGGCGGACATGCCCGAGATCATCTGCGGCCAGTACTGGATCCGGAGATCGTGGTCGGCCAGATGCAGCGAGAGGTCGATGTCCTCGTGCATTTCGTCCCGTTCGTCCCGGCAGGTTTCCGCGCGGATGGTTTCCCAGGCTGAGCGGCGAAGGGCCATGTTGGAGCCGAACAGGAAGTGGTACTGATGCTTGGCGAGCTTGAGCATCAGTTGGCGCATTCTGTCGTCCGCCTTGAGCCCGAACCGGCGCATGGGCATGTCGTAGTAGACCACCGGGCCCGTCGCAGCGTGGATTGACTGGTCCACGAACGCGTTCTGGACCTGCTCCACCCAGTCCGGCTCCAGCACAGAGTCAGCGTCGATCCGCCCGATGATATCGCCGGTGGCAGAGTCCAGACCGAAATTGCGCGTGGGGATGAGCCCCTGAACGAGGTCCTGGCTGAGCAGGATGATGCGGCTCTCCGGATACTCCTGCTGCATTTGGCGCACGATCTCCACCGTGCGGTCCGTGGACATGTTGTCCACCACGATGATTTCGTCTGCGGGCACCGACTGGTAGACCGCGGCAATGAGGCACTGCCGGATGACGCTTTCCTCGTTGTACGCAGGGACCACAATGGACACGGCCGGCGGCAAAGCACTCAGCAAAGCTTCCTGGGGTGATCCATGGGGTGACATCCCCACAAACTTAGCATCTAGAGCGCCGTCCAATACGGGGCCGCAGCCCCGGCCACGCACGCGGCGCGAACGGTACGGCGTCGGCTCCGCTAAACAAAGGGAGGGATCCCGCACGGTGGCGGAATCCCTCCCTCGGAGAGTTGCGGAGAACTTACGGGTTGCCGGACGGCGGCTGGAGCTGACCGGTTCGGCCTTCTCGACCGGCCGGTGCCGGCGGCGTTACTGTTCCGGTTTGTCCGTGCCGTTCTTCATGTTGGACGCGATGTTACGGACGGCAGTCTGGGCGTCGGTGGCAACGTTGTTGGCGGTTTCCGCCGTCGTGTCGGCGGCGTCCTTGGCCGCATCCGCCGTTTTGTCGGCTGCGTCAGCCGTGGATTCGGCTGCCTTCGCCGTCCCAGCAGTTGCAAAGTCCTCCGCACCAGCTCCAGCGGCGCCCGCCTTGTCAGCAGCATCCGCGAATATCTCGGTGACAGTGGGGGTTGACACGGGGGCAGGCTTTACCGGCGTCGGAACCTTCCAAGGGTCTTCCACCGGCTTGGAAGCCTTCCAGGCGGCGACGCCGGCGGCGGCTGCGGCAGCGAGGACACCCAAGATCAGCAGGCCGCGGTGCTTGGGTTTCTGCTGCTCCCGCTTGCCGAGCTTGACGCTCGCCGTCTTGCCGGCATCGGCGGCGGCCGCCTTGATGTTCTTCCCGGCTGCCTGGGCCTGTGTCTGGACATTGTGGACCAAGCCGGAATCAATCAGCTTCTGCGCGAGGGCGTCCACGTGGACCGGAGCGCTCTCCAGCGTGCGGTGGACGGCCTCTGACGCCTGCCCGATCCCGGTGGAAAGCCGGGGAAGGTACTCGACCACGACCAGATCGCGGGCGTTGGCGATCACCGGTGCTGCCTTGTCCACGGCGACGTGCAGGCGCGGAGTGGCACCTTCGGCGGCGTCGTTGATCCTGGGTGCAAGCTGGGCCAGGCTCTCCTGAAGGCGGGGAGTGACGACGGCGACGCCGCCGGCCAGGCTTTGGGCTGCGGTCTTGAGCCCTTCCTGAAGTTTGGGAGAGGCGGTATCCAGCCCGTGCTGGAGGCGGGGAACAGCCCAATTCACTGCCGCTTCGACCCGCGGGGCCGCCCATTCCCTGGCGGTGTCTACTCCGCTGCTGACTGACTGCTCCAGGTCCCGGGCAATACGATCCGATTTCTTCACAACTACCTCCCGATTAATGTGACGGTCTGCAGTTAGCCTACGTGTCTAGGAACGCACCGGCTATTCTTCAGCCGGATTTCTAGTGGATTTCACCCAGCGCGGAACTGACGGTGCGGCCCTATGCGCGCTGGCACGGCATGGAAGAATAGGCGCTATGACTGCCAACACAACCGCAAAAGCCACCATCCACACGAGCCTCGGCGACATCGTCGTCAACCTCTTTGGAAACCACGCGCCGAAGACCGTCGACAACTTCGTCGGTCTGGCCACTGGCGAAAAGGCCTGGAAGCACCCGGAAACGGGAGAGGACAAGACGGGCACGCCCCTCTATGACGGCACCATCTTCCACCGCATCATCAAGGACTTCATGATCCAGGCCGGCGATCCCCTGGGCCGCGGCACCGGCGGACCGGGCTACAAGTTCGACGACGAAATCCACCCGGAGCTGACCTTCAACGAGCCGTACAAGCTGGCCATGGCCAACGCCGGTATCCAGATGGGCCGCGGCACCAACGGTTCGCAGTTCTTCATCACCACCATCCCCACGGGGTGGCTGCAGGGCAAGCACAGCATCTTTGGTGAGGTCGCTGACGAGGATTCCAAAAAGGTCGTTGACGCGATCGAGGGCGTCCGCACCGGCATGGGCGACCGTCCCGTCGAGGACGTCACCATCAACAGCATTGATATCGAAAAGCTCTAACCCCACACCATGAGCTACGGAACTCCGGCGGCCGAGCCGTCCGCGGACGTCCCGGTGTGCCCCAGGCACCCGGACCGGCCCGCCTACGTGCGCTGCCAGCGGTGCGGGCGCCCTGCGTGCCCCGACTGCCAGCGGGCGGCCGCCGTCGGATTCCAATGCGTCGACTGTGTCAACGAGACCAAACGCACGACGCCGAACGTCCGGACCGTCTACGGCGGTGCCGTCACTGCCGGCAAACCGGTGGCCACTTACGTCATCATCGGGCTATGTGCCCTTGTCTACGGGCTGCAGTGGATTGTCCCCAACGACGGAATCTACCAGCAGCTGGCGTACGCCCCGGCCTTGACGGACGTCGAGCCGTGGCGGATGCTGACCTCGGCCTTCCTCCACTCGCAGGGATTCCTGCTCCACATTGTCCTGAACATGTACACGTTGTGGATTTTCGGCCAGATCCTCGAACCCCTGCTGGGCCACACCCGCTTCCTGGCCGTCTACCTGCTCTCCGCCATTGGCGGCTCGGCCGGATTCCTTCTTTTAACCCCGGTCTATCCGGCCAACGGTCCTGTGGGGCTCGTCGGAGCCTCCGGTGCCATCTTTGGCCTGTTCGGTGCCTTGTTGGTGGTCCAGCGGCAACGCGGTGGCGATATCCGCCAGCTCCTGGTCCTGATCGCCATCAACGGCGTGGTCGGCTTCATGGTCCCCCAAATCGCGTGGCAGGCCCATCTTGGCGGCCTCATCACGGGCGCGCTGAGCGCCGCCGTCATCGCCTACACGCCCCGCGGCCCGCGGCAGGCCCTAGTGCAGGCCGTGGGACTGGCCGCGGTCCTGGCCCTGGTGATCATCGTGTCCGTCTTCCGGATGGTCAGCGCCGGCGCCTAGCCCCCTCCTGCTGCTGTTTCCCCGCAGCCGCCCTTTAGGTGCGGCTCTTCCCGCCTTCCTGCGCACCTTCGGCAACCCCCGCTGCACGAGTTCAGTTCCGTCCGGGGGCACATCGACACGAAAACACCGCCTGCGGGCCGCATATAGCGGTTTCTTGCCCTGAAAGCCGCCCCGGACGGCGCAGCCCTCTGCACGCCGCCAGGCTTTCGGAAGCTCCCGCAGCACCACAGCAGCGCGGCAAGTGGATGTTTTCCACAGGGGTTATCCACATTGTTAATAACTTACATCGGTGTAGTTCAATGATGGTTCCCCGGTTTGGCCGCCCCAGCTGGCGAATTTCCCTGGTTTTCGCGAAACCGAACGCTCGATCTCCACAGCTGTGGATAACTCCTGCCAGTCGCATTGTGCGTAAGTGGACAACACTCAGCCGCAGTTAAATTGCCTGAAATCCCGTCGAGGCTGCCTCTTCCGCCCGGCCTGCTGGGAAAACCCGACGCTCTTCAACGCGTTTCAACAGGGTTATGCACAAGTGTTAATAACTTGATGGTCCAAGCAAAGGCGCCCTTTTCCCCGCCGCAGGACGAACCAGCGGACTCGGGCATCTGTTTAATGACGTGTTATCCCCAGCTGTGGATAACGTGTGGGTAGCGTACTGTTAGTAAGTGGATAGTCTGCCCGGGCTGCTCGGAGCGGTTCCAGCGTTCTGTGCCGCGGCGGGCAGGACTCCTCCCGGCCGTCAGGGCCGCCCTATGCCGGAACCGTTTAGCCTGGCTTTTCCACAGCCAATCCACACTGTTAATTACCTCGAGGTCTCTGATTCCCGCTGGAGCGGTGTTGCCAGGATCCGGTTGGGACGCGCTGAAGCCCGTGGGAAACGGAAACGGGGCCCACATGCCCTTCAGTTATGCACACTGTGGATAAGTTTCCCCAGACTTGTGCACAGCTGTGGATAAAGAGGGAGCGCCTGTGCATCGGCTGCCTAGGTGCTGTCGGATTCCGCGGTAGCTAGGCCCAGATACCGGACGATCCGCGCCGGTGGCTGTCCATCAAATGGGTATCCACCATGCCGACCGCTTCCATCAGGGCGAACATCGTAGTGGGCCCGACGAAGGCGAACCCCTTCTTCCGCAAGGCCTTTGAAAGGGCGATCGACTCCGCCGAGGTTGTGGCTATCTGGTCGAGCGCGGTGGGCCGTGGTGTGGCGGCCGGCTGAAACCCCCAGACGAAGTCAACCAGGCCGCCGTCGTCCCTCAACGCCACAGTGGCGCGGGCATTGGTGATGGTCGCCTGGATCTTGAGCCGGTTCCGGACGATGCCTGCGTCCAGCATCAGCCGTTCCACATCCGCATCGGTGAACCTGGCCACCGTGTCCGGCTGAAAGTCCTTGAAGGCAGCGCGGAATGCTGGGCGCTTCCGCAGGATCGTTGCCCAGGAGAGCCCGGCCTGGAACCCCTCGAGGCTGATCCGTTCGTAGAGCCCCTGTTCGTCCCGGACTGGCATGCCCCACTCGGTGTCGTAGTACTCGCGAAGCATTGGGTCCACGGCGGCCCACGCAGGCCTCGCTAGTCCGTCGTCGCCGATAATAGAGCCGCTTACCGCCGGGGTCATCTGGAGTCCTTCTCTTAGGTTTGTGCCGCTCCCAGCATTATCGGTCAAAAGGGCGACGGTCGGCTTTAACGGTGACGGGCCGGCACACACAGTGTGCCGGCCCGTCAGGGGCTTTCGCAGATCACGGGCTCGCACCCGTCACTTCATGCTGTGCGCCGGGATCAGGAACGCCAGCGTGTGGTCATCAGGAAGCCGATGATCGCGATGCCGAACCCTGCGACGATGTTCCATGAGGCCCATGCCTGCACCGGGTAGGCGCCTTCGGTGATGTAGAACGTGATGATCCACAGCAGGCCGACAATCATCAGGCCGAACATGACGGGCTTGAACCAGACCGGGTTGGGCTTGTAGGCCTGCGCAGCAGAAGTCTGCGGGGCTACGCGGGCAGTCCTTTTACGCGGCTTCGACTCGGGCACTGATCCTCCTTGGCGGGCTGGCTCAAGAGCGGCAGCGTTGCTTGGTATCCTGCAGGAATTGAGCCCCTGGCGGCCAACGCGCTCTTGGTCAAGTTTGAATTCTTTTGCTCGCACAATTCTAGCTTGTAGATTCGGCCACACCGTTGAACCGCAACTGCCTTGAGGAGAACCCGCTGTGCCGCAGTTGGAGCAGCAATCCGGCCGGTCCGGCCGCCGCCCGGCATTGCGCCGCCCGGCACTGCTCCGGCGCGGCGTCCAGATCGCCGGCGAGCTGCTATTGACGGCTGGCGTCGTGCTCCTGCTGTTCGTGGCCTGGCAGTTGTGGTGGACGAACGTGGATGCCGACGCCCGGCAGCACGACGTCGTCAGGGACTTTGCGCGAGGGGCGGACGCTTCCGCGGTGGCCGGGTCGCCCGCCGCCGGCGGACCGGAGACCCGCGGATCGGGCGGCGGCGAGGCAGCCGACTCCGGTCCCGCCGCCGTGGCCGCGGAACCGGCGGAAGGCGCGACGATCGGCATCCTGTATGTTCCCCGGTTCGGTGCCGGGTACACACGTCCGATCGTTCAGGGGACCACCGCGGCGCTGCTGGACACTTTGGGCATCGGGCACTACGAGGGCACCGCGATGCCGGGCGGCGTCGGAAACTTTGCCGTGGCGGGCCACCGGCAGACTCACGGCGCCGTCCTGGACAGCATTGACGCACTGGTCCCCGGGGATCGGATCTACGTCCAGACCCGCGAGGGCTACTATGTGTACGTGTTCCAAAACAGCCAGATAGTCCTCCCGTCGCGGACGGATGTGCTGCTGCCGGTGCCGACCAGGCCGGGCGTCGCGCCGACGGAGAGCTACCTCACCATGACTACGTGCAACCCGCGGTTTGGCTCCCCGGGAACGCTTTGTGGCCTACGCCCTGCTGGAGCGGTGGCGGCCTGCTTCAGCGGGCCCGCCGGCCGAGATCGCTCCGCAGGTGGCCCGCACGGCGGAAGGCTGAGGCATGTACAGATGGCTATTCCGCCATCTTCCCGGGCCCTTGTGGCTCAGGATTGCGGCGGCGCTGGCGCTGGCGGCCGGAGCACTGGTATTGATGGTTCAGTTCCTTTTCCCCTGGCTGGCGCAATTCACCCAGTTAACAGATTCAACGATTGGTTCAGCAAGGCATCCATGAGCACAACCAAGATCCTGGTGGTCGACAACTACGACAGCTTCGTCTACACCCTGGTGGGTTATCTGCAGGAACTCGGAGCAGAGACCACTGTGGTCCGCAATGACGACGTCACCCTCGCCGAGGCAATCGACTTGGCCGAGGCGCGCGACGGCGTCCTCATCTCGCCCGGCCCGGGAAATCCGGCCGAGGCCGGCGTCTGCATTGAGCTCATCAAATGGTGCGGCAGCCACGATAAGCCCATGCTCGGCGTGTGTCTGGGCCATCAGGCGCTGGCAGAGGCCTACGGGGGAACCGTGACGCACGCGCCCGAACTGATGCACGGTAAGACGTCACTCGTGGAGCACCACGGTTCCAGCGTGTTTGCCGGCCTCCACTCTCCCCTCACGGCCACCCGCTACCACTCGCTGGCCGCGGTGCGCGAGAGCATCCCGGAGATCCTGGAAATCACCGCGGAAACAGGCACGGGCGTCGTGATGGGCCTGCAGCACCGCAGCGCCCCGCTGTGCGGTGTCCAGTTCCATCCTGAATCCGTCCTCACCGAGGGCGGCTACCAGATGCTGGGCAACTGGCTCGAATCGCTGGGCATGACCGGGGCCGCGGAACGGGCAGCGGACCTGAGTCCTCTCATCAAGCACTGACCCGGGCCATCAAGCGCAGGCCCGGACCGTACTAGGGAAACAGCCCGTCGAGGACGGCGTCCTCCTTGGCCGTTGTCTTCGTGGGGCTGGGCGTCGGTGACGGTGCAGGCGACGGCGGTGGAGGTGGGGCCGGTGCCTTCGCCACTGTCACCGTGATGGTTTTGCCCTGCTCCACGAGTGAATCCGCAGCATCGGCCTGGCCCGTGACCTTGCCCGGAGCCACTTGGGAATTCTCCACTTCGGTAACGTTGAGTTTCAGGCCCTGCGCCGTGAGTTTCGCTTCGGCCTCCGCCACCGGCAGCCCGATCAGTTGCGGTACCGCCACCTTCCCGGTGGAGACGACGATTTCGACGGCGTCCGCTACAGCCACCACCTTGCCCGGGGCCGGGTTGGTGGTGATGACAATGCCAGCCGGGACCGTGGGGTCGTTCGACAACTTGGTGGTGAGGGCGCCGGCCAGTCCCTTTTGGTGCAGGAGATCCCGGGCGGCCGCCTCCGTCCGGCCGGGCAGGTCCGTCGGGATGGTGACAGAACTGGGGCCCTCGGAGATGTTCAGGATGATGTCAGAGTTGGCTACCAGGGAGCTTCCCGCCGTCGGCACGGTGTCAATGGCAGTGCCTTTCGGGATTGTTTCGTGCTGCAACCGTGTGATTTGCGGTTTGAAGCCCGCGTTGTAGAGCCGCTGCAGGGCATCCGATTCCGACATGGACGTCACCGTGGGGACCAGCACCTTGGTCGCCTGCGGCGGGGCCTGGTTCATGAGGTTATAAAGCCACAGGCCGCCGCCTGCCAGCACCAGTAGCGTGAGGACCACCAACGTCGCGATCCAGGTGCGGCGGCGCGACTTCTGCCCTGGCGTTTGTTCGCGCTCGGCCGGCAACGCCAAGGGCAGGCTGCCGGTGTCCGCGGTGCCATAGAGTTCGGTGCCGTCGGGTTCCAGCAGAGCGTCGTCTTCGGACGTTTCGGCGGCTGGCCGCAACCGGCCGCCGGGGGCCTCGTCGAGGAACTTCGCCCCGGTCACCGAGAACGCCGTCGGCGCGGTGGGATCGTATCGGGGAACTTCGTCGGTGGGATCGGTGGGTGCCTCACTGGCGGTCGGCGGGGTCACGGGGATGCCGTTGCGGGCGGCCCGCAGGGCGCGGCGGAAGGCCCCTGCGTCCTGGAAACGGTCCGCGCGGTTCTTCTGCAGGGCCTTCATCAGCACCGTGTCCAGCGCCAGGGAGACCTCAGGGTTGAGGTTGCTGGCAGGATCGGGAATCTCTCGGACGTGCTGGTACGCCACGGAAACCGGGCTGTCGCCGATGAACGGCGGCCGGCCGGTCAGCATTTCATACAGCAGGCAGCCGGCCGAGTAGAGATCGCTCCGCGCATCGACGGCTTCGCCGCGGGCCTGCTCCGGCGACAGATACTGGGCGGTCCCCACCACCGCCTGCGTCTGCGTCATGGTGGCCGCCGAGTCAGCCATGGCGCGGGCGATCCCGAAGTCCATGACTTTGACGCTGTTTGATTCCGGGCAGAACATCACGTTGGCAGGCTTGATGTCGCGGTGCACGATTCCGGCCTTGTGACTGTAATCGAGCGCGGACAGCACGCCCAGGCTGAAGTCGATGGCCTGATCTATGCTGACGTCCTTGGCCCGGATCAGGTCACGGATGGTCTTGCCGGAAACGAACTCCATCACAATGTACGGCACACGTACGCTGTCGTTGTGGTCACCGGGGACCGCGTGGTCCCCGGTGTCAAAGACAGCCACAATCGAGGGATGGTTCAGCGCGGCGACAGCCTGGGCCTCGCGCTTGAACCGCGCCTGGAACTGGGGATCCCGGGCCAGGTCCGGACGAAGCAGCTTGATGGCGACAGTTCGTCCCAGCCGGGTATCGACGCCGCGGAAGACGTCCGCCATGCCGCCGCGGCCGATCAGTTCACCCAGCTCATAGCGTCCACTGAGGACGCGCTGCGTGTTCACCGGGCGGTCCTCTCTGGACGGCGGTGTGAGGGGTGCGTTGTTCATGGTCGCTTAGGGTCCGGACTTGGTCGCCGAAGGTGACGGCGAAGGTGTTGTGGCCGAGGCCTCGGCCAGGTGGTAGGTCACCACACTGCCGGCGACCACCTTGCTTCCGGGCTCCGGGTCCGAGCTCACGAAGGTCCCCGGATCCTGCTTCTTGCTCCGGGGACTGACGTCCGCTCCCTTGGCCCAGTGGAGCCCGGCGTTCTCGATAGCGTGCTGGACCTCGGTCTCGCTGGCGCCCACGGAAATCTCTGGCACCGCCACCATTTCCGGGCCCTTGGAGTAGCTCACGGTGATGGTGGTTCCGGGCTCTACCGAACCGGAGGGGTCGATGTTGGTGACAGTTCCGGGTGGCGAGTCATTGAAGACTTCGTTGCCCTTCACTCCCAGCCCCATGCCAATGAGTTCGCTGCGGACGTCGTTGTAGGACTGCCCCAGGTACTTCTCCGGGATCAGGTTGACGGCCGCCGGGGTGGACGCGGTGGGCGTCGCGGAGCTAGCACTGGGCGTGGGTGTCGCGG
Source organism: Arthrobacter sp. NPDC058192 (assembly GCF_042883665.1). Classification (NCBI taxonomy): domain Bacteria; kingdom Bacillati; phylum Actinomycetota; class Actinomycetes; order Micrococcales; family Micrococcaceae; genus Arthrobacter; species Arthrobacter sp. NPDC058192. The sequence goes on along the minus strand of NZ_JBHVVJ010000007.1, from coordinate 119,378 downwards.
ATGCCGACGCGGACGACGCCGACGGGGTGGCGCTGCTCGGTTTCGCGCTGCCGGAGGTGGCAATGCTCGTTGCCGGTCCCTGTGCAGGAAAGAGGTTGCCGGCTTGGGTCAGGACCACGCCGGCAAGGGCGAAGACGACCAGCAGGATCAGGGCGATCAGCGGCCAGGTCCACGGGCTGCGCTTGCGGCGCTGCGGCTCCTCTTCCGGCTCGTCGTACTCCTGCTCCTCCTCGTCCTGCACCCAGCTTCGCTCGGCTGCCAGGGCGTCAGCGCGGTTCAGCGCGTTCCGCGCACCGTAGCCGCTGGCCGCGGCCGCCCCGGCCGCGAGGCCTGCCGCTGCGCCGGCGCCGGCGGCGCCGACGACGGGCAGCGCGGAGGTTGCCGACGTCGACTTTTCCGCCGCGGCGCTGGAGCCGATAACGCTGGTGGCCGCCGTGGGGACATCGACGGGGGCCGTGATGGGCCCGGTTGCCGCGTCGAAAAGGAGCATCCCCGGGACCGCCGCGTGGGCCGCGGCAATGTCACCGTTGCGGATGGCCTCCGCCGCCTCGGACAGCTTGATGGCGTCGGCAGGGCGGTTCTTGGGGTCCTTGGCCAGCATGGACATCAGGAGGGCGCGGACGGGCCGCGGCAGGGATTCCGGCAGCGGCGGCGGCGCGTCGTTGACCTGGGCAAGGGCGATGGCGATCTGGGATTCACCGGAGAACGGCCGGTGGCCGGTGAGGCATTCGTAGCCGATGACGCCAAGGGAGTAGATGTCCGAGGCTCCGGTGGCGGTCTGCCCCGTGGCCTGCTCGGGTGCCAGATACTGGGCCGTCCCCATCACCTGGCCAGTCTGGGTCAGGGGAACCTGGTCGGCCAGGCGGGCGATGCCGAAGTCGGTGACCTTGACGCGGCCGTCGGGGGTGATGAGCAGGTTGCCCGGCTTGACGTCGCGGTGCACAAGGCCCTGGGCGTGGGCGACGGCGAGGGCGCGCGCCGTCTGGGCCATGATGGAAAGCGTCCGGTCCGGCGAGAGCACCTGTTCGTGTTCGATGATGCTGCTCAGGGGCTGGCCCGGAACAAGTTCCATGACGAGGTAGGCCGAGCCCTCTTCCTCGCCATAGTCGAAGACGTTGGCGATACCCACGTGGTTCAGGAGCGCTGTATGGCGTGCCTCGGCGCGGAACCGTTGCAGGAACCCGGGATCGCCCGTGTATTCCTCTTTGAGCACCTTGATGGCGACGATGCGGCCAAGGATCAGGTCTTTGGCTTTCCAGACTTCTCCCATGCCGCCGATCGCAATGCGCGTGGTCAGCTGGAACCTGCCGCCGAGGGTGATTCCTGAAGTAGGCCTCACTTATTCAACACCGCCTCAAAAATCTTCTTCGCGTTCGGACTGGTTAACTTTGCGCCGGTGTTGATGTCTACACCTTCCATGACGATGGTGACAGCCACCTGCGGGTCATTCGCCGGGGCAAACCCGGTAAACCATGAGTTGTTCAGGCCGTCGCCGAGTTCCGCGGTACCGGTCTTGCCTGCCACCGGCACGCCGGGGACCGCAGCCCGGCCGGCGATGCCTTCGTCGACAACGCTGACCATCCACTCGTTGATCTGGCGCGCGATCTCCGGAGTGGTGGACGTGCGCAGGGCCTGGGGCTTCGGCTCGCTGATGGCCCGCAGGTCCGGGGAGCGCACAGTCTTGATCAGGTTTGGCTGCATCTGCACGCCGTCATTGGCAATCGCGGCCGTCATGGTATTGATCTGCAGCGGCGTGGCGCGGACGTCCCGCTGGCCGATCGAAGACTGTGCCAACCCGGCGTCGTCCAGCGGCTCGGTCGGGAAGAAGCTCGGCGCGGAGTCCAGCTTGAGCTGGTCGCCGAAGTTCTGTCCGAATCCGAACTTCTGCGCCTGGTCCGCAATGGCCTGCTGTTTCAGGTCCAAAGCGATGCTGGCGAACGGCGTGTTGCACGACTGCTGGAGGGCAAAGGCGAACGACGCCGTGCTGCGGGTATAGCAGTTGCCCCCGGCATAATTGGGGAGCTTGTAGTCGATGCCCGGGAATGGCATCTCCGCCGGGTTGGGCAGGACACTGTCCTTATTGTATTTGCCCGAATTCAGGGCGGCGGCCGTGTCGATGAGCTTGAACACGGACCCGGGGGCCAGCAGCGCGCCGGTGGGGCCGCTGACGTTCTGATTCAGATTGATCCCGGGGATCTGGTTCAGCTCACCGTAATTTGCCTGCTCGGCGGCCGGATCCTGGGTGGCGATGAGGTTGGGGTCGTAGGACGGCTTGGAGACCATGGCCAGGATGGCGCCCGTCTTCGGGTTGGTGACCACGATGGAACCGCGCTGGCCGTCCGGGATGAGGTCGTAGGCCAGCTTTTGGATCTTCGGATCCAGCGTCAGTTCCACGGACGCTCCCTTGGGCTGGTTGCCGAGGAACAGCTGGCCGACGCGGTCCAGGAACTGCTGGTCCGAGCTGCCGGCCAGGACGTCATTCATCGATTTCTCAAGTCCGGTGAGGCCGTAGTTCTTGGAGAAGTATCCGGTGATGCCCGCGTAGAGCTCCGGCTGGGAGTAGGTCCGCTGGAACTTGCAGCTTTCCGTGGCTGGCACAGACTCTGCCACCGGCGAGCCGCCGACAATGATGGCACCGCGGTCGTTGCAGTAATTCTGCAGGATGGCGCGCCGGTTCCAGGCGTTGGCTTTGAGCTCGTCGGCACCCACCACCTGAACGTAGCTGAGCGCACCAAAAATCAGCACGAACATCGCGATGGCGGCGAGCCACGAGTTGCGGATGGCCTGGTTCATAGCTGTTTCACCGCCTCGGTGGGTGCGTCGGTACTGGTTTGCGGAGCGGGGGACTTGGCCGGTCTCGCCGGGAGGTCCTTGCGGAGGCCCGGTTCCTGGCCGGGCGGCAACGGCGTCGTATCCACAGGGCCGCGTGCCGTGTGCGAAATCATCAGCAGCAGGCCCACAATGATCCAGTTCGCCAGCAGCGAGGATCCGCCGGCCGCCAGGAACGGCGTGGTCAGTCCGGTGAGCGGGATCAGGCGCGTAACACCACCAATCACCACAAAACACTGCAGCGCGACCGCGAAGGAGAGCCCCGTGGCGAGCAGCTTTCCGAAAGCGTCGCGGGTGCCTAGTGCGGCACGGAAGCCGCGGGTGAACAGCAGCAGGTACATCAGGACGATCGCGAAGACGCCGATGAGGCCGAGTTCCTCGCCGAAGGAGGCGATGATCATGTCGCTGTTGGCAAAGGGGACGAGGTTGGGGCGTCCCTGGCCCAGGCCGGTGCCCACGAGGCCGCCGCCGGCCATGCCAAAGAGGCCTTCGACGATCTGCAGGCTGCCGCCGAACTGCCGGCCGTAGACCTCATCGGTGAAGGCGTTGAGCCAGCCGTCGATCCGCAGGGCGACGTGCGAGAACACGCGGGCGGCCACGAAACCGCCCACCGCGATCAGGACCAGGCCGATGATGACCCAGCTGATGCGGCTGGTGGCGACGTAGATCATGACGAGGAACAGCCCGAAGAACAGGATTGAGGAGCCGAGGTCCCGCTGGAAGACCAGCACGCCGATGCTGACGAGCCACGCTGTGATCATGGGGCCCATGTCCTTAAACCGCGGGAACTGCACCGGGCCGATTTTGCGGCCCGCCAGCAGGATCAGGTCCCGGTTCGACGACAAATACCCGGCAAAGAAGATGGCCAGCGTGATTTTGGCGATTTCACCGGGCTGGAAGGTCATGGAACCGATCTTGATCCAAACGCTCGCTCCCAGCACTTCACCGGCGGAGATGCCGGGGACCAGCGGCAGGATCAGGAGCACGGCGCTGACCGCCAGGCTGATGTAGGTGAATCGGCGCAGGATGCGGTGGTCCTTGAGGAACCAAATCACGGCGACCGCGACCGCCATCGCAATGAGAGTCCACCGGAGCTGATTGTTGCCCGTGTCTTCACCCACATGGTCCAGGCGGTGAATCATGGCAAGCCCCAGCCCGTTGAGGGCGACCACCAGCGGAAGCATTACCGGATCGGCATATTTGGCACGGATCCGCAACACTACGTGGAAGGCCAGGGCCGCCGCTGCCAGAAGGCCGGACTGGAACCAGAAGTCGGTGTCGAAGGCCTTTTGCCGGTCAACGCCCACGAGCGCCTGGGCTCCGATTCCGACAGCGAGTGCCAGGACCAGCAGGGCCAGCTCGACGTTCCGGCGCGGCCGGGCCACGGGATCGATGGGGGTCATTTGGCCACCTCGCAGGTCGTTGTCGGGGTGGCGGACGGGGAAGGCTTTGCCGCTTCGGAGGACGCCGTGGCGCCGGGGGCTGCCGTCGGGCCGGCGCTGGCCTTAGCGCTTGGGCTGGCCGTTGCGCTTGCGCTGGCTTTGGCGCCGGGGCTGGCGGTGGGCTTAGCGCCTGCGCTGGCCGTGGCGGTGGCCTTGGCGCCTCCGCTGGCGGTCGCAGTGGGGGACGGGGTGAGGCACTCGGCCGCCGGCGCGGTGGTGCCGGTTAGCTCGAGGTTCTTGACGATCCGCTGCGCGTCATAGAGATCACTGGCGGGCACGGTCTGGCGCACCCGCTGCTGCGAAAATTCTGGAAGGTCGGACATCTTGATGTCAGTCACCGCTTCGAGGGTTGAAAGCTGGATGGGGCCGAGCTGCTGGGAGACCCCGTTGAAGATGGCCACGTGCTGGTCATGCTCGCCGATGTAGTAGCGCGTCTGGGTCCAGGCGTAGCCGATCCACAGTCCCATTGCGAGCAGCGCGACGACGGCGGCGGCAATGGACACCGTGAGCCACCGGCGCGGCCGGCCGGCGGCCTTGAAGTCGTCGGCGTCCTCTCGGGCCTGTTCGGACTTGTGCGTCAGGACCGTTGCGGCCCGCCGGGCCACGGTGCGTCCGGCAATGGACGGGATGGAACCTGATTCCGCGGCTGCGACGGCGGCGCCCACGAGTTCGTGGGGGCGGCGGGAGAGTTCATCGCGCAGGACTTCAGCCGAGAGATGCTCGCCCAGGTGCGGATCGGTGCTGGTCTCGGGCTCCTGGCCGCCGGCAGCCTTGTCGGCTACCTTGCCGTCGCCCGCCGAACCTGAGCCCGGGGCGCCCGGGTTTCCCGCCGTCGCGGAGGTTGCAGACGTGGGGGTGTTGCCGGCGTCGTTTTTTGCCTCTGTCTGGCCTGTTGTTCCTGTCTCGCCGGAGGGCTTCTCCGCATGGGCCGGGCTGCCAGTAAGGGGGTCGGCGGTCGCGGGTCCGGCGGAAGCAGCGGGAGCCGACGCCGCGACGGCAGGGCTTGACGGCGGAGGGACGACGTCGACGGCGGCGGTCCGGACGTCGTCGGGCGTCTGCTCGGCGATGTCCAGCACCACGACGGTCACGTTGTCCGGGGCGCCCGCCTCGAGGGTCAGCTCAATCAGCAGGTTGGCGCATTCGTTCCGGTCCTGCGTCTCCCGCACCGTGCGCTCCACGACATGGCCCGCCACATAATTCAAGCCGTCGGAGCACAGCAGCCAGCGTTCCCCGGGCTGGACGGCCAGGGCATCGAGGTCCAGCTCCGGGCTGGCGTCGACGTCGCCCAGCACGCGCATGAGGACGTTCTTGTGCGGATGAGTTTCGGCCTCTTCGGGGCGCAGTCGGCCTTCGTCGATGAGCCGCTGGACGAAGGTGTGGTCAATACTGACCTGCTCGTATTCGCCGTCGCGCAGGCGGTAGGCGCGGGAGTCGCCGATGTGGGCGAAGTGCAGCTTGCCCTCGGCCAGCAGCAGGGCAGTGACCGTGGTGCCCATCCCGGCGAGCTTGGGATTGATGTGCACCAGCTCGGACAGCAAGGAATTGGCGGTCTGGATTTCGTCCGCCAGGACGGTGGCGGCGTCACCGTCGTAGTCATCGTGATCCAGGTGGATCATGTCCAGGACGGTCGCGGCGGAGGCAACATCGCCGCCGGCATGGCCGCCCATTCCGTCGGCGACGACGGCGAGGTGCCGGCCGACGTAGGCGGAGTCGTCATTCTTGGCGCGCACGCGGCCGACGTGTGAACGCGCGGCGTAGCGCATGATAAGCGGCCGCTTCGGGGCAGTTGTGTTGCCTTCGGCCCTGTCGGCGGGAAGATCCGGGACAGGCACCGCTACGGCCTCAACTCAATGACCGTCTTGCCGATTCTCACGGGGACGCCCAGCTCCACCGGGAGGGCACGCGTCAGCTGCTGGTCTGCCAGGTATGTGCCATTAGTGGATCCGAGGTCCTCGATGAACCAGCGGCTTCCCTGTGGAAACAGGCGGGCATGGCGGCCCGACGCATAGTCGTCCTCCAGGACCAGTGTGGCCTCCTGCGCCCGGCCGAGGAGGATCGGGCTTGCCGCGAGGGGGATAGTGGTGCCCTTGAGCGGACCCTCGGTCACGAGGAGCTGATGGGCCTGCTGTTTGACCGGCGCTGGCGGGGACTCGGCGAGGGAAGGGTTCTTGCGCACCTCCCGGGCCGTGGGGGCCCCGGCCGCCGCCTTGCGACCGATCATCAGATCGCGGCGCATGGCGGAGACGATGCCGAAGATCAGCACCCACAGAAGAATAAGGAACCCGAAACGCAGGGCCGTGATAGTCAGTTCGCTCATGCGCGGCCGCCTGTGTGGGCCGGCAGTAGACGGAAGATGATTTTGGTTCGTCCCATCATGATCGTGGCACCGTCGGTGAGTTCCGAACTGCCCACGACCTTTTGGCCGTTGACATAGCTGCCGTTCGTGGAGCCGAGGTCGACCGCCTGCGCTGAACCCGGTCCCGTCCGGATTTCCAAATGGCGGCGTGAGACACCGGTGTCGTCAATGAGGATGTCTGCGTCCGAGGACCGTCCGAGGACGATCGACGGGGCATTCAGCGAGTAACGCTGGCCGTCGATGTCCAGCACGGGCTGCAGTTGCGCCGGCTGGCGTGTCGGAGCCGCCGGCACATTGCTGTGGACTGCCTGCGGGGCCGGAACGGAAGGAGCGGAGGCCTTTTCGGTTCGCGAAGTGATATCGAAATCCCCGGCACGGTGGTCTTCATCCCGGCGGAAACTGATTCGGACCGGCCCCTGGAGGGTGTAGCCCTGGCTCCGGACGTGGTTGATGACGACGTCGCAGAGTTCTTCCGCCAGCGGTGTGCCCCACTCCTGGGCGCGGTGGAAGTCGTCACTGCTGAGGAGCACGTCAAAAACGTTGGGGGCCAGCGTGCGTCCGACGGCGATGGTGAGCGCCTTGTTGTCCACTTCGCTGCGGAGGCGGCTCGCGATTTCGACGGGCTCAACCTCGGCGCGCGAACCGGTGGAGAAGACGCCGCGGACGGCCTTTTCGATGCCACGCTCGACTTTGTCCAGCAATCCCATGGTCCCTCTCCTTTCCTGATGGCTGCAGGGCAGCGGTCGTTCTGGAACTCGGTTTCCAACGTTTGTGAGCCCGCTGTCCGCGGACACTCTTACATCAGATACTACTGGCCGTGTCTGGGAATGGCCTCAATGGACGCTGCAGGTCCAGCGCCGAAAAGTACGGTGACCGACCGCTGACGTGGGCGGACATCGCATTCTGGCGCTGCCGCACGTCCTTGCCCTGAGGCCGCCAACAGGCGCGTGAGGACCGGAAGATTTCCGCGAACAAGGAGGGCGCCGCCGCCGATTGGTGTTTTCCGGCAGTTGTCCGTTATGCTTGATCTCGCTGCTTTTACGAGGTTGGCGGTCCGGGAAACCGGCCCTCTTCCGGGTGAAGGAAGTTGCGCGCGAGTGGCGGAACGGCAGACGCGCTGGCTTCAGGTGCCAGTGTCCGAAAGGGCGTGGGGGTTCAAATCCCCCCTCGCGCACGCAAATGAAAGAACCCCGGTCTTCGGACCGGGGTTCTTTTCTTTAACCCCCGTGGCCGATATGTTCGACGCGGTGTCCGCTACGCCGTCCGGAGTGACCCGAGTCCGGTGAGGAGTGCCTCGAGCCCCAGGCGGAAAGCGGCGTCGGCCGGCTTTTCGCGGCTGTCCTCGGCCTGGCGCCGGACGGCGGAGGTGAAATGCGGCGTCGCCTCGGCCATGGTGCCGGAATCAAAGATGTCTGCCGGTGCCGTGGCGTCATAGGCGGAGCCAAAGATGAAGGACTCGAGCGCCACGATCGCTGGGATGATCCGCTCCTGCGGGAAACCCGCCCGGCTGAAGCCCGCACTCACTGCCTCATACATCGCCAGCGTCTTGGGCGCATCGGCAACGGGCAGTACGGCGATGACCGGGATCAGCGGGGTGTGCTTAGAGAATACGTCGCGGTAGCTCCAGGCCCAGTCCCGCACGGCTTGTTCCCAGGGGCTGGCTTCGAAGGCGGTGACGTCCACGAACGAGGTCAAGTGGTCCTGGACGAGGACCAGGACGTCCCGCTTGGAGGAAACGTGGTTGTACAGCGCGGAGGGGGCCACATTGAGCGTCCTCGCCAGCGCCGCCATCGTGAAGCCGTCGTAGCCGCTCTTGCCGATCAGGCGCAGGGCGGCGGCAGTGATGCCCTCTTGGTCCAGGACTGCGGCCGCGGGCCGGCCGACGCGCCGACGCGGCTCGGCCGCGGCACTGTGCGGATCGGCGGGGGCGCTGGTTGCTGCCGTCATTGCGGGCCTTCCTGGCGTTTGCGGTTTTCGGGGCTCTCCCATTCTGCCCCTAACTCTACGGGCGAAATTCGTCGGCAAAAGGCCCTTCCCTAGGTCCGGAGGAAGGTCTATCATCATAAATGAACGCCATTCATTTAGTGGTCTGCCTCACTCGGGGGACTACGGAAAGGACACCATGCTTGAACTGGACCGCGACGTCGTCATCGTTGGAGCCGGGCCTTCGGGCCTGACCGCCGCCCGCGAACTGAGGAAGGCCGGGCTGAGTGTCGCCGTGCTCGAAGCGCGGGACCGCGTGGGCGGCCGGACCTGGACCGATACGATTGATGGCGCCACGCTCGAAATCGGCGGGCAATGGGTTTCACCGGACCAGACGGCGCTGCTGGGGCTGCTCGATGAACTCGGACTGCAGACCTACTCCCGCTACCGGGACGGCGAATCCGTGTACATCGGTGCGGACGGCAAGCGCACCCTGTACACGGGGGAGACCTTCCCCGTCAGTGAATCCACCGCCGCCGAAATGGACAGACTCACCGCCCTGCTGGATTTCCTGGCCGCCGAGATCGGCCCCGAGGAGCCGTGGGCACACCCCAAGGCGCGCGAGCTGGACACCATCTCCTTCCACCACTGGCTGCGGCAGAACTCAACGGACGAGGAAGCCTGCAACAATATCGGGCTGTTCATCGCCGGGGGCATGCTGACCAAGCCCGCCCACGCCTTCTCCGCGCTGCAGGCCGTCCTGATGGCCGCGTCCGCCGGTTCCTTCACCAATCTCACCGATGAGGACTTCATCCTGGACAAGCGGGTTGTCGGCGGCATGCAGCAGGTGTCACTGCTGCAGGCGGCGGAACTGGGCGACGACGTCGTCCTCGGCAGCCCCGTCCGCACGATCAATTGGGCCGAACGTGCCGGCGGGGGCTACCGGGTGACTGCCGTATCGGAAAGGGCGATCGTCAACGCCCGGTTCGTCATTATGGCCGTGCCGCCGAACCTCTACTCCAGGGTGTCCTTTAACCCGCCGTTGCCCCGCCGTCAGCACCAGATGCACCAGCACCAGTCCCTCGGCCTGGTCATCAAGGTTCACGCTGTGTACAGCACGCCGTTCTGGCGCGAAGACGGCCTGTCCGGAACCGCCTTCGGTGCCGGCGCCCTGGTGCAGGAGGTCTACGACAACACGAACCACGAGGACCCGCGCGGCACGCTGGTGGGCTTTGTCTCGGATGAAAAAGCCGATGCCATGTTCGAGCTCAGCGCGGAAGACCGCCGGCGAGCCATCCTCGAATCGATCGCCTCCTACCTTGGCGACAAGGCCCTCGAGCCAGAGGTCTATTACGAGTCCGACTGGGGCTCGGAGGAATGGACCCGCGGGGCCTACGCCGCCAGCTACGACCTCGGCGGTCTCCACCGCTACGGCAAGGACCAGCTGAAGCCGGTCGGTCCCATCTACTGGTCCTGCTCCGACCTTGCGGCAGAGGGGTACCAGCATGTCGACGGCGCCGTGCGGATGGGGCAGAACACGGCGGCACGGATCGTCGCCGCCGCGGACCGGACGTCCGTGACCTCATAGCAATACCCGGCAGTTCACGCCCAACAGCCCAGACCCGAACAACCCGGAGAGGATCGGTCAGATGCGGTACGTAGTGGGATACATAGCCAACGCCAGAGGCCACGATGCCGTGAACCTGGCCGTCGCTCTGGCCCGCGGACGCGGGGCGGCCCTGGACCTTGTGGTGGTGGTCCCCGAAGTGCAGCAGTTCGGGGCCGCCCATGCCCCCAGGGCCGGATTCGAGAACGTGCTCCACGAGCAGGCCCAGGAGTGGCTCGACGAGGCGCTGGCGCTGGTGCCATCCGATGTGCCGGCCAAGGCCCACCTCCGCACGGGGGATTCGGACGCCCACGCCCTGATCGAGGCGGCGGAAGTGCTGGGCGCAGACCTGCTGGTCATCGGGGCAACGAACAGCGGGATCTTCAAGCGGTTTACGATCGGGTCCGTGGCCAGCGCCCTGCTCCACGCCTCGACCGTCCCGGTGGTCCTTGCACCGCACGGCTACTATCGCCAGGAGGCCCTGACCCGGATCAGCTGCGGGCTTGGGAGCCGGGCGGGCGCCGAGAAACTGCTCGACTTCGCCCTGGGCATGGCCACGAATCGGGAGGTTCCGCTGCGCGTGGTGTCGCTTCTGGCGCTCGACGGCGGCGCTGAAGCCGACGCAGCCAAGGCCGCCGACGCGGCCCGGGAATATGCGGAGAAACACCTTGCCGCAGCCCTGCCGCCCCGGGGTCCCGAAGCGAAGGAACCGGAGGTCCGTGCGGAGGCAAAGACTGAGGTGGTCGTCGCCCACGGGCGCAGCATCGAAGAAGCCGTGGACCGGCTGGAGTGGGAAGCCGGCGAGGTCCTGTTGATCGGATCGAGCAGGCTCGCCGCAGGCCGGTCGATCTTCCTCGGCAGCACCGCCAACCGAATTCTGCGGGCCCTGCCGGTACCGATGATCGTGGTCCCCAGCGACTACGAACTCAAGCAGCTCAACCATTCAGCGTCGAATGACACACCCCGAGAGGCACAATCATGAGTACCGAACACGCGATGCCCAGGCCCTCAGGTGCCGGACGCCAGGCCGGACACCAAACCGGGCAGCGCACCGAAGAGCAGCACGGGCTGAGCGGGAAAGGCCTGAAGGCCGGATCCGTGGGGCTGATTGGCGCCGTCGTGATCGGCATTTCCTGCATCGCGCCCGCCTATACCCTGACCGCGGCCCTGGGCCCCACCGTCTCGGAGGTCGGCGTGCAGCTGCCGGCGATCTTCCTGGTCGGCTTCATCCCCATGCTGCTGGTGGCGCTCGGCTACCGCGAGCTGAACAACGCCATGCCCGACGCCGGCACGTCCTTCACCTGGGCCTCGCGGGCGTTCGGCCCGTGGATTGGCTGGATGGGCGGGTGGGGGCTGATCGCCGCGACGATCATCGTGCTCTCGAACCTGGCCGCCGTCGCGGTGGACTTCTTCTACCTGATGCTGGCACAGCTTTTCGGCAATCCGGAACTGGCCGACCTCACCACGAACCTGCCGCTGAACATCGCCACGACGCTGGTGTTCATCGCCCTCGCGTGCTGGATCTCGTACCGCGGGATGGAAACCACCAAATCCGTCCAGTACGTTCTGGTGGGATTCCAGCTGCTGGTGCTCGGCTGGTTCTCGGTGGCTGCGTTCAGCCACGTCGCCAACGGCACCGCCTTTGACGCCACCGCCATCCAGGCGGACTGGTTCAATCCCTTCGCCGTCGGATCGTTCTCCGCCTTCGCCGCCGGCGTTTCCCTGTCCATCTTCATCTACTGGGGCTGGGACGTCACGCTGACCATGAACGAGGAGACCAAGAACCCGGAGAAGACCCCGGGCCGTGCCGCCACCGTGACGGTGCTGGTCATCGTGATCATCTACATGACCGTCGCCCTGGCCACCCTGTCCTACGCCGGCGTCGGGGACACCGGGCTGGGCGCCGGAAACCCGGAGAACCAGGGCAGCATTTTCGCCGTCCTGGCCGGCCCTGTCATGGGCCCGTTTGCCATCCTGATGTCCCTGGCCATCCTGAGCAGCTCGGCCGCGTCCCTGCAGTCCACCTTCGTGTCGCCGGCCCGCACGCTGCTGTCCATGGGCCACTACAAGGCCCTGCCGCAGAAGTTCGGCCGGATCAGCCCCACGCACAAGTCGCCGAGCTACGCCACGATCGCCTCCGCTGTGGCTGCCGCCGCGTTCTACGTCATTACCCGCACCACGTCGGAGAACGCACTGTGGGACACCATCACGGCGCTGGGCATGATGATCTGCTTCTACTACGGCATCACCGCCCTTGCCTGCGTCTGGTTCTTCCGCGCCGAGGCCTTCACTGGTGCGAAGCCGTTCTTCTTCAGGTTCCTCGCCCCCCTCCTGGGCGGCGTCATGCTGCTGGTCATGTTCGTCAAGACGGCCTACGACTCCATGGACCCCGCCTACGGTTCGGGCTCATCGATCGGCGGTGTGGGCCTGGTCTTCGTCCTCGGCATGGGGGTCATCCTGCTGGGTGTGGTGCTCATGCTGGTCATGGCCAGGATCCGGCCCGAGTTCTTCAAGGGCAGGGTGCTGTCCCGCGGGCACTGAATCCGCGGCCCGCTCCGGTTCGGGAAGGTCCCCATCCGGCAGCCCTTGGAAAGTAAGCAAACTTACCAATAGGCTGTTCGGAGGGGGACCTTCCTCCGTTGGAACGAGAACGAGGTGAGAGCATGTCGGATGCCGAAAGCATCAGCAAAATCACGGACATCATCAACGATTCGCACATCGGAATGTTCACCACCATCAACGAAGAAGGCGCGCTCGTCAGCCGGCCGCTCGCCGTCCAGGAAGTCAAGGACGACGGCGACATGTGGTTCTTCACGTCGGCGAGCACCTCGCAGGTGGCCCACATCCACGCCAACCCCGCAGTGAACGTCTCGTTCGGCCAGCGCACCGAGTGGGTCTCGGTGGCCGGGACCGCCGAGGTGGTGACCGACCGCCAGCTGATCCACGACAAGTGGAACCAGGTGGTGGAGGCGTGGTTCCCCGACGGACCGGACACCCCGGAGGTGGTCCTGCTCCACGTTGACTCCGACTCCGCCGAATATTGGACCAGCCCGGGCGGCACGGCGGCCACAGTGCTGCAGTGGATCAAATCCAAGGTCACCCACAGCCGGATGAGCGTCGGCGAAAGCGGAACGGTTGAGCTGTAGCGCCCGAACAGCCAGACCGTTAGGTGTGGCCGGACTGCGCTGGATCAACGCCGCCCCGGACCGACGATCCGGGGCGATGACCCTACTCGATGATTTTCAGGCCGGTGCCCCAGTTGAAGTTTGGGTACGCCGGGTTGGCCTGCAGGGCCATGACCAGCAGCTGGAAGCCTTCGAGTTCACGGGCATGGCGCAGTCCGCCCACCTGGAGCGGACGCAGCCCGGCCGCCGCGGCGAAGGCCGCCACCTCATTGCGGGCCTCTTCCGAGTCCGAGGCGATGAACACATCCAGCAGCATTCCGCCGACGGTCCCGGGGCCGAGCACCCCGGCGAAAGTGGTGTTAAACGCTTTCACCACCCGCGCGCCGGGCAGCAGCGCGGCGATCTCCTCGGCCGCCGACGTCCCGGACTCGACCACGAGCGAGTCGAACGTTTCCGTGTTGATCGGGTTGCTGATGTCCACCACCGTCTTGCCGCTGAGCGTGTCACCGAAATGCGTGGCAACTTCCACGGCCGGGCCGAAGTAGAGCGCCAGGACCACGATGTCGCCCTCGGGAACCTCGCTCAGGCCGCCGGAGGTGGCGTTGCCGCCAAGGTCGGCCGCCAGTTTGGCGGCGTTCTCCGGTGTCCGGTTGAGAATCTGGACGGAACGGCCGGCGGCCACGGCCCGGGTGCCAATCGCCCGTGCCATGTTGCCGCTGCCAATGATCGTGATGTCAGCCATGATGGTCCTTCCAAGGTTGCGCGGACTGTCGGATGAGCGGTTTCAGGAAGTCAGTGGCGCGCGGGGTCGGGGCCCGGCAGACCTGCGGTGCCGACACCTGCCGCGCGTTCGGCGGCAGCCAGGGCGTGCTCCAACTGGTCCACCGCCGGGGCGTAGGCGGTGTCGATGCTCGCGCGGTCCTGACCGCCGAGGCGTCCGGCTGCCTTGATGGCCCGGATCAGGGCGGCCGTCTCCGGCTGCCGGGGATCGCTCATCGCGGGATAATCAATCGAAAACCGCGGATCAAGTTCGTACCGTTGCCACCGGGCAAGGGCACTCCGATGCCGTGCGGCCGCGGCCTCGTTCAAAAGCTGCGTCTTCCGGCTGGTCCGGCGAGCTTCTTGCCGGCGGAGCAGCCGGGGAGCCGTCGCAAAAGCCGCCAGGCCGGTCCCGGCGGCCAGTATCCCGAGCGCCAGCCCGGCCCAAGGCCACGTGAACGAGGCAAGGACCACTGCGGGCACCACGACGGCGAGCCCGGCGAAAACGTCCCAGAACAGGCCGTCGGCACCCTCAGAAAGCGGGTCGTCGGCTGCCAGGTGCTTGCGGGCGAAGTAGGCCGAGACGAAGGCGGCCCCGGCGACCAGGGCGGCGAGGGTCAGGAACTGCCAGGCCGCGAGGGCACCTGATGGTGAGAGCGACGTCATTGCACACCTCCCCGGAACGGGCTCCCGGGCGGGCGCAGTTCCGTTAGTTCCATTGGAATCCCTGGCGGCGGGGCCGTCAATGCCTGCCCTGCACCGGGCACCGACCGGCCGCTCAGCAGGCACGCCAGCCGTGAAGGGCACCGCCGCAGCCGCTTGGCGGAGGGTTTCCACGGCAATGCGCTCGGTCTGTTGCCTCACGTCAATACCTCCGGGAGTAGCCTAGGGACCATGCGACTGAAAATGTGCAGTATCCACGTCAAGGACCCTGCGTCCGCCCACGAGTTCTACACCGGCATCCTGGGCTTTGAGACCCTGCTGGCCATGCCGGAACACAACCTTTTCATCGTCAAGGACCCGGACGGCGCCGGAGGTGCCGGACTGCTGCTGGAGCCCAGCGACAACCCCATCGGGTCGGCCTACATGAACGGCCTTCACGACGCCGGCATTCCAGCCATCGTGTTTGGCGTGCCCGACGTGCGCGCGGAATATGACCGGCTGGCGGCCAAGGGCGTCATGTTCCAGGCAGAGCCGTCCGAGGGCCCCGCCGGGACCACAGTGGTCCTGGATGACGGCTGCGGGAACTTCGTGCAGCTGCACCAGGACTGACGGCAGAGCGGGCCTAGCGGCTCACTTTGTCCTTGTCCGGATGCTCGTCGCCGATATGGCCGGGTGCGTTGGCGGCAAGGACCCGCTCCACGAAGGAACCATACTCCTCCATGTAATGGCGCAGCAGCCCGGCCGTGACTTGGTCCTTGACCTCGCCGTCCTCGCCGTAGACCTCCGGGACGAATCGGATGTAAGCCTCTGGCGCGTTGAGCTGCGGAGCGTCGAGAAAGCTCAGCACGCTGCGGAACGAGGACTGCATCACGGCCGTGCCGATGCCGCCGGGGGACGCGCCGATGATCCCGGTGGGCTTGCGGGCGAAGGAGTTGGTGCCCCAGGGCCTGGATCCCCAGTCGATGGCGTTTTTGAGCGCCCCCGGGATGGACCGGTTGTATTCCGGCGAAACGAACAAGATGCCGTCGGAAGCGGCGACGGCCTCTTTCAGGGCCTGCCCCTCGGGCGGAAACGCGGCATCAAAATCCGGGTTGTACAGCGGCAGGTCCTTGATGGGGATTTCCGTGAATTCCAGTTCCGCAGGTGCAAGCTTGATCAGGGCCTTGGACAAGGTGCGGTTGATCGAAGTGCTTGAAAGGCTCCCGACGAAATATCCGATCTTGAGGACCATGGACTGATTCCTTCCCGATGCTCCGCCGGGGCTGGTGGATGGGAAACGCCAATGCGAAGCGGACCGGCGGTCCCGACTCACTCGGCGAGCATAGCCCGGGTCCGGGGGAAGAAAATAGGGGAGGGAAGGAACCGGCGCCGCTATTCGGCCTTGGCGCGGGCCTTCTTGGCGTCCTTCTTGGCCGCGTCGTCCTTGACCCGCTTGGCCTCGGCGCGGACGGCAGCGTGGGTGGCGCGCTCGGCAACCAGCCAGGCCGGGGGAGCCTGCAGCAGTGCGGTGATTTCCGCCGTCGTCAGCGCTTCCTCAACACCGCCGCGGGCCAGGCCGCTGATGGAGACGTTGAGCTTCTGCGCCACCACGGGCCGCGGGTGCGGGCCGTTGCGGCGCAGTTCCGCCAGCCACTCCGGCGGGTTGGCCTGGAGCTCGGCGAAATCAGCGCGCGTGATGGTCGAATCCTGAAACTCCTGGGGCGTTGCCGGCAGGTAGATGCCAAGCTTCTTGGCAACGGTGGCCGGTTTCATGGACTGGGAGTTCGCGGAGGTCATGGTTCAAGGGTATCCGGCCCGGGCGTCGCGGGGCACCATACAGGCTTCCGGCAACGGACCTCCGGCAACGCAAGGACACCGCCGGCGGTGGCGGTACTGTGAACTTGTGTCCGCTCCAGAAGAAACCCCCCACAACGCACCGTCCGAGCCCGGCGACCGCGAGCTGCGCTTCGCGTACGTCGCCGGCGTGACCCCCGGAAAGTGGATCCGGCGCTGGGAGGAGCGGATGCCGGACGTGCCGCTGCACTCCTTTATGTCCGACGACGGCGCGCAGCTCGCCGTGCTCCGCGACGGTTCCGCGGATCTCAGCTTTGTCCGGCTCCCGGTGGAACGCGAGGGCCTCAGTGTCATCCCGCTCTATGAGGAACAGCCGGTGGTGGTGGCACCGAAGGGGCACGAGATCTCCTTGTTTGAGGAAGTGGACCTGGCGGACTTGTCCGCCGAGACCTTCCTGGACGTACAGGACCTCGGCGGCCCGGCCATGGCCCTACAGGTGGTGGCCTCCGGCGCCGGACTGGTGATCCTGCCGATGTCGGTAGCCCGTCACTTCAACGTCAAGGACACTGTGGCCCGCAAACTCACGGGGGCGCCCGCCACCGAGATCGCCCTGGCCTGGCCCAGCGACGCCACGGACGAGGTCATCGAGGAATTCATCGGCATTGTCCGTGGTCGCACCGCAACAAGCTCCCGCCAGCCCTCGGCGCAGCAGGCGAAACCCAAGCGTGAGCCCAAACCGGACCGTCGAGGGACCGGAACGGCCGCCAAGAAACCCAAGGTGGCCCAGCGCTACGCGCCCAACCCGGACAAGGGCCGCGGCAAGGGATCGCGGAAAAAGGGGAAACGCTAGGGCGTAGCCGTGCGGGCACCGGCACGCATAGGCTCGGTTCGTGGACATCGTCGAGTTCCTCACCGCACGGATAGAAGAAGACGAAGCCGCCGCCCTGAAGCTGCTAGGCGATCCCACCCTGGCCGTATCCGGCGAGTGGTACGAACGCCGCCTGCTGCGCGAGTGCGAAGCGAAACGGCGGCTCATCGGCATTATTGAATCCGCCCGGCAGTCGGTGCTGGCCACGCTGGTCAGCCAGGAACGCGGCGATTCCGGATGGGTGCCGGATGTCATCGAATGGACCACCCTCTCCCTGAACACCCTGGCACTGCCGTACGCCGACCATCCTGAATACCAGCCCCGCTGGCGGCTCCCCGGGTAGTAAGCACGGGTCGGGAACAGAGGTAGGGCCGCACGAGCGGCTCAACCACGCCTCAATGACGCCTTCGTGACGCCTCGATGACGTAGGAAACCTGCAGGAAATCTCCCGGGCTTACGCTGGTCGCACCGCGGCATCCGCGGTCCGGCAGCCGGTCGGCTCTCGAAGGGATTCCGTCATGCACCTACTGCCCCGTGAGCAGGAAAAGCTCATGATCGTGCTCGCGGCGGACCTCGCCCGACGCCGCCAGGCCCGCGGACTGAAACTGAACTTCCCCGAGGCCGTCGCCGTCATCACCTACGAACTGATCGAAGGCGCCCGGGACGGCCACACCGTGGCGGAACTCATGAGTTACGGAACCACCCTCCTTGGCCGCGACGACGTCATGGAGGGCGTACCGGAAATGATCCACGACGTCCAGGTCGAGGCCACATTCCCGGACGGAACCAAGCTCGTCACCGTCCACGATCCGATCCGCTAGGGGCTTCCATGATTCCGGGAGAATACGTTCTCGGCAGTGCGCCGCTGGTGATCAACGCCGGCCGGGAGGCGGTGGAGATCGCCGTGACCAACTCCGGCGACCGGCCCGTCCAGGTGGGCTCGCACTACCATTTTGCCGAAGCGAACCCGGCGCTGCAGTTCGACCGGCAGGCCGCCTATGGCCGCCGCCTGGACATACCGGCCGGCACCGCCGCACGGTTCGAGCCGGGGGACAGCCGGAGCGTCAGACTGATCGAACTCGCGGGCAGCCGTGAAGTGTACGGCCTCAGCAACGCAGTCAACGGCACACTCCACGAGTCCGGAAAGCCAGGAGACGCCCAGTGAGTTTCGAATTGTCCCGCAAGCAGTACGCCGACCTCTACGGCCCGACCACCGGCGACGCCATCCGGCTGGCCGACACCGAGCTGTTCCTCGAGATCGAGAAAGACCTCACCGCCTACGGCGAGGAGGTGGTGTTCGGCGGCGGCAAGGTGATCCGCGACGGCATGGGCCAGAACGGCCAGATGACCCGGGACGGTGACGTCGTGGGGGGAGCCATCCCGGACACCGTGATCACCAACGTCGTAGTGCTGGACTACACCGGCATCTACAAGGCCGACGTCGCGCTCAGGGACGGCCACATCTTCCGGATCGGCAAGGCCGGCAACCCGCAGATCACCGACGGCGTGGACATCGTGATCGGTGCCAGCACCGAGATCATTGCCGGTGAACGGAAAATCCTGACCGCTGGCGGCATCGACTCGCACATCCATTTCATCTCCCCGGACCAAGTTTCCGCCGCCCTGTGCAGCGGGGTGACCACGATGGTGGGCGGCGGCACCGGCCCCGCCGAAGGCACCAAGGCCACCACCGTCACCCCCGGAAAATGGCACATCCAGCGGATGCTACAGGCGGCCGAAGGCCTCCCCATCAACATCGGCCTGTTTGGCAAGGGCCACGCGTCCGCCGTCGAGCCCCTGGCCGAACAGATCCGCGCCGGCGCGATCGGGCTGAAAGTCCACGAGGACTGGGGCTCCACCACCTCCTCGATCGACACCTCGCTGAAGGTCGCGGACCAATATGACGTCCAGGTGGCCATCCACACCGACACCCTGAACGAGTGCGGCTTTGTGGAGGACACCATCCGGGCCATCGACGGCCGGGTGATCCACACCTTCCACACCGAGGGCGCCGGCGGCGGCCACGCCCCGGACATCATCAAGATCGCCGGACTGCCCAACGTCCTGCCGGCGTCCACGAACCCCACCCTGCCGTACACGCGCAACACGATCGAAGAGCACCTGGACATGCTCATGGTGTGCCACCACCTGAACCCCGACATTCCGGAGGACGTGGCGTTCGCGGACTCACGGATCCGGGCCGAGACGATCGCCGCCGAGGACGTGCTGCAGGATCTGGGCATCTTCGCGATCACGTCCTCGGATTCCCAGGCCATGGGCCGGGTGGGCGAAGTGATCATCCGCACCTGGCAGGTGGCGGACAAGATGAAGAAGCAGCGCGGCGTGCTCAAAGACCCCCAGAGGGACGGCGCTGGGGACAGCACAGGCGGCGGGACGCACGGCGCGGCCGAGGGTTTGGGCGCGGAGAGCGATAACTTCCGGCTCAAGCGCTACGTGGCGAAATACACCATCAATCCGGCCATCGCGCAGGGGATGGCCGACTCGATCGGTTCGGTGGAAGTCGGAAAATTCGCTGACCTCGTGCTCTGGGATCCGGCGTTCTTCGGCGTGAAGCCGGAGCTGGTGCTCAAGGGCGGCCAGATCGCCTACGCCCTCATGGGCGACGCCAACGCCTCCATTCCCACCCCTCAGCCGCGCACCATGCGGCCGATGTTCGCCGCCTACGGCAAGGCCCTGCAGCAGTCCTCCATCACTTTCCTCTCGCAGGCCGCCATCGAGGCCGGGGTCCCGGAAGAGCTCGGGCTGGAGAAGGTCATTCGGCCGGTGTCCGGCATCCGGAGCCTCACGAAGGCTGACCTCAAGTACAACGGCGCCACCCCGGATATTGAGGTGGACCCGGAAACCTATCAGGTGAGGGTGGACGGCGAAGACGTCACCTGTGAACCGTCGGACGTGCTGCCCATGGCCCAGCGCTACTTCCTTTTCTAGGCTTCAGGAGTCGAACATGATCATCGAAAAGGTTCTCGGCAACACGCACGACGTTCCTCCCGGGCCCGACCCCTATCTCGGGCTCCACCGCGAAAAGGTGGTGCTGCCCAGCGCCCAGCTGGTCAAGCGCATCCAGCGTGTCACCACCGATCACGGCAAGGAGCTGGGCATCCGCCTGCCCTCGGGTTCGTCGGACCTGCGCGACGGCGACATCCTGCACGTGGCGGAGACCAACATGATCGTGGTGTCGGTGCTGCCCACCGACGTCCTGGTCATCGCCCCGCGTTCCATCCACGAAATGGGGGTGGTGGCACACTCCCTGGGCAACCGGCATCTGCAGGCCCAGTTCTTCGACGCTTCCTCGGAGTACGGGGCCGACGTGATGGTCTGCCAGTACGACCACACCGTGGAGGACTATCTCAAACACGTCGGAGCGCCCTACGACCGCCAGGAACGCGTGATGCCTGTACCTTTCCGCCATGCCGAACATAGCCATTAGTTCCGCGCAATGCGCGCCAGCGGGTGAAGGGGGCCGTGCCCGCTCCGCGGTGCCCGCCACGCCGCGGCCCCCTTCACCCGCCGCCGCTGCGGCCACGACGCGCGCCCTGCTAGGAAGGTGGCAGTCGCCACATCGCGGTGCCCGCCAGGCCGCGGCCCCCAAACCGGGGCGTCGCTTGGCTTCCTCACGTTGGGCGGCACTTCAGTGAGCGGATACCAGCTCGCTTTGCAGCAGTTGACGGATTCCGCGCTGCCTACTGGGGCGTTTGCTCACTCGCTGGGGTTTGAGGCCTATATTGAGCGCGGGTTGGTGCACGATGAGGAGTCGTTTGGGGTGTGGCTGGCGGCGTTTGTGGGGCAGCAGTTGACTTATTCGGATGCGTTGGCGATTCGGTTCCTGTATGACGGGGTGCCGGTTGGGGAACTGGATTCGTTGCTGACTGCGCAGCTTTTGCCACGGCAGGTGCGCGAGGCAAGTGTCAAGATGGGGAACCGGCTGCTGGAAATCGGGGCCGAGATTTTTCCGTCCCCGGGGCTGGCCGAGTACCGGGAGTTGGTGGCATCTGGGCGGGGTGCGGGGCACCAGCCGCTGGCGTTCGCGGTAATCACCCGCTCCCTGAGTGTCCCGCTGACCGAGGCCCTGGCAGCCTACTTGTTCGCCACGGTCACGTCGTTGACGCAGAACGCCGTCCGGGCGATCCCACTGGGGCAGAACGCCGGCCAGCGGCTCCTGCGCAAGGCCGCCGACGACGTTGATGCCGCCGCTGAGCGGGCCAGCCAACTCACGCCCGACGACTTTGGGTCGGTCAGCCCCGGCCTCGAAATTTCGCAGATGCGGCACGAGCGCCAGCGCGCCCGCATGTTCATGAGCTAGCCCAGTTTTCAAGGAAATATGTCTGGAGAAGAATATGTCTGAGTCCATCATCATCGGCATCGGCGGCCCGGTAGGTGCCGGCAAGACCCAACTCGTAGAGCGCCTCACCCGCCACATGAGCCGGGAAATCTCCATGGCGGCTATCACCAACGACATCTACACGATCGAGGATGCCAAAATCCTCGCCGCGAACGGGATCCTCCCGCTGGACCGGATCATCGGCGTCGAAACCGGCGGCTGCCCGCATACCGCCATCCGTGAAGACACCTCCATGAACACGGCAGCCATCGAGGAGCTGAAGAAGCGACACCCGGATCTGCAGGTGATTTTCGTCGAATCCGGCGGCGACAATCTCTCCGCCACGTTCAGCCCCGAACTCGTGGACTTCTCCATCTACATCATCGACGTCGCCCAGGGCGAGAAAATCCCGCGCAAGGCCGGCCAAGGCATGATCAAGTCCGACCTCTTCATCATCAACAAGACCGACCTCGCACCCCACGTCGGTGCGGACCTCTCCGTCATGGAACGGGATTCCAAGGAATTCAGGGGTGAGAAGCCGTTCTGCTTCACGAACCTCAAGACGGACGAGGGACTGGAGCGCGTCATCGAATGGGTGCGGCGGGACGTCCTGATGCTCGATCTGGCTTCATGAGCGCCGTACGGCTGAGTCCGGTGGCGGTCCAGCCCAGTGCGGTTGTCTCACCTAGGCCGGCGTCCGCTGATCGGCCCGTGATCGGTCGCCTTGAGCTTTTCATCGCTGACCGTGCGGGACGTTCTGTTGCCATGCGCCAGTTCCATCAGGGCGCCTTGCGCGTTTTGCGGCCGCATTACTTGGATGACTCCGGGCAGGTTTGTTATGTGGTCATAAATCCGGGCGGGGCGTATTTGGGGGCTGATCTTTATGTGATTGATGTGGAGGTGGCGGACGGGGCGAAGTTGCTGCTGACCACGCAGTCGGCCACCAAGATCTACCGGACGCCGGGGTCCTTTGCCGAGCAGCGGATGCGGCTGCGGCTGGGGGAGGGGGCGCAGTTGGAGCTGGCCCCGGACCAGGTGATCGCCTACAGGGACGCCAGCTACCGACAGAACACGCACGTTGCCATGCATCCGACGTCGAGCCTGATCATGGCCGAAATCATCACCCCGGGGTGGTCGCCGGAAGGCGCCTCGTTCCGGTACGAGGAACTGCGGCTGCGGACCGAGATCCGGGTCGAGTCCGGCGGAGCGGGCCGGCTGCTGGCCGTCGATAATCTGCTGATCCGGCCGCCGCAGCACGACGTGACCGGGATGGCGTTCATGGAGGGCTTCAGCCATCTGGGGTCATTGATCGTGGTTGACCCGCGCGTGGATCAGGCCCTCGCCGACGAACTGCACGAGATCACGGCTGTTTACGGAGCCCACACCGGCATTTCACTCACCGCCGCAGTGATGGGGACGGCAGGGCTGGTGATGCGATCACTCTCCAACAGCACGGAGGAACTCCAGCGCGTTGCCGGAGCCGCCACGGCCCTGCTGCGGAAACGCTGGTACGGCCAAGGTCCGTTGGACTTGAGGAGGTACTGATGGCCGCAGTCGAGCAGATGACGGTGCTGTACCGGCTCTACCGGGGGCGGGCGCACCTGCCGCTGAGGACCCGGCTCGTGGTGACTTTCGGTGCGGTGGCCGCACTGCATGTCGCCGCCGTCGTGCTCGTGGTGGCAGGTGTATCCGGAGGGGGACAGCCGCTGGGGATCGGGCTGGTCCTGACCGCCTATCTGGCCGGGGTGAAACACAGTTACGACTGCGACCACCTCGCGGCGATCGACAACTCCACCCGGAAGTTCGCGGCCGAGCACCGCGATCCGGTCAGTGTGGGCTTTGCCTTCAGTTTGGGTCACAGTTCCGTGGTGGTCCTCGCAGGGGTGCTCGTGGTTTCGGGAGTTTCGTTGGTGGGCGGTTTCATGGTCGAGGGGACTGCCGGCAACCGGATGCTCGGGTTGGTCGGCAGCGGGGTATCGGGGCTATTCCTGCTGGCCATGGGGGCATTCAACGGTTCGGCCTTCCTCCGGACCATCAAGGCCTGCCACGATGCCCGCAAGGGAGCCGAGATCTCCCATGATGATCTTGCCGCGCGGGGCTTCGTGGCCAGGCTGCTTGCCCGTCCGCTGGCCCGGGTCCGGCATCCCCGGAACATTTTCGTGATTGGTTTCCTCTTCGGGCTGGGCTTCGATACCGCCACCACCATCGGGCTGCTGGTCATGGCGGCGGCGGCCTCGCTGGCAGGCGTTCCCCCGCTCGCCCTGCTGGCGCTTCCGCTGGCCTTCGCAGCGGCCATGACGCTGTGCGACACCATCAACGGCGTGGCCATGATGCGAATGTACCGCTCGGCCTTGGCCGATCCGCGGCACAAACTCGGCTTCAATGCGGTCATTACCGGCCTGTCCGCGGTGTCCGCCCTCTTCATTGCGGTCATCACCCTGACCGGAGCCCTTCAGCGGGTATTCGGACTCGGCGACCCGCTGACCAGCTGGCTCCGGGCGGTGGATCTCGGCGACGGCGGGCTGCTGCTGGTGGCGCTGTTAACGTCCGTCTGGGCCTGTTTCTGGGCTGTGGCCTCGCTGCGTGGGCGAGCAAGGAGCGTACGCTGACCCACCCTGTCACAGCCGCCACGTCACAGCCGGGCTGGCAGGGGTAAGCTCCCCGGTCGTCAGCTATCTGGTGAACGGCGGCCACACCCGGGGCGGAGCGGCGAGTTGCGTCTTTTATGTCACCGGGAATCGGAACATGACGATCGCAAGGTTTCCTCCAGGTTAACTTTTGTGCCTGTGTTTTCCGGTCTTTTGCCGGTGAACTTACATTCGCAACCCCCGGCTGTGCGATGGACGAGGACTGCATGAAATGGGACAGAAACAAATTCAAAGCGTCCTGAAACAATTCGCTCCTACATTGAGCTCGTTGGGTCCGCCACCGGACCCGGGAGACCATGCGCTGCCTTGGGCAACGCGGAGCGAGAAGCAGGTAAACATGAAGGTTTCGGTAAGAAAGAGCGCTTTCATCCCCTTGGCCGCGGCAACCATGGCGATCGCCCTGGCGGGCTGCGGCAGTCAGGTTTCGAATCCGGCGTCCGCCGGTTCCTCCGCCAGCGGAGCAAAGTCCTGCGTCGACACGTCAGGTAGCAGCGTCAAGGTCGGATTCATCAACTCGCTGTCCGGCACGATGGCCATCAGCGAAAGCACCGTGTTCGATTCGCTCAGCCTGGCCGCCGAGGAAATCAATGCGGCCGGCGGTGTGCTGGGCAAACAGCTTCAGATCATCAGTGAAGACGGCGCCAGCGAACCCACGAAATTCGCCGAACGTGCCGGGAAGCTGATCCAGCAGGACTGCACGGCGGCGGTGTTCGGCGGTTGGACATCGTCCAGCCGCAAGGCGATGCTCCCCGTCTTCGAAGCCAACGACGCCCTGCTGTTCTACCCCGTGCAGTACGAGGGGCTCGAATCATCCAAGAACATCTTCTATACCGGCGCAACCACCAACCAGCAGATCATCCCGGCCCTGGACTACCTCGCTGAACAGGGCACCAAATCGATCTTCCTGGTCGGCAGCGATTATGTATTTCCCCGCACGGCCAACAAGATCATCCAGGCCTACGCCTCCGCCCACGGCATGAAGGTCCTGGGCGAGGAATACGCTCCCCTGGGTTCCACGGAATTTTCAACCATTGTCAACAAAGTCCGCGATTCCAAAGCCGACGCCGTGTTCAACACTCTCAACGGTGACAGCAACGTGGCCTTCTTCCGGCAGTACAAGAGCGTGGGACTGACAGCTGAATCGATGCCAGTGGTGTCGGTATCCATCGCCGAAGAGGAAGTCCCCGGCGTCGGGCTCGAGAACGTTGAGGGCCAGCTGACCGCCTGGGACTACTACCAGACCCTGGATACCCCGGCTAACAAGAAATTCGTGGCGGCCTTCAAAGCAAAGTTCGGGGCCGACAGGGTGACCAGCGACCCCATGGAGGCGGCCTACACCTCGCTTTACCTGTGGAAGGCCATGGTGGAAAAGGCCGGATCCTTCGAGGTGGATAAAGTCCAGGCTGCCGCGGGCGGTGTGACGTTTGAGGCACCTGAGGGAACGGTCACGGTAGACGCGAAGAACAACCACATCACCAAGACCCCCCGGATCGGGAAAATCACCTCCAATGGCCTGATCAACACGGTCTGGTCCTCGCCTGCCGCGGTGGAGCCTGACCCGTTCCTCGCCACGTACGACTGGGCCAAGGGCCTGGCCAAATAACTGCCGTCATCCCTGCACGAAATCGGAGGAAGGGCCCGCTGGAATGGAATTGCTGATTGGACAGATGTTCGCCGGACTCAGTCTCGGCTCGGTGCTGCTGCTTGCGGCGCTCGGGCTGTCACTGACCTTCGGCCAGATGGGGGTCATCAACATGGCCCACGGCGAATTCATGATGGCCGGTGCGTACACGGCCTTCGTGGTGCAGCGGAGCATCTCCGACGCCGGCCTCTCGCTGCTCGTATCCATTCCGGTGGGCTTCCTCGTGGGCGGGCTGCTGGGGCTTGTTCTCGAGGCCGTCCTGCTGCGCAGGATGTACCACCGCCCCTTGGACACCCTGCTGGTTACCTTCGGGGTGTCGCTCATCCTGCAGCAGGCCGCCCGGGACATCTTCGGGGCGCCCAGCGTGGACGTCCGGGCCCCACAGTGGCTGCAGGGCAACATCGAACTGCTGGGCGCCCCCATTCCGACGACCCGGCTGTTCATCCTGCTGCTGTCCCTCGTCTGTGTTTCCGCGCTGGTGGTGGTTTTGAAGGGGACCACGCTGGGGCGTCGGATACGGGCAGTAGTGCTGAACCGGGACCTCGCCGAGACGAGCGGCATTTGCAGCCGCCGCACGGACCAGTTGACGTTCTTCATTGGGTCAGGCCTCGCCGGTGTCGCGGGGGTGGCCGTCACCCTGATCGGGTCCACTAGCCCGTACTTGGGAACGAACTACATCGTCGACGCCTTCTTGGTGGTGGTGGCCGGAGGAGTCGGCCAGGTCAAGGGCGCGGTCATCGCCGCGTTCGCGCTTGGCGTGTTGCAATCCGTCTTTGAATTTTCGACGACGGCGAGCATCGGCAAAGTGCTGATCCTCGTTCTCGTGGTCGTGTTCCTTCAGCTTCGGCCGCAGGGCATCTTCAGCCTCAAGACAAGGAGCTTGGCATGAGCACATTCCTGACCAGCCGCTGGGGAGTACTGGCCGGATTCGCCCTGGGTGCAGGGCTCCTGTTGGTGGCGGCGCCCGTGGCCCTTTCCGTCTTCAACCTCGCCCTCCTGGGGAAATTCATCTGCTTCGCGATCGTGGCTGTAGGTATCGGCCTGGCCTGGGGCCGCGGCGGGATGCTGACCCTGGGCCAGGGGGTGTTCTTTGGCCTGGGCGCCTACATCATGGCGATGCATCTCAAGCTCGCCGATGCCTCCCTCTTCGGCGGTTCCGGCGTCCCGGATTTCATGTCGCTGTACGGCACCGGCAACGTTCCGGGGTGGTGGGAGCCGTTCCGGAACCCCGTGGTGACCCTGCTCGCCGTCGTTCTGGTGCCGGGACTGGTGGCGCTGGTTCTGGGCCTCGCCGTGTTCAAACGCCGCGTCAAGGGCGCCTATTTCGCGATCCTCAGCCAGGCTCTCGCCGCGGCTTTCGCCGTTTTCCTGATCGGCCAGCAGGCCACCACCGGGGGCTCTAACGGGTTAAGCGGCTTCCGGTCCTTCTTCGGCTTCGACCTGCAGGACCCAGCCAACAAATTGATGCTCTACTCGATGGCTGCGGTGGTGCTGCTGCTGGCGCTGGCGGCGACACGGCAGCTGATGGTCAGCCGATTCGGCGAACTGCTCGTTGCCGTACGGGACCAGGAAGAAAGGGTGCGGTTCCTCGGCTACGACCCGGCGGTCATCAAGACAGTCACCTATGTGATTGCCGCGGTGATGGCCGGGATCGCCGGGGCGCTGTTTGTTCCCCTCGTGGGGATCATCTCACCGGCGGACGTGGGAGTCATTCCGTCCATCGCCTTCCTGATCGGCGTGGCCATCGGCGGCAGGGCCACTCTGCTGGGCCCGGTGCTCGGCGCGCTCAGCGTCGCAATCGCGCAGACCAGCCTGTCTTCAACCTTCCCGTCCTTCTGGATCTACTTCCAAGGCCTTCTGTTTGTCCTGG
Source organism: Arthrobacter sp. NPDC058192 (assembly GCF_042883665.1). Taxonomy (NCBI): domain Bacteria; kingdom Bacillati; phylum Actinomycetota; class Actinomycetes; order Micrococcales; family Micrococcaceae; genus Arthrobacter; species Arthrobacter sp. NPDC058192. Next base: position 91,535 of record NZ_JBHVVJ010000007.1, on the reverse strand, counting down.
TCATTGGTTTCATGCCCGGCGGGCTGGCCTCCCTGCCGGGCTTGATCGCCCGGCTGCGGGACCGCAGGCCCGCCGGGCAGCGAGCAGTTCCGGATCCTAAGGCGGCCGGCTCCGGGCTGCAAGACCGGGCAGGGTCGGGACCTGAGAGGTCCCTGGCGCCCGGCGCTGCAAAGTCCGCAGAGATTCCGGAGGAGGTTAGCCGATGACCAGCCCTACCCTGCTGCCCGACGGCGTTCCCCGCGCAGGCGGGCTCCGGCACGGCCGACCCAAGTACCTCGAAGTGCGTGGACTCACCGTTGCGTTTGACGGCGCCGTCGCGGTGGACAATGTTGACATCAACGTCGTCCAGGGCGATCTAAGGTTCCTCATCGGACCGAACGGCGCAGGTAAAACCACCATCATCGATGCGATCACCGGGCTGGTTCCGGCAACCGGGTCCGTAAACCATACCGGCATAGAAATCCTTGGCCGCAAGGTGCATCAGATCGCCCGGCTGGGCGTGGGGCGGACATTCCAGACGGCCAGCGTCTTCGAACACCTCTCTGTCCTCCAGAACCTGGACATCGCCGCCGGCTCGGGCCGCAACGCCCGCGAGCTGCTGCGGCGGCGCAAGGGCGTGGACCCCGCCGTGCAGGAGGCACTGGAAATCATCGGGCTGGAGAAGGCGGCGGATAGCCGGGCCGGAACACTGGCGCACGGGCAGAAGCAATGGCTTGAAATAGGCATGCTGCTGGTCCAGAACTCGGACATATTGCTCCTAGATGAGCCGATCGCCGGGATGAGCCAGGACGAGCGCGACGAAACGGGGGAATTGTTGCGCAGGATCGCCGCCAGCCGCATCACCATCGTGGTGGAACACGATATTGATTTTGTCCGGGAGTTCGCCACTTCTGTTACTGTGCTTGCCGCCGGGAAGGTGCTCAGCGAAGGCACGGTAGCCCAGGTTCAGGCCGACGCAAATGTGCAGAACGTGTATCTGGGCAATGCTGGATTGGAGGGGCACTGATGCTTGAAATCACGAACATGCAGACCGGCTACGGCCGCACGCAGGTCATTTCCGGGGTCAGTATCACCGTCCCCGACAATGCCCTTGTCGCCATCATGGGGCACAATGGCGCCGGGAAAACGACGCTGCTGCGCGCCGTCGTCGGGCTCCTCAAGCCCACCCGCGGGAGCATCCGCTTGGATGGAGAGGACATCACGGCATTGCCCCCGCACCAGCGGGTGGCGCGAGGAATGGCGTATGTTCCGCAGGGCCAGCAGTCCTTTGGGCAACTTACTGCCCAGGAAAACCTCCAGCTGGTAGCCGACGGGCGGAAGAATGGGAAGGAACGGGTGGCGGAGGCGTTGGACATGTTTCCGGCGCTCCGGCCGTTGCTGGGCCGGCGCGCAGGTCTCCTCTCCGGCGGTCAGCGCCAGCAACTGGCGATCGCCCGGGCCCTGGTCACGGAGCCCCGGATCCTCATTTTGGATGAGCCCACGGAAGGAATCCAGCCCAACGTGGTTGCCGAAATCCAGGAGACCATCATCAACCTGTCCCAGCGGAGCGGAATGCGGGTCCTGCTGGTAGAACAGCATGTCGGGTTTGCCCTCAAGGCCGCCGACAGCTATTACGTGCTGGCCGCCGGCCGGACAAGTTCCTCCGGGAAGGGCGGCGTTGAATCAGCGGCGGATGTGCGTGAAGCAATGCTGATCTGAGCGGGCGCGCCCTCGGCCCGGCCCGGATGTCCGGACGTGCGTCGTTGAACAGCCCCGCAAACGGCTGCGACCCGGATTGGCCCTCAACCGGCCAACCCGGGTCGCTCCTGTTATGAGGTCACCGCTGTGCGCTAGCGGGCAGCCGACGGTGCCGGCTGGCCAGCGCCGGCGGCCGGCATGCCGGCGATGATGGCGTCAACTTCAGCCTTTTCCGTGGCGCCCCAGGTTTCGCGGGTGTTCAGCACGCCGAGCAGGCCGATGATGCCCACCAGAACGTACAACGAGGCGCCGCCGGCCCACCCGAAGACGGAAGCCAGGAGAACCGCCAGGAAGGGGGCGAATCCGGAAATCGAGGCAGCAACCTGGTACCCGATGGATGCTCCGGAAGTCCTGGTGTTCGTCCGGAACAGCTCCGCGAACCAGGCGCCCTGCGTGCCGGTAAACGTGGCGTGGATGATGCCGATGCCGATCACGAACGCCAGGACAATGAGGAACGGGTTGCCGGTGTTGCTGAGCAGGAACATCGGGAAGCCGAAGACGATGACGGCGATGGTTCCGCCGAGGTAGAGCTTGCGCCGGCCGATGCGGTCGGTGAGCGCCCCGGCCATCATCGTGACCGGGATGGCCAGGAGGCTTGCGATCACAATGCCGGTCAGGCCGACAGCCCGGTCGCCGGGGTTGTTGTTGGTGATGTAGGAGAGCAGGTACGTGGCCGTGACGTAGTACGCGCAGCTCTCCACGATGCGCAGCGAGATCACCCGCAGGATGTTCCGCCAGTCATTTTTGACCACGGTGGCCAAGGGGTTCTTGACGATTGCGCCGGTGGCCTTGGTGTGTTCGAACTCCGGGGATTCCTCAAGTTTCATCCGGACAATCAGGCCCACGACGATCAGGATGGAGCTGGCAAGGAACGGCAGGCGCCAGGCCCAGTCGGTCTGCAGGGAGGCGGAGAGCAGGAAGGCGGCGTTTGCAAGAGTGATGCCCAGCGGGTTGCCCGCCTGCGGGATGGCGGAGTAGCAGCCGCGCCGCTTCCAGGGCGCGTGCTCGAAGGTCATCATGACGGCGCCGCCCCATTCCGCGCCGAAGGCGAGGCCCTGGATCATCCGGATGATGACCAGCAGGATGGGCGCAAGGATGCCGACCTGGCCGTATGTGGGAAGGCAGCCGATCAGGACGGTGGCGATGCCCATGGTCAGCAGCGCGCCGACGAGAACGGGCTTTCGGCCGAACTTGTCGCCGAGGTAGCCGCCTACAGCACCGCCGATGGGACGCATGAGGAAGCCCACGGCCAGGGTGGCGAACGCGAGGAGCGTTCCGACAACGGGGTCTGTGTTGGGGAAGAAGACCTTGCCGAAGTACAACGCCGCGGCTGTGCCGTAGGCGACGAAGTCGTAGTTTTCCACGCAGGTGCCGGCGGCCGAAGCCATGGCCGTCTTGATCTTTCCGGGTGAACCGTGGGCGGCCTGGCGAGGCCGGTCCGTGATTTCTGCCGTCATGTTCGATATCTCCTTTGATATTGCTGGGCAGCCTTGAGCGGTGTGCCGAAGGCCAGGTAAACGTTTGTCGTGCGAGGCCGGTCAGATTTCGGCTGCCAGCTCCCTGGCGCCCTCGAGTTCCATTTCGCGAAGCTTCCGTACCCGCCGGATGGTGTCCTCGTCGTTGTCGAACTTCGCGTCGAGGAAGGACTGGAGGACTTCCTTCGCGGTGGCCCGGCCAATCAGCCAGGCACCCATGGCGATGGCGTTCGCGTCGTCGTGCTCCACGCTTTGATGGGCGGAGTAGACGTCGTGTCCTAGGGCGCAGCGGATGCCCGGGATCTTATTGGCCGCCATCACGGCGCCGACCCCAGTGCCGCAGACCAGGACGGCCCGCTCGGCCTCGCCGGACCTGACGAGATCGCAGGTGGCCCTTGTGATGTCCGGGAAATCTACCGGCGCGTCGCTGGGCGAGCCGCGGTCAATGACCTCATGGCCGAGCTCCTCCAGGACTGTTTGGACAAACGATTTCAGCGGGAAGCCGGCGTGATCGTTGCCAAGTGCGATTTTCATGGGTCTCCTTAGTTCGGAACGACGGGACTGGACGTTGCAAGGGATGGTGCTGGTGCGGGGTTTTCCGCTGCTGGTACGGGGAGGGCCGGCAGTTTGCTTTCCGGGTCTTCGTCTGCCGGAAGTTCATCCCGCCATGGAATCGATTCCATGGCGCCGGTACGGGTAACGGCAAGAGCCGCCGCGCGGCTGGCGCGGGCCATGGCCGCGGGCAGCTCGCAGGCGCCTGCCAGCGATGCGGCGAGGTAGCCCACGAACGTGTCGCCGGCACCGGTGCTGTCCGCGGCGCTTACTTTCGTTGCCGGAACGTGCACGAGCTTGCCCTCGAGGACCGTAAAGGCCCCCTGCGCGCCGGCGGTGCACAGGACGGCCGCGCCCAGGATGGACGGTAGCGCCTGAACCAGCTCGTGGAGGTTCCCGGATATCCCGGCGAGGTCCGCCAGGACCTGGATTTCCTGTTCGTTCACCACCAGGAGGTCGACGTCGTCGAACAGTCCGTCGATCCGCCCGGGGGCGGGGGCAGCGTTAAGGATGACGGATGCCCCGCGGCTCTTCGCCGTGCGGGCGGCTTGCCGGACGAGCTCCGTGGGGATCTCCAGCTGCAGGACCAGGACATCGTCGGACCGCACAGCGGCGAGTCCCGCCTCGACGTCCGCGGCGGTGAGTGCAGCGTTCGCGCCCGGGCTGATGATGATCTGGTTTTCGCCCTGGTCGTCGACCGCGATAATCGCTGTTCCGGTCGCGGCAGCGCTGCTGACCCGGACGTGCCTCGCGTCGATGTGCGCCTCAGACAGGATCTGCAGAATCCGCCGTCCATGGGCGTCGTCGCCGACGGCGCCGGTAAATGCCGTCGCGGCACCGGCACGGGCCGCCGCCACGGCCTGGTTGCCGCCCTTGCCGCCCGGGCTGAAGGATGCGTCGGAGCCCCGCACGGTTTCGCCCGCCCGGGGCAGGGAACGGACCCGGATGTTCTGGTCGATATTGAGGCTTCCGACCACAAAAACCCTGCTCATTGGACGTGCTCCTTCGGTGGTGTCGAACGGGGACCCAAGCCGTAAATGAGAGGGGTCTGGCGGGAGGCAACCGATGTTGTCATGGCTGCCCAAGGCTGGGATCCGGGTTGCCCGAGGAGGCACGGACAACCAATTCGCTCGGCAGAACCACTGATTCCGGCTTCTGCCCGTCGATAACCTCCAGAAGGAGCCTGACCGCCGTCCGGCCCATTGCCTCGACATCGTGGGCGATAACGGTCAGCGGAGGATCAAGCAGGGAAAACCACTCGATGTCATCGAACGCGATGAGGGCCATGTCCCGACCGATGCGCAGGCCCTTGCGGTTCAGAGTGGCCAGCGCTCCGACGGCCATGGGGCTGTCGGCAGCCAACAGCGCGGTCGGCGGCTGGGCGAGGCCCAGAAGGTGGTGGGCGCCGGCTGAGCCGCTGGCTGACTGGAAGTCACCGAAATAGGTCAAGCCGGGATCGCTGCTCAGCCCGAACTCGCGGGCTGCGCGGGTGAATGACTTGAGCCGGTCCCGTCCGGTGGATGTGCTTTGTGGCCCGGCGATGTAGCCGACGCGTTGGTGACCCTGACGGGCAAGATGCTCCACGGCCTGCCGGATACCGGCTTCACTGTCCGTCGTGACGCTCGGGACGTCGATCCCGTCGATGGTGCGGTCGACGAACACCATCGGGATGTCCCGTTCCAGCAGGGCCTGAAGGCTGGAACTGCCTTCGCCCTGCGGTGCTGCTATGACGCCATCCACCCGCTGGGAAATGAAGGTGTCGAGATATCGGTCTTGCTGCGGGATGCTTTCGTTGGCGTTTCCCAGCAGGGTGACAAGCCCCTCCGAGAGGGCCGCCTGCTCGGCCGCGTGCGCCAGATCGGCGAAGAACGGGTTGCGGACGTCGGAAAGGAGCAACCCGATAACGTTGGTTCTGGTGGAGCGGAGTGCACGCGCCTGGGCGTTGGGGTGAAAATCCAACTCGGCGACGGCGGCGGCCACCTTCTGCCTGGACTCCGGGGAGGTGGCCGGGTTTCCGGAAAGCACTCTGGACGCGGTCGCGGGGGAGACGCCGGCGAGTGCCGCGACGTCTTTGATGGTGATGGACGGTCCCGTCACTGGTCTACCCCTCTCTTGAAGCTTCATCTTAAGTCCGCCATGGAATCGTTTCCATGGAATCGGTTCCACAAGTATGTGACACGCCTTACAAACTGTCAATGGCGGCGGGCGACGCCGCCGGCGGCCGCTTCCCACACGCACCGGCCCGATATCATGAGCCGGGAGTGTCTGGCCGAATACAGATCCTTTAATACACGTCCTTGAGGAGCCTTGGGAATGAACCATCAGCCGAACCGTGAAATGGTTGTGGAGTTGGAAGATGTGACGTTCCGCCGGGGTGACAAGGAAATCATCAGCGGGGTATCGATGTCTGTCCGGGCGGGAGAGCATTGGGCCCTGCTGGGCGCGAACGGGGCGGGGAAAAGCACGCTGATGGGGCTCTGCGGAGCCGTCACCCACCCCAGTTCCGGCACCGTGCGGGTCCTGGGCGAACGCCTGGGCCGCGTGGAACTGCAGGCCCTGCGGCGCGCCATTGGCCACGTCAATCCGCGGCACCGGATACTCTCCCCGCTGACCATCCACCAAGTTGTACTCACCGGCCTCACGGGCAGCAACGAACTGCCGGCCAGGTGGGAGCCGGGCCCCGCCCAGCTCGCCCGCGCCAATGCCCTGCTCGAAGAGCTCGGCCTGGCCGGCAAGGCCGCCTCCCGCTGGCCGACACTCTCGCAAGGGGAGCGGGGACGGGCCCTGATCGCCCGCGCGCTCATTTCCTCGCCCAAATTGCTGCTGCTTGATGAACCCTGCACGGGTTTGGACGTTGCTGCCCGGGAACAGCTGCTGGAAACCATCGACATTCTCACCCACACCCACCCGCAGATGGCGTCCGTCCTGGTCACTCACCATTTGGAAGAATTGCCGACGACCACCAGCCATGCCCTGCTGATCGCAGACGGCCGGACGGTCGCCGCCGGCCCGGCAGCAGAAATCATTACCAGCGCAAACATCACGTCCGCTTTCAGGCACCCCATCGAAGTTGAGCACCGGCACCGGCGCTGGAGCGCCCGCGTCGACCGTCCCCTCCGGTCAGTGCACTCCAGGGAAGCTGTCCCCGCCTGACAGCAGCTCGTGGGAGCGACCTGGCCAGAACTCAGTTGCCGAGCTCTTGGACATTAGACGGCGGCTGTAGTGCTCTTACGGACCACGAGTTCAGGTTCCACCACGGTGCTGCCCGGGCCTTTCCCCTCCCTGATGGCGGTCAACATGACATCCATGCAGCGCCGCCCCAGCTCCTCGAAATCCTGACGCACCGTGGTCAGGGGCGGGGTGAAGTAACCCGACTCGGGCTGGTCGTCGAAGCCCACAACGGAGACGTCCTCGGGCACCCGGACGCCAGCTTCGTTGAAGGCGCGCAGGAGACCCAGGGCCATCTGGTCGTTGCCCACGAACAGCGCCGTGGCGGAACGGTCCACGGCCAGTTTCCTGCCGATCTGGTAACCGCTGCCGGCACTCCAGTCACCCTCCACGAGCAGATCGGCGTCGAGGCCCGCCGATTCCAGAGCCGATCTCCAGCCCTCGGCCCGTGCGACGCCGTCGATCCAGTCCTGGGGCCCCGCGACATGCCCGATCCGGCGGTGGCCCTGCTCGATCAGATGCCTGACGGCGAGCTCCGTCCCGCGGAGCTGGTCCACCATGACGCCGCTCACGGCGTCGTTTCCCTGCGTCCCGACGGCCACCACGGGAATTCCGAGTGCCACCTCGGCGAGGGCTGCCAGGGTTTCCGAATGCGGCACGATCACCACGATGCCGTCCACGGACTGATCCAAAAAGTGCATGGTGGCGTCTTGAATCGCCTCCCGGCCAACCTCACGCAGGGCCGCAATGCTGACAAAGTACCCGGCGTCGCGCGCAGCCTGCTCGACTCCCAGCAAGGTGTTGGCCGGGCCATACTGGGACATCTCACTGCCCAGCACTCCGATTGTCTGGGAACGCCGGGTGACCAGGCTTCGCGCCGCGGTGTTGCGCCGGTAGCCCAGTTCGGCGATGGCCGCCTCAACCTTCCCCCGCGTGGAGGCGCTCACGTTGGGATGATTATTGATCACCCTGGACACAGTCTGGTGCGAGACTCCCGCGCGGTCCGCCACATCCTCAAGCCGTGGCAGGCGCCGCTCATTCCTTTGTCTCATGTGGCTATTCTGCGTCATTTGAGTGGCCGGGCAGTTGAAGACCGGACAATGAGTGTCGGATTTACGACTGATGCAGCGCTTGAATATCCGCTGCCCATGTCGAATCCGGTGTCCATCTCCGAAAGGAGCATCTGGATGCACCGGCCCCCGAGTTCCTTGAAACCCTGGTTGACGGAGGTAAGCGGTGGGACAAAGTAGGCCGCCTCGGGCTGGTCGTCATAGCCAACCACACTGATATCCTCCGGAACGCGCAGCCCCGCTTCAGCGAAGGCGCGCAGCGCTCCCAGGGCCATTTGGTCATTTGCCGCAAACAGGGCGGTGGCGGCGCGCCCACCCGCCAGCTCGAGGCCGGCCCGGTACCCGCTTTCAGCGCTCCAGTCGCCCCTGATCAGTGACGTAGCCGCCAGTCCGGCCTCCAGCAAGGTATGCCGCCACCCTTCAATGCGGGCTGCGGCATCGATCCAGTCGGGCGGCCCGGATACATGCGCGATTGCGGTGTGGCCGAGATCCACCAGGTGCTGCACTGCAAGGCTGGCGCCCATCCGCTGGTTCACTGCGGCGACTCTCAGCCCCTCGTCGACACCGAACCCGACGGCAACCAGGGGAACTGCGATCCTGATGGTGCGCAACGAACGGAACATCGCCTCATGCGGCACGATGACGACCATCCCGTCCACTGACTGCAGCATGAAATGCTCGAGCGCATCCCGGATGGCCGCCGGGGTCACTTTGCTAAGGCTCGCCATGCTCACGGAATACCCTTTGTCCCGCGCTGCCTCCTGGACTCCCAGCAGCACATTGGCAGGACCATACTCGGACATGCCGCTGCCCAGGACCCCGATGGTCTGGGAGCGCCGAGTCACCAGGCTGCGGGCTGCCGTGTTGCGGCGATAGCCCAATTCGGCGATGGCCTTTTCGACCCGCTCGCGTGTCTTCGCACTGACGTTGGGATGCTTGTTGAGGACCCGTGAAACCGTCTGATGGGAGACGCCGGCAAGCTTCGCCACGTCCTCCATTACAGCAGGACGCCTGTCCAATGAGTCTGCTCGCATCCCTCTCCTTTCCCGCGCGCCTCGTGCGTCTAAGCGGCGAAGATGCGCCAGGACGCCTGGTGTGATGTGCCGGGCTTCAGCTCCACCAAGTCCTGATCGCTGTTGAACGCATCCGGCGGGCAAGTCATGGGTTCCACGGCAAGCCCCAGCCGATTGGGCGCAGGCGGCTGCTTGTCGGCGGTGTGGATCTGGAGCCAGCGGCACTTCCGGTCCCAAGCCAATCCGACGCCGGTTCCGCCCGGGTCGCGGACGAGTACGCGGGCCTGTCCGTCGCCGTCGAACGCGATGTCGGTGAATGCGTGGTCGATCTCGATGGCGCCAATGGCGCGCGCGGCACGAAAGTCGAACTTGTGGCCTTCCACGGCGCGTATTTCCTTCGGCAGCAGCCGGTCCGGGGTGACCTCCAAGAATGCGCCCGCGGGGATTTCGAGGATCCAGTCGTCGAGGGGCGCCGGGCCGGCGACCAGGTAGGGGTGCGGGCAGACACCGTACGGGGCCGTGGCCCCGCCCACGTTGCTCGCGGTGACGCTAAAGTGCAGGCCGTTGCCGTCCAGCACGTACTGTGCCTGTAGCTCGAGCTCAAACGGGTAGCCGGCGGCGGGCCCCACAGTGCACACCAACGTAAGCGAGCCACCGTCCTGTTCATTCAGGGTCCAGTCGAGCGCAAAAGCCAGCCCGTGCAGGGACGTCTTCCGCTCTGGTTCATTGATCGGCAGCCGGTGCATCTCGCCGTCGAAGCTGTAAGTGCCGTCGGCGATGCGGTTTGGCCAAGGCGCCGCGATGATCCCCCGGTAATCGGGAACGGGACCGCCCGCCGGGGACGGGACAATCAGGTCCCGTCCCCGGTGGAGGAGCTCCCGCAGGGCCGCCCCCCGCGGGGTGATGACGGCGGCGTAGCCTCCGGCGCGGATTTCGTACTCGTTCACAGTCCGCCGGCGAGTTTGTAGTACGCGGCGTTCCAGGCGAGCTCTTTCTTGAACGCCCTGATGGTGGTGCCGTCGTCGATGGTGAGGAGCTCTGTCTGCGCGATGTCGGCGAAATCCTCGAAGACGTCCATGCCGATCTGGGTGCTCAGCACGGTGTGGTGCGCGGCTCCGGCGGTCAGCCAGGCGGCGGCCGACGTCGCGAAGTCCGGCTTGGGCGACCACAGCGCCCGGGCGACGGGCAGGTTGGGCAGCGGTTCGTCGAGGTCGACGACGTCGACGGCGTTTGCCACGAGGCGGAAGCGGTCGCGCATGTCCGACAGGGCGACGACGACGCCGGGGCCGGCGTCGGTGTCAAAGACCAGCCGCACGGGGTCCTCCTTGCCGCCGATCCCGAGGGGGTGGATCTCCACGCGGGGTTTGGTGGCGGTCAGGGAGGGGCAGACCTCGAGCATGTGCGCGCCAAGAATCTTCTCCTGGCCCGGGACCAGGTGGTAGGTGTAGTCCTCCATGAGCGATGCGCCGCCGGGAAGGCCGGCGCCCATGACCTTGGCCGCGCGGACCAGGATGGCGGTCTTCCAGTCACCCTCGGCGCCAAACCCGTAACCGTCGGCCATCAGCCGCTGGACCGCCATGCCAGGCAGCTGGCGCAGCGCGCCGAGGTCCTCAAAGGAGGTGGTGAACGCGGCGGAACCGTTGGCTTCGAGGAAACTGCGCAGGCCAAGCTCGATCCGTGCACTGTAGCGCAGCGATTCGTGCCGGGCACCGCCCGCCTGAAGCTCCGGGGCTACCTCATAAAGGCGCCCGTACTCGGCGATGAGGGCGTCGACGTCGGACTCCGCGGCGCCGTGCACGGCGCCGGCGAGCTCGTTGACGGACCAGGTGTTGACGGAGACGCCGAAGCGCAGTTCGGCCTCGGTCTTGTCGCCTTCGGTGACGGCGACGTTGCGCATGTTGTCCCCGAATCGGGTGAGCTTGAGGGTCCGGACGGCGGCCCAGCCTGCGGAGGCGCGCTGCCAGGCGCCGACCTGGCGGGTGACCTCCGGGTTGGAGACGTGGCCCACCACGGTCTTGCGCGGGATGCCCAGCCGGGACTGGATATAACCGAATTCGCGGTCGCCGTGGGCGGCCTGGTTCAGGTTCATGAAGTCGAAGTCGATGTCCGCCCACGGCAGTTCAACGTTGGCCTGGGTGTGCAGGTGCAGCAACGGTTTGCGCAGCAGGTCCAAGCCCTGAATCCACATCTTGGCCGGGGAGAAGGTGTGCATCCAGGCGGTCACGCCGATCACGGCGTCCTCGGAGTTCGCGTCGAGGGCGGTGCGGCGGATGGCGTCGGAGTCGGTGAGGACCGGCTTCCAGACGACCTTGACCGGGACGGCGGAGGACGCGTTCAGCGCGTCCGCAATCTCCTGCGACTGCGCGGCCACCTGCTTCAGGACGTCCTCGCCGTAGAGGTGCTGGCTGCCGGTCAGGAACCAGACCTCGTACTGCTCAAGGGACGTGCTGTTGGCGGAGGTGCTGCTGGCGTGGGGCATGGGTTTCTCCTGGAGGTTCTGTGGAAGATTCGGCGGCCTAGCGGCCGTAGACGTTTTGGTAGCGGTCGTAAAGCGACTCGATCTGGCCCGGGTCGATGGGCAGCGGCTCGCCGAGCTGCCGCGAGACGTGGACCGTCCGGGCCACTTCCTCGCACATCACGGCCGCCTTCACGGCCGAGCGGGCGTCCTTGCCGATGGTGAAGGGGCCGTGGTTCTGCATCAGAACGGCCGGGGAATTCGAGTTCCGGAGCGTTTCGACGATTCCCTTGCCGATCGAGTCGTCTCCGATCAATGCGAACGGGCCCGTGGGGATGGGTCCGCCGAATTCGTCGCCCATCATGGTGAGCACGCACGGAATGTCTTCCCCGCGCGCAGCCCAGGCGGTGGCGTAGGTGGAGTGGGTGTGCACCACGCCGCCGACGTCGGGCATGTTCCGGTAGACGTAGGCGTGCGCGGCCGTGTCAGAAGAGGGGCTCAGGGCCGGATTGCCCCACTCAATAATGTCCCCGCCTCCGCCGTTAGAGGCCGCGCTGACCGGGATTCCGTACAGGTCGGTGACCACCATGAGATCGGGGGTCAAGTCGTCATAGGACACCCCGGAGGGCTTGATGACCATGAGGTCGTAGCCGGGGACGCGGCCCGAGACGTTGCCGGCCGTCCAGACCACCAGCCCGTAGCGGGTCAGCTCGGCATGCAGGTCGCAGACCTCGCGGCGGATGCGCTCAATCGATTCGAGCAGCGTGCTCATGCGGAGACTCCCTCGAGGGCGGCGGTGCGTGTGTGGTGTGCACTGCGCTGGATGGCTTTGAGCCGGTGCATCACGTCATTGCCGCCCCGGCCGAAGTAGTCGTGCAGTGCCCGGTACTCCTGGAAGAGCGCCTCGTACGCGGCCACGTTCTCCGGGATCGGGGTGTACACCTCGCCCGGGGCGGCGCCCATGGCTTCGGCGGCAGCACGGATTTCCGGGTAGGCGCCGGCAGCGACGGCGGCGTGGATGGCCGAACCAAGGGCGGGACCCTGCGTGGAGCCGATGGTGGAGAGCTGCAGCCCGGTGACGTCCGCGTAGATCTGCATCAGCAGCCTGTTCTTCAGAAGGCCGCCGGCGGCAATGAATTCCGTCACCGGCACCCCGGAGTCGCGGAAGGCGTCAACGATGGTGCGGGTGCCGAAGGCCGTGGCCTCCAGCAGCGCCCGGTAGGTGTCCTCGGGCTTGGTCGCAAGGGTCTGGCCCACGACGATTCCGGACAGTTCGTGGTCCACCAGCACCGACCGGTTGCCCGAGTGCCAGTCCAGGGCAAGAAGTCCGTGTTCGCCGATGGCCTGGGCGGAGGCCAGTTCGGTGAGGTATTCGTGGACGCCCTGCCCGGCCGCGGCGGCGGCCTGATGGTAGGCGGGCGGCAAGCCGTTCTTGATGAACCAGCCGAAGATGTCGCCGACGCCGCTCTGCCCGGCTTCATAGCCCCAAAGTCCGTCGACGATTCCGCCGTCCACCGCACCGCACATGCCGGGGACTTCCTGCAGTTCGGCGCCGTTCAGAACGTGGCAGGTGGAGGTGCCCATGATGGCCACGAGCTGGCCGGGCTCCACGGCCTTCGCCGCGGGGGCCGTGACGTGGGCGTCGACATTGCCGACCGCCACCGCGATGCCCTCGGGCAGACCGGTCCAGGCCGCGGCTTCGGCCGTCAGGCGGCCGGCGGCGTCGCCGAGCCGGCCGATGGTGTGCTCCAGCTTCGTGCTGACGAAATCCTCGAAGTCCGGGTTGAGGGCGGCGAGAAACTCCTCCGAGGGGTAGCGGCCGTCCTGGTAGATGCCCTTGTACCCCGCTGTGCAGGCGTTGCGGACATAGTTGCCGCACAGCTGCCAGACGATCCAGTCGGCCGCCTCCACCCAGCGGTCCATGGCCGCGTAGGTCTCCGGGTCTTCCTCGAGCAGCTGCAGGCCCTTGGCGAACTCCCATTCCGAGGAGATGAGCCCGCCGTAGCGCGGCAGCCAGCTTTCGCCGCGTTCCGCGGCCAGGGCATTGATGCGGTCCGCCTGCGGCTGCGCGGCGTGGTGGCGCCACAGCTTCACGTAGGCGTGCGGGCGGTCAGCGAAGCCGGGCACCTCGTTCAGTGGAGTACCGTCGGCTTTGACCGGCACCATGGTGCACGCCGTGAAGTCGGTACCAATGCCGACGACGGCGGCCGGGTCGATCCCCGCGTCGGCGATCGCCGCCGGGACAGCGTGCCGGAGCACGTCCCGGTAGTCGTTGGGCACCTGAAGCCCCCAATCCCCGGGAAGGCGGGCGGCTGTTCCGTCCGCGACGCCCGCCACCCCGGCAGGAAGGGCGTCGGTGACCACGGCGTGCGGGTAGTCGAACACCCCGCTGCCGAGTTCCTTGCCGTCACGGACGCGGACCACCACGGCCCGCCCGGAAAGCGTGCCGTAGTCCACGCCGATGACGTAGCTGTCAGTGCCGGGGTCGAAGTCGACGGCATGGTTTGCATCTGCCATGAAACTGCCTCCATCCGGGAGGCGTCGGCCTCATTACCGGGGTTGTAGGGAAAGATCAGTCCAATTGTGAACGCTAACAAAACGGAAGTCAATGCCCCGCCGCCTGCCCCGCCTCGGCCCGGAGCCAGCTCCGGCTCGCTCTCCGACCTGCCTGGCAGGACGACGAAAAAAAGCTCTTGTTAGCGTTCACAATTGCGCTTATATTGGTACGAACACATCACCAATGTGCCGACGGTCAGGAAGCATAGACGCTACTCGGCCCAACAACACTCGCGGCAATGTTGCCGCGGAAGGAGCAGATCGTGCGAATCAAGAAACTCCTCGGCGCGTTCGTCGTCGCCCTCACGCTGGCGGCGGGGGCCACCGGTTGCGGTGCCCGGGGTGCCGCCAGCGAACCTAGCGGAACGGCCAACCCCAGCGACTCGCTGGTGGGAATCTCCATGCCGACCCAGACCTCCGAACGGTGGATCGCGGACGGCAAGAACGTCTCCGAGTCCCTGGCGAAGCTCGGCTACAAAACGGACCTGCAGTACGCCAATGACGACATCCCCACCCAGGTGTCCCAGATCGAAAACATGCTGACCAAGGGCGCCAAGGCCCTCGTTATCGCCGCGATCGACGGAACCACCCTGACCGATGTCCTCGCCAAGGCCAAGGAGCAGAACGTCAAAGTCATCGCCTATGACCGCCTCATCAACGGCACGCCCAACGTGGACTATTACACGACCTTCGACAACTACACCGTGGGCGTCCAGCAGGCGACCTCGCTCCTGACCGGGCTGGGCCTGATCGATGCCAGCGGAAAGAAGGTGGAGGGCAAGGGACCCTTCAACATTGAACTGTTCGCCGGGAGCCCGGATGACAACAATGCCAACTTCTTCTGGACCGGGGCCATGGACACCCTCAAGCCCTACCTGGATGCCGGAACGCTGAAGGTTCCCAGCGGCCAGACCAAGTTCGAGCAGGCCGCCATCCTGCGCTGGCAGGCCCCCGTGGCCCAGAAGCGCATGGAAGACATCCTCACAGCCGCCTACAGCTCCGGCACCAAGCTGCACGGTGTCCTGTCCCCGTACGACGGGCTGTCGATCGGCATCATCTCGGCCCTGACCAGCACCGGCGGCTATGCCAAGGGAAGCTTGCCGGTGGTCACCGGCCAGGACGCAGAAAAGGGTTCAGTCAAGTCCATCGTCGCCGGCGAGCAGTACTCCACGATCTTCAAGGACACCCGCCAGCTCGGCTCGCAGGCAGTCAAGATGGTCGACGCCGTCCTGAAGGGCCAGGAGCCGGAGGTCAATGACTCCAAGACCTACGACAACAAGGTCAAGGTCGTCCCGGCCTACCTGCTCAAGTCCGTGATTGTCACGGCGGACAACTACCAGAAGGAACTCATCGACTCCGGGTACTACACCGCAGCCGACGTCAAGTAGCCAACCCCGAGGGGTTGTGGCCGGGCGTCCGGCGCGGCCACAACCCCTCCCGCAAGCCCCTGCAGCCGCAGGAAAGCCCAGCTTCGACCAGTCAGCGGGAATTGACGATGAATACACCCATTCTTCAAATGCGAGGAATCACCAAGACCTTCCCCGGCGTGAAGGCCCTCCAGGACGTCATGCTGGATGTGAACCGCGGCGAGGTGCACGCCATTTGCGGTGAAAACGGCGCCGGAAAATCCACCCTCATGAAAGTGCTGTCGGGCGTCTACCCGCACAGCTCGTTTGAGGGAGACATCCTCTTCGAAAATGAACCGTGCGACTTCTCCAGCATCTCGGACAGTGAGAAGCGCGGCATTGTGATCATCCACCAGGAACTGGCGCTGAGTCCCTTCCTGTCCATCGCCGAAAACATCTACCTCGGCAACGAACAGGCCAAGAACGGCTGGGTGGACTGGCGGAAGACCAACCTCGAAGCGAGCAAGCTGCTGGCCCGGGTGGGCCTCAGCGAGAACCCCGTCACCCCCGTCCAGCACATCAGCGTCGGCAAGCAGCAACTGGTGGAAATCGCCAAGGCACTCTCCAAAGAGGTCAAGCTGCTGATCCTGGACGAGCCCACCGCCGCGCTCAATGACGAGGACTCCGGCCACCTGCTGGACCTGATCCTCCACCTGAAGGGGCAGGGCGTCACCAGCATCATCATCAGCCACAAACTGAACGAAATCCGCAAGGTTGCGGACGCCGTCACCATCATCCGCGACGGCAAGACCATCGAGACTCTCCGGCTGGACGAGGGCCAGATCACCCAGGAACGCATCATCCGCGGCATGGTGGGCCGGGACCTTGAAAGCCTGTAT
Organism: Arthrobacter sp. NPDC058192; assembly: GCF_042883665.1. NCBI lineage: Bacteria > Bacillati > Actinomycetota > Actinomycetes > Micrococcales > Micrococcaceae > Arthrobacter > Arthrobacter sp. NPDC058192. The sequence continues at coordinate 75,264 of NZ_JBHVVJ010000007.1, read as the reverse complement.
CCGGACCGTGACCCCAACATCGGCGAGGAGGTCCTCCGGATCGAGGACTGGTCAGTGCGGCACCCGCAGGACCACACCCGGATGGTCGTCAACAACGCCAGTCTCAATGTCCGCAAGGGCGAAGTGGTGGGACTCGCCGGCCTGATGGGTGCCGGCCGGACAGAGCTCGCCATGAGCGTCTTCGGCCGGACCTACGGCACCGCAACCTCGGGGAAGGTCTTTAAATACGGCAAGGAAATCAACACAGGCACCGTCGCAGGGGCCATCAAGCACGGCATCGCGTATGCCACCGAGGACCGCAAGCATTACGGCTTGAACCTCATCGAGGACATCAAGCGGAACATCTCCATGGCCGCGCTCCGCAAACTGGTCAAGGGCGGCTGGGTGGACAAGAACGAAGAGACCCTCGTTGCCAACGGCTACCGGAAGAGCATGAACATCAAGGCTCCTTCGGTGGCAGCCGTCACCGGCAAGCTCTCCGGCGGGAACCAGCAGAAGGTCGTGCTCAGCAAATGGATGTTCTCCGATCCGGACGTCCTCATCCTCGATGAACCCACCCGCGGGATCGACGTCGGCGCCAAGTTCGAGATCTACACGATCATCGCCAAGCTCGCGGCCGAAGGAAAAGCCGTCATCGTGATCTCCTCGGAGCTCCCCGAGCTCCTCGGGATCTGCGACCGCATCTACACCCTGTCCGCCGGCCACGTCACCGGCGAAGTGCCCATCGCAGAAGCATCCCAGGAATCCCTCATGCACTACATGACCCAAGAGAAGGAATAGCGAACATGTCCGCCCTACGAGAATCCCTCGGCTTCCTGACAAGCCGCCTCCGCCAGGTTGGCATCTTCGTCGCCCTGATCCTGATCGTCCTGCTGTTCCAAGGACTCACCGGCGGAATCCTGCTGGAACCGCAGAACGTCACCAACCTCGTTGTCCAGAACAGCTACATCCTCATCCTCGCCATCGGCATGGTGATGGTCATCATCGCCGGCCACATCGACCTTTCCGTGGGGTCCGTCGCCGGCTTCGTCGGAGCCATTGCCGGCGTCATGATCGTTCATTGGGGCTGGCCCTGGTGGCTCGCCATCCCGGCCTGCCTGCTGGTCGGCGCCCTGGTCGGCGCCTGGCAGGGTTACTGGATTGCCCACGTCGGCATCCCTGCCTTCATCGTTACCCTCGCCGGCATGCTGATCTTCCGCGGACTAACCCTGATCGTGCTCAAGAACCAGCAGATCACCCCCTTTCCCGCCGAACTGCGGGCCTTGGGCGGAGGCTTCCTCCCGGACATCTCGGGGGGCACCTCGGTGCTGGAGTGGCTCACCGTCATCCTCGGCGTGGGGGCAACCCTTGCCCTCCTGATCCAGGCGGTCAAGGAGCGGCGGATCCGCAAGAAGTTCGACCTTGAAAGCGAACCCACGGTCTGGTTCGTCGTCAAGACCGCCTTCATCGCGCTGCTCATGCTGACCATCACCTTCCTGCTCGCCTCCTACCGGGGCACGCCGGTCGTCCTGATCGTGCTTGCCGTCCTGGTGATCGTGTACACGGCCCTCATGAACAACAGCGTCTTCGGCCGGCACACCTACGCCATCGGCGGCAACCTCCACGCCGCCGAACTCTCCGGCATCAAGACCAAGGCAGTCACCTTTAGGCTCTTCGTCAACATGGGCGTCCTCGCGGCCCTCGCTGGCCTCGTTTTCACGGCCCGGCTCAACTCAGCACAGCCCGCCGGCGGCACCGGCTTCGAACTGGATGCCATCGCGGCGGCGTTCATTGGCGGCGCCGCGGTCACGGGCGGCATCGGAACCGTGGCGGGCGCCATGGTCGGCGGCCTCATCATGGGCGTCCTGAACAACGGCATGTCGATCCTCGGGCTCGGCACCGACTACCAGCAACTCATCAAGGGCCTGGTGCTCCTCCTGGCCGTTGCTTTCGACATCTTCAACAAGAACCGCAGCGGCGGGGAAAGCATCCTCGGGAAGCAGTTCAAGCGCAAGACCACGCCTCCGCCCGTCCCGGAGAAGACCACGCCCGCCCAGAGCGAAACCGTGGGCGCGAATACCAAATAATCCGTCCGATGCCATAACGCTCGGCACCGTCCAGACTGGACGGTGCCGAGCTTTTTTGGGTGCCGAGCGGGGGACAGCAAGCTAGTGCGGTCCGCGCTCAGTCCCCGTGCACGGCTGCCTGGCGCTCCTCTGAACGGTTCAGGTAGGACAGCAGAAGCTCGCCTGCCCGGTCCAGCTCCCCGGCTTCCAAGGCCTCGCAAATTTCCTCATTGTCCGGCAGGTACCCCCGGTAGAAATGCGCATCCAGGGTGGCCTTGTGGAAGAAGAGCCGCATCTCGGCCAGGACCTGGGCCATGATCGTGTCCAGCCGCCTGCTCTCTGCCAGGGCCACGATCGCGCCGTGGAAATGCTGGTTGGCGCTGCCCAGGCCCTCCTCGTCATCGGCGGCCGCCGCGGCTTTGCCCTCTTCGATTGCCGCGCGGACCGCTGCGATGCGCTCCGCGCTGCCGCCCCCGCGTATGGAGCTCACTTCGATGGCGCGGCGCACGGTGTAGACGTCGCGGATATCGCCGGGGCCCAGTCTTGCCACAAACACGCCGCGGTTGGGAAGGCGGACCACCAGCCGCTCGGCCGCCAGTTCGGCGAACGCTTCGCGCACCGTGTTACGGGAAACCCCGAGGTCCTCCGCGATGGTCGACTCGGTCAGCCGTGCTCCCGGCAGCAGAATGCCCTCCGCCAGTTGCAGGCGCAGTTCGGCTGCCACCCGGTCCGCGACGGGCGGAACGGCCACCCGCAGCCGGGCCGCAGCTGCGCTCAGGGTGGAGCCGGCAACTGCATCGGAAGTCGTCATACTGCCGAATTTACACGATCGTCGCATTGTGGGATCGAAGAATTGTTGAACAATCCGTCGGAATGATGCATCCTTGAAGGGGGCTATCATGAGACGAGGATCACAAATGGCAACCATTGACCTGAACAGCGACGTCGGCGAGTCATTCGGCCGCTGGACGTTGGGCGATGACACCGCGATGTTCCGCTCGGTGTCCAGCGCGAACGTGGCCTGCGGATTCCACGCTGGCGATCCCAGCGTCATCCGCCGGACCTGCCGCGAGGCGGTTGCCGCCGGCGTCGTGATCGGCGCGCACGTCGGCTACCGCGACCTCGCCGGATTCGGCCGCCGCTTCGTGGACATCGATCCGGGCGAACTGGCGGACGATGTCGTCTACCAGATCGGCGCGCTGCAGGCGCTGGCCGCCGCAGAAGGCGGTCAGGTCCAGTACGTCAAGCCGCACGGTGGCCTCTACAACGCGATCGTCGCGCACACCGCACAGGCGCAGGCCGTCGTCGACGCCGTGAAATCGGTGGATCCGACCCTGCCGATCCTGGGCCTGCCGGGCTCGGAAGTGCTGCGGCTGGCCGAGGCCGCCGGACTCCGGGCCGTCACCGAGGCTTTCGCGGACCGGGCCTACAACCCGGACGGCACGCTGGTCTCCCGCACCCTGCCGGGAGCGGTCCTGCACGACCCCCAGGAGGTCGCGGAGCATGTGCTCCGGATGGCCACCGACTCCGCCGTCCGCACCATCGACGGCTCCGTCCTCAAAATCCGCGCCGAAAGCATTTGCGTCCACGGCGACTCCCCGGGGGCTGTCGCCATGGCCACCGCCGTGCGCGAGGCGCTGACCGGTGCCGGGATCGCTACCGCCGCGTTCGTCTGAGACGCCTCACAGCGCATCCACTCCGCATCAACCGCATCACGCCAAGCAACAGGGCAGCACCCGCACACCTGGAGGAAAACCATGACCACACCGCAGCAGGCCACCCCGGCCGCCGGCAAGAGGAAGCTGCCGCCCGGGGCCCTCAAGGCCTACGTCGCGAGCCTCACCGGCACCTCGCTGGAGTACTACGACTTCGCGATCTACTCCGTGGCCTCGGCCCTGGTGTTCCCGAAAGTGTTCTTCCCCGGCAACGACGAATACATCGGGCTGCTGCTGTCCTTCTCGACCTTCGCGGTGGGCTACCTCGCCCGTCCCATTGGCGGTGTGATCTTCGGCCGGCTCGGTGACAAAATTGGCCGCAAGCACGTCCTTGTGACCACCCTGCTGCTGATCGGCATCGCAACCGTGCTGATCGGCGCGCTTCCGGGCTACGCCACCATCGGCCTGGCCGCTCCCACCATCCTTGTGCTGCTGCGCCTGGCCCAGGGCATCGGCGTCGGCGGCGAATGGGGCGGCGCCGTCCTGCTCTCCAGCGAGTTCGGTGACGCCAGGAAGCGCGGCTTCTGGTCCTCCGCCGCGCAGATCGGTCCGCCCGCCGGCAACCTGATGGCCAACGGCGTCCTGGCCATCCTCGCCGCGACACTGAGCAACGAAGACTTCCTTTCCTGGGGCTGGCGCGTCGCCTTCCTCGCCTCGGCCTTCCTGGTGGGCTTCGGTCTGCTAATCCGGCTGAAGCTGGAGGAAACCCCAATTTTCAAGGCCATCCAGGCCCACGGCGAACAGCCCAAGGCCCCCATCAAGGAGGTCTTCACCAAGGAACCGCGCGCCCTCGTGTCCGCCGCCCTCTCCCGCGTCGGCCCGGATGTGCTGTACTCCCTGCTCACCGTCTTCATGGCCGTCTACGCCACCAAGGAACTGGGCATGACTGCCAGCAACGTCCTCAGCGCGATACTGATCGGCTCGGCCTTCCAGCTGGTCCTGATCCCCGCGGCCGGCGCCCTCACGGACCGTATCAACCGCCGCCTCGTATACGGCATCGCCGCCGTGGGAACCGCCGTCTATATCCCGCTGTTCTTCGTCATGATCCAGGACAAGTCGGTCATCACGCTGACCATCGGCATCGTGATCGGACTGGCGTTCCACGCCTTCATGTACGGCCCGCAGGCCGCCTACATCACCGAGCAGTTCCCGGCCCGGCTGCGCTACGCCGGCAGTTCGCTGGCTTACACCCTCGCCGGTGTAATCGGCGGCGCCATCGCACCATTGGTCTTCACCGCCCTTTTCGCCGCCAGTGGCGACTGGTTCCTGATCGCCGGTTATCTCGCGGTCGCCTCAATCGTGACGGTGATCGGACTGGCCATCGGGCGCAACCCGCAGACCGCCGAAGAAGATCGGCTCCTGCAGGATGCCAGCGCCTAGGCAGCGCCGATCTTCTCCTACGGCACAATGATTGAGGCAACCCGTGATTGAGACAGCAGGGGAAACCCCGGCAGCAACTGAGCACACCAAGCACAAGGTCCGTTCCGTGCGGGCCGTGGGAACGCGCGCGGTCCTTGCCGAGCTCTCCGGCACCGAGGACGTCCTTGCCCTGCAGGCATTGCTCATCGAAAGGCCGCTGCCGGGGCAGCAGGACATCCTGGCCGCGGCCGAGACCGTCCTGGTCAAGGCCGATTCCCCGGCCTCGGCCCGGCGCATCGCCGCCGGGCTGCTGCAGCTCGACCTCACTGCCCGCGTGCAGCGCGACGGTGAGCTGGTGGTCATCGACACCGTGTACGACGGCGAGGACCTCGCCGAAGTCGGGCGGCTCACCGGCCTCGGGCCCGACGGCGTGATCGCAGCCCATTCAGGGCAGGTCTGGACCGTGGCCTTCGCCGGCTTCGCGCCGGGGTTCGGTTACATGGTGGGGGAGAACCAGCAGCTCGAAGTGCCGCGCCGCAGCTCGCCCCGCACCGCCGTCCCCGCGGGCTCGGTGGCCCTGGCCGGCAACTACTCGGCCGTGTATCCGCGCCGGTCCCCGGGCGGCTGGCAGCTGATCGGGCACACCAACGCCAAAATGTGGGACCTGGACAGGGAGCAGCCCGCCCTGGCCGCCCCCGGACACCGCGTGCAGTTCCGCCCCGTCCGGGACACCGTCACATTGGCGCCGGAGCCGGCCGCGGAGAATTCCGTCACCGCGGGCATAACCGGGCGGGACGTCACTGCAGGGCTCCGCATCGTGTCGCCGGGCCTGCAGAGCCTCGTCGAGGACCTGGGCCGGCACGGCCACTCCGGCTTGGGCGTCTCCGCGGCCGGCGCCCTGGACCGGGCCTCGCTGCGCCGGGCCAACCGCCTCGTCGGGAACGCGCCGTCGGCCGCCGTCATCGAGACCGTCGCCGGCGGACTCAAGGTCCAGGCCGTGGGGGACAAGGTCCTCGCCGTCGCCGGGGCGCCGTCGGCATTGGACATCGCGTCAAAGCCTGACGAGAACGGCGAATCCTGGCACCGAACCGTGCCGGTGGCCGCCCCTTTCGCGCTGCTCGACGGCGAAATCCTCAGCTTCGGCGCCCCGGAGCGCGGCTTCCGCAGCTATCTTGCAGTCCGCGGCGGCGTGGATGCCGCCCCGGTGCTGGGCAGCCGCTCCAGGGACACCATGTCAGGGATCGGCCCGGCGCCCCTGGCCGCCGGGCAGGTCCTTGTCGCCGGCGGGGAAGCCGAGTCCGGCGTCGTAGGGAATCCTGAACTGCAGCCGGAGTACCCGGACGCCGGGGTGACCGTCCTCGACGTCGTGCCCGGTCCCCGCGCCGACTGGTTCGACCAGGCGGCACTGGACTCCTTCGCCGCTCAGGAGTGGGGCGTGCTGCCGCAGTCCAACCGGGTCGGCATGCGGCTGGACGGGAACCCGCTGCGGCGCACCCGCCAAGGCGAGCTGCCCAGCGAGGGCACGGTCGCCGGTGCCCTGCAGGTCCCGCCCGAGGGCCTGCCCGTGCTCTTCCTGGCCGACCATCCGATCACCGGCGGCTACCCGGTGATTGCCGTGGTGGTCGACTCCCAGCTGGACCTCGCCGCGCAGGTCCCCATCGGCGGACGGATCCGGTTCCGCTGGGCCGAATCCGCCACCGGCGGGCACCCCGCCACCGAATCCGACGCCAAGTCCGACACCGAAGAAGAAGCGAGTAACTGATGCGCAAGGTCCTGATCGCCAACCGTGGAGAAATCGCGGTCCGCATAGCCCGGGCCTGCGATGACGCGCAGCTGGCATCCGTGGCGGTGTACGCCGACATCGACGCCGACGCCCTGCACGTCTCCGCCGCGGATGAGGCCTTCAGCCTGCAGGGCAACTCGCCCGCGGACACCTACCTGAACATCCCGAAGCTCCTCGCCGCGGCGGCCAAGTCCGGCGCGGACGCCGTCCACCCCGGCTACGGGTTCCTTTCCGAGAACGCGGACTTCGCCCAGGCCGTCCTCGACGCCGGGCTGACCTGGATCGGCCCCAGCCCCGACGCCATCCGGCTGCTCGGGAACAAGATCACCGCCCGCGACGCGGCCGTCCGGGCCGGCGCGCCGCTGGTTGCCGGCAGCGACGGCCCCGTGGCCACGGCCGCCGAGGCGCGCGCCTTCGCCGAACAGCACGGACTGCCGATCGCCATCAAGGCTGCCTTCGGCGGCGGGGGACGCGGCATGAAAGTGGTCCGGGTCCTCGACGAGGTCGAGGAAGCCTTCGACTCCGCGGTCCGGGAAGCCGTCGCTGCCTTCGGCCGCGGTGAATGCTTCGTGGAACGCTACCTGGACCGGCCCCGCCACGTGGAGGCGCAGGTCCTCGCGGATTGGCACGGCAACGTCGTGGTGGTCGGAACCCGGGACTGCTCCCTGCAGCGCCGGCACCAGAAACTCCTCGAGGAGGCGCCCGCGCCGTTCCTGAGCGACGAGCAGACCAAGCTGATCTACGACGCCGCCAAGGCAGTCTGCCGCGAAGCCGGCTACTCCGGCGCCGGCACCGTGGAATTTTTGGTCGCGGCCGACGGCACCGTGGCCTTCCTTGAAGTGAACACCCGCCTCCAGGTGGAGCATCCCATCACCGAGGAAACCACCGGCGTCGACCTCGTCCAGGAGCAGTTCAGGATTGCCGCCGGCGAGACGTTGCGGCTTGCCGGCGACCCGGTGCCGCGGGGGCACGCCTTTGAATTCCGGCTCAACGCCGAGGACGTGGGCCGCGGTTTCCTGCCCTCGCCCGGCACGATTGGCGAGTTCACCGGACCCACTGGGCCGGGCATCCGGCTGGACACCGGGGTCCGCTCCGGTTCCTTCGTGGCGCCGCAGTTCGACTCCCTGCTCGCCAAGCTGATCGTCACCGGCGCGGACCGCCAGCATGCGCTGCGCCGCGCCCGGCGCGCCCTCGCCGAAATGCACATCACCGGGGTGGCCACCGTGCTGCCCTTCCACCGGGCCGTGCTGGAGTCCCCGGACTTCACCTCCGAGGACGGTCTGGGCATCCACACCCGCTGGATCGAAACCGACTTCGCGGAGAGCATCCCCGCCGACCCGGACTACAGCACCACCGCGCCCGACGGCGAACGCCGCACCATCACGGTCGACGTCGACGGCCGCCGGCTCGCCGTCGGACTGCCGGCCGACCTTCTGGACGGCTGGGCCCGTTCCGGCCGGGCGCTGCCAGGAGGCCCGGTACCTTCGGGTGTCAGCGTGACTGGAGCGTCCGACGGCGGCGCTGCCGCCGGTAGTGCCGACCCGGCCGAACTGCGCGCCGACATGGCCGGAACCGTGGTGAAGTGGCTGGTGGAGCCGGGCACTGAGGTCTCGGCCGGGGACCCGGTGCTTGTCCTCGAAGCCATGAAGATGGAAACCCAGGTCCCCGCGCACCGCAGCGGCACCGTCACGGACGTACGCACGGAAGCCGGGGGAGTGGTCGCGGCCGGGGCGGTGCTGGCGCTGATCGGCTAGCTTCTTGGAGGGCCGGCCGGCCCGTCTGGGTAATACACCTAGACCACGACCAGACGTTGCCCTATGGTTGGGGCATCAACGGTCGTTGGCCGGGTGGAGCTCCACCCGGGAGGTGCATCATGGGTATCATTTCATCCGGTTTCCGTGGACGGCGGTCCGAGAATCCCGCCCTGCCTCCCGGGCAGCATGAAACACAGGACTTTCCCGTCCTCACCGCCGGTCCTGCTCCGCTTATCCCCATTGACGAATGGGAGTTTTTCATCACCACGGGGAACGGCCTGCGGCTCTCCTGGTCCTGGAACGAATTCATGGCCTTGCCGCAGGAGAAAATCACTCAGGACATTCACTGCGTGACCAGTTGGTCAAAACTGGGAACGGTATGGCGTGGAGTTTCATTGGACACGCTCTTTGAAAACGTCGAAACGACCAGCGACTTCGCCACCGCGCATTCCTTCGGCGGTTACACAACCAATGTTCCGCTGTGGGATCTCTTGGGCGGCAAGGCCTGGGTGGTGTGGGAATTCGATGGAGAACCGCTTGCACGGGCCCACGGCGGACCGGCACGGCTTCTGGTGCCGCATTTGTATTTCTGGAAAAGCGCGAAATGGATCCACGGCGTGGAACTGACACGGGAAGACGTACCCGGTTTCTGGGAATCGAATGGCTACCACCTTCACGGCAATCCCTGGCGCGAGGAGCGGTACTCGTGAGGCACGTGCCGTGAGCACCGCATGGCATGTCGCTGAAGTGGTAGCCGGGGTCGAGGAAAACGCCACGGCCCGGACCCTTCGGCTGCGCGTGGACGGCTTGATGGGACATCTGGCCGGCCAGCACATTGACATCCGCCTCACCGCCGACGACGGGTACACCGCGATCCGTTCGTACTCGGTGGCATCCGCAGGCTCGGATGAGCATCTGGAAATCACCGTTGACGAGCTGCCCGACGGCGAAGTGTCCCCGTACCTTGTCCGGGACCTGGCCGTCGGGGATCGGTTGGAAATCCGGGGGCCTGTGGGCGGCTGGTTTGTCTGGCGGCCGAGCAGTGGGAACCGGGTGCAGCTGATTGGGGGAGGGTCGGGTGTGGTGCCACTGATGTCGATGATCCGCGCCCATCAGGCCTCCACGAACGCGTCCCCTTTCAAATTGCTTTATTCCCTCAGATCGCCCGAGACCTCGCTTTACCGGGACGAGCTAGGCCGCTTGGATCAGGAATCAGCCAAGTTGATGGTCGACTACGTCTATACGCGTTCGACGCCGGAAGGCTGGCCGGTCCCGCCGGCACGCCTTACGTCGGACACCCTGTTGGGCAAGATCTTCCCAGCTGAGGAGAATCCGGATGTGTTTGTCTGCGGCCAAACGGTTTTCGTGGAGACCGTTGCGGACTGGCTTGTGATGGCCGGCTATTCGCCGGGCTCGATAAAGACCGAACGATTTGGCGGGACGGGGGGTCTCCGATGAACGGCGCCGACGACTTCGCTGCCCCCGAAGATCAGGACATTGCAGCATCAGCCCACGACCCGATCCCGCACGTGGACGGCAACGCCACAGCCGGCGCCCTGTCCGAAGTGTTCCGCATCGACATCATCGCAGCGCTCGGACGCTGCAGGCATTGCGGCTCAGTCAGGGCATTCGGCGAGGCCATGGTCTTCACCGACGCACCCGGCATCGTGGTGCGATGCCGCGACTGCCAGGGCGTGCTGCTGAGATTGGTGGAAACACCAACCCACTATTGGTTAGACCTGAGCGGCCTCAGCTACCTGGAGATCGACCGCGAGGAGTAGGCCACAGGGAGCCATGGCGTCGCGCGACTCAGGGCCACTGCCCCGCCGGCCCTTGAGAACGCCGATATGCAGATTCCGTCAAGCAATGGTTGGGCTGGATTGGAGCGCAAACGCTCAGTGTCCTGCCGCTCCGGGAAGAACATCCGGTGAAGCAGCCGGCCCGGAGAAGCGCCCCATCCGCTGCTTCGCTGTGTGCGTGCCCGCGCCGACCGGGACTTGGGCGGTGGCTTTGGCGAGCCCGAACAGTGGCATCCCGCTGTAGACGGTCTCAATCCCGGCTGCGGGCACCTGGTAGGTCTCGTGCCAGATGCCGATGTCTCCGGTTCCAGAGAGTTCTTTCATGAAGCGGCGCCAGGGTTCCAGATGGGGAGCGTCCCGGTCGGCGGCGAACTTCCGCAGGTGTTCAGGGCTTTCCCAGTAGCTGACCAGCATGGTGGTGCGCCCAAACCATTGTTCAAAGCCGAGCATGCCTGCGGCAGGATCGCTTGCCAGATGGCGAAGGATGCGGGGCATCGCCCCGGCGACCTGGGCCACCTTGCCGGCCTTCCACCATCGGTTTGCCCGCATGCCGATCAGGAACACAGTCACAGAGTCCGTGCCGGGGTCCGCGGTGTACCGGCCGGGATAGATGTATTGCCCCATCACATACGCCTCCATCTAAAGCCAAATTCGTTTGATAACGCTGTTATGAAACAATGTTATGGAATGATGGTATTTATGGCAAGACCCGTGGTGCACACCAGTACGTTGCGTGATGAACTCCTGGCAGTGACGGCCGACTTGGTTGACCGGAACGGTCCGGCCAGGGTGACCGTGCGGGACGTGGCTGCAGCTGCGGGGACATCAACCACGGCGGTTTACTCCCTTTTTGGAGGCAAATCCGAGCTTCTCACCGCAGTGGTGGACGATGGTTTTCGTTCGTTTGGCGGCTCACAGGCAGCAGCGCTGAGCGGCGGACTGCGCGGGTTGGGCATCGCGTACCGGAGTTGGGCGCTGAGTCATCCGGCGCTCTACCGGTTGATGTTCGGCGGCTCACTGGCCGCCTTAACCGATTGCCAGCCAAGTCCGGAGGTCGCCACCGATGCCATGGGGCCACTCAAAGATGCAGTCACAGCCGCACAGTCAGCAGGCAGCCCATCGGCAGCCGCAGTGGAAATAGTCGCGGCAGCAATATGGGGCCAGGTTCACGGCCTAGTGAGTCTGGAGCTGGCGCACGTGGGCCCGCCCGGCGTCGATTGGGATGCAGCTTACGACGCCGCCCTGGACGCAGTGGCCCGCAGTTGGACCCCACCGGCGCCACCCAGCCCGGAAAAGAGCAGTCAGTAATGGAGCAGGGCATAAGCAGACACGCGCCTGCCCTGCCTGCAGTGACAGTCTGCCTGTGTATGCCGCGTACTCGAAGCTCATAGTGCGGCGGCAGCGGTGTGGCCGCTGCCGCCGGCAAACCAGGGTTTCATCGGATGCGCTCCGCTCCCGCTGCCGGCGTGACGGTGAAGATGTCCGGCCGGGTGAACCCTGCGTCAGCAAATGCGCGGACGACGGCGTCGCGGACATGCTGCTCGTCCTGCACCGGGGTAAGGGCGATCGCCGAACCGCCGAAGCCGCCGCCGGTCATCCGGGCGCCGATGGCGCCGTGGGCACGGGCCGTGTCCACGGCGAGGTCGAGCTCGGGGCAGGAGATCTCGAAATCGTCGCGCATGGAGGCGTGGCTGTCATCGAGGAGGCTGCCGATGTGCGCCGGTCCCCGCGTCTGCAGGACATTCACGGTCTGCAGCACGCGGTCGTTTTCGGTGACGATGTGGCGGGTGCGCCGGAACGTCGTGGCATCGAGGAGCCCGCTGGCCTCCTGGAGGTCCGCGACGGAGACGTCCCGTAGGGCTTTTACGCCCATGAGTTCGGCGCCGACCTCGCACGATGCGCGGCGGGAGGCGTAGCCGCCGTCGGCATGCGAATGTTCCACTTTTGTGTCGATGACCAGCAGGACGAGCCCGGCTTCGAGGGCCTGGAACGGCACGAGTTCCACGGATTGGTCGCGGCAGTCAAGGAAGACGGCGTGGCCGGTGGCGCCGCGCAGCGAGGCCGACTGGTCCATGATGCCGGTCGGCGCTCCGACGAAGGCGTTTTCCGCGTGCTGGGTCAGCAGGACCATTTCCTCGGCCGAAAGCCCTGCGCCGGTGAGTTCGTTCAGGGCGGTGACGACGGCGCATTCAATCGCGTGCGAGGAGGACAGCCCGGCGCCGAGTGGGACGTCCGAATCGAGGAGGAGGTCGAAGCCGGGGACCCCGATGCCGTGCTGCTGCAGCGCCCAGACCACTCCGAGGGGATATTTGGCCCAGCCGGTGACGGTGCCCGGCGCGAGGGCGCCGGTGTCGGCCTCAACGAGTCCCTGGTCTCCGAACGTGGACAGCAGCCGGACGGCGGAGTCGCCGCGGAGCCGGACGGCGGTTCTGGCCCGGTTGTCGATCGCGAAGGGCAGGACGAAGCCCTCGTTGTAGTCGGTGTGCTCACCGATCAGGTTCACCCGGCCGGGGGCGGCCCAGACGCCGTGCGGTGGTGCGCCGAAGGCCGCCTCGAAGCGGTCAGCCAGGGTGCCGGGCCCGGCGTCGGTGCGTGCTGGCGTTTTCATGCGGGGGTGCCTTCCGGGGTCAAGGTGGGGCGGGTTGCGAGGCCAGCTGGCTGGGCAGCCACTTCGCGCAGCCGGGCCGCGACGGACTCGGGGGTGGTGTCGTTGATGAAGGCACCCATGGCGGCCTCGGATCCGGCAAGATACTTCAGCTTGTCCGCTGCGCGGCGCGGAGACGTCAGCTGCAGGTGCAGGTGACCGGCCCGGCGCATGGCCGGCTCCAGCGGAGCCTGGTGCCAGGCTGCGATGTAGGGGGTCGGCGTCGGATACAGGGCGTCAAAGCGCTTGAGAAGTTCGGGGTACAGCTCCGCCAGCTCGTCGCGCTCGGCTCCGTCCAGGGCGGCGAGATCCGGGACCTGGCGGTGCGGGACGAGATGGACTTCCAGGGGCCAGCGTGCCGCGAACGGGACGTAGGCGCTGAAGTGTTCGCCCTCGAGGACCATGCGGCTGCCGTCGCTGCGTTCGGCCTGGAGCAGGGAGGAGGTGAGCGTTGCCGTGCCGTCCGTCGAGGTGGCGAACTCGCCGGCTGCGGCGGCCAGCACCGCGGCGCGCGGTGTCACGTAGGGATAGGCGTAGATCTGCCCGTGCGGGTGGTGCAGGGTGACGCCGATGTCTGCGCCCCGGTTTTCGAACGGGAAGACCTGCCGGATGCCGGGCAGAGCACTCAGCGCCTGCGTCCGGTGGGCCCAGGCGTCAATCACGGTGCGGGTCCGGCGCCAGCCCAGTTCGGAGAAGGATCCGGTGTGCTGCGGGGTGAACGCTACCACTTCGCACCGGCCTGCGGCGGGTGCTGTCGTCCCCCAGACCGGCGTCGCCGGAATCTCGTGGGCGTCAGGGCCGAGCGAGGGGAAGCGGTTTTCAAAGACGGCCACGTCGTAGTCGGGGGCCGGGATCTCGGTCTGGTTGGCCGGCGTCGTCGGGCAGATCGGGCACTGGTCCGCCGGTGGCAGGTGGGTGCGCGACTGCCGGTGCGCGGCGACGGCCACCCAATCCCGGCTCAGCGCATCGAAGCGCAGCTCGCCGGGCTCGGGGCGAGTGGGCAGATCCCGGTGGTCCACCAGGGATTCTGCGGGCCGCTCGGCGGACTCTGCGTCGTCAAAGTAGATGATCTCCCGGCCGTCGGCGAGCTGGGTCATGGTGGTTCGCGTCATGGTTCCCTTTGTACACGAAAACACATTTTCAAACAATCCGGCACATAAAGAAACAACGTTTTTGTTGCGTCTGGCGCGTCCGAACGTGTCCGCCGGCTTCGACTGGCAAGCACCACGGCGGCAGCCGACAAGACCGGGCAGACGAAACAACGCCGCACCCCGGTCCAGTGGTGTCTGGATCCGCGGAATGAGGACAGGGCGGAGCGGTGCCTGCCCGCCGTTCCCTCTACCCGCAAGAGTGGGGAACGGCGGGGCAGGCTGCGGTGTCGTCGTTTCCGGCGCCTAGAGGGCCGTGAACTTCAGTACCACGGCGTGTTCCGGATTGAGGATGGGCATGGGCAGGCCCACTTCGGCCAGGAAGCGTCCGCCAGCCTCGGCCCCGTCGGCCAGCCAAGCCGGGGGACGGACCTGGGTGAATGTGTGGGCATAGTCCGCGTCGCCGGGTGCCGGGAAGACTGCGTCCACCCGGTAGCGGCGCTCAGATTCCAGCCCGGGGATCGTGATCCGGCCCGTCTGTTCAGCGAGAGAGGTGCCCGTGCGGACCAGGGCAAACAGAGCCGCCGTCGTGCCCTTTTCTGCCGGGCGGGGGGAGACCACGCCATGGAGGAGGAGCGAGCGGTCGGCGATATCCGCCCGGACCATGGGCCCGGAGTGGATGAGGTTGCGGTGCTCCTTGTACAGGGCGATGAACCGTTTGAGTTCCTCACGCTCGGCGCCCCGGACCTCCCGGACGTCCCATTCCATGCCGAAGTGGCCGAACAGTGCCGTGATGGCCCGGAAGGACAGATCGTGGGTGCGGGCGGTGGTGTGTGACGTGGTGGGGCCGACGTGTCCACCCACGAGCTCCGGCGGGACCACGATGCCGGTCCAGCGCTGGATGGTCTGGCGTTCCAGGGCGTCGTTGCAGTCGGAGGCCCAGATGCGGTCGGTGCGTTCGAGGATGCCAAGGTCCACTCGGCCGCCGCCGGAGGAGCAGCTTTCAATCTCGACGCCGGGGTGGGCCTTGCGGAGTTCGTCGAACAGGCGGTAGGCGGCGAGGGTCTGCTCGTGGACCGAGGATCGGCCGGCGTGGCCGTGCTCGGTGAGATCGCGGTTCTGGTCCCACTTGAGGTAGCTGATGTTGTTCTCGCGCAGCAGGGCGTCGATGCGGTCATAGATGTACTGCCAGGCGGCGGGGTTGACCAGGTCGATGACGTGCTGGTTCCGCCACTCCAGCGGCAGCCGGCCACCGTCCTTGTAGCTCTGGACCGAGGGGCCCGCGATCCACTCCGGGTGCGCCCGGACGACGTCGGAGTCCAGGTTGACCATTTCCGGTTCCACCCAGAGCCCGAACTCCATCCCGCGGGATGTTACGGCGTCGATCAGCGGCGTGAGCCCGCTGGGCCAGAGGGACTCGTCCACGTACCAGTCGCCCAGGCCCGCGTGGTCGTCGCGGCGTCCCCGGAACCAGCCGTCGTCGAGCACGAAACGTTCCACGCCGAGATCGGCGGCGGAATCCGCCAGCTCGATGAGGGTGGGCAGATCGTGGTTGAAGTAGACCGCTTCCCAGGTGTTGAGCACCACCGGGCGGGGCTTGCCGGCACCTGCGTTGCCGGCCCCGGCGGCTGACGCGGCCGGGAGCACGTGGTGCGGGCGGGACCGGAACCAGCTGTAGAACGCTTCGCTGATGCCGTCCAGGCCGCGCTCGGAGTAGGCGGCGAAGAGTGCCGGTGTGGTGTAGCTGCCGCCCGGCTGGAGGATGACTTCGGCGGGGCCGAGGAGTTCGGAACCGCCGATCATGGTGCGGCCGTCGCCAATGGTGTCCGCGAACTGTTCGTGGTTTCCGCTCCAGGCCAGGTGGGTGGCCCAGACCTTGCCCTGGCGGTTGCCGAAGCCGGCGGTGCCGGCCGCGAACAGCAGCGAGGAGTCGTGTCCGGTGCGGCCGTGCCGCCCGGTGCGGACCCAGGTGCCCTGCTGGAGGGGGCGGCGCTGCGGGTGGCGTTCGCGGCACCAGCGTCCGGTGAGGTCCAGGAGTTCGACGGCGTCCGGCGCCACCGGGAGCACTGTTGCCAGCTCATCGAGCTGGTATGCCGTGGCGCCGTCATTGGTCACGCTGTGCCGGAGCTCCAGCAGGCCGCCCTCATGAAGTTCCAGGGTGGACTCCACGGTGATGCCGGAGTCGGGGTCGCTGTGGACGATGACGGCGGAGTTTCCCCGGGCGCTGGCTGTCACGACGCGGAGGCGGGGGGAGAAGTCCAGGCCGGAGCCGGCGTCGGTGATGCGGTGGCCGCGGAGGGCGGGACGGCCCCGCCAGCTGGACGAGGCCTGCGGCAGGAGGCCGGCGGGCACGGTCGCGTCAATGGCCGAGTGGGGAATCGGTTCGCCGAGGATGGCCAGGTCCGGCAGGGTCTCGCCAAGGTCCGCGCCCCAGTGGATGACCTCGGCCTCCCCGCTCTCGAAGTTAATCACCAGGCTGGTACCGGCGGAACGGAGGTGCAGGAGGTCCATGTGGGGTCTCTTTCAGTAATGGTGTGCGTACGGTGACGCGGAAACGGTGGTGCTGCCGGTGGAAAGGCGGTGCCGGCTTCGTCCGGATGCCGCCGTCGCGAGGAGGAAGCGGCGGCATCCGGCCCGGGTGGCTGCGGGCACATCCGCAGCCACGGCTTTTGGGAGTGCCCTACTTGAACAGGCTGTTGACCTGCTCGTTGGCCTGGGTCAGGGAGCTGGCGGGAGCCTTGCCGGACACCACGGCGTCCATGGCGGGCTCCATGATGCCCTTGACCTTGGCGGTGTTGTCGGTGATGGGGTACAGGAACGTGGTCTTGTTCTTGACGTGCTCGGTGAATGCCGTGGGGTCAATACCCTTGGCCTTGAACGCTGCGGCGGCTTTGTCGGAGGAGGCCTTGAGTGCCGGGAAGACAACCGCCTTGGAAGCGACGACGTCCTGGCAGGCGGCCGAGGCGAGGTACTCGACCCACTTGATGGAAGCGGCGGGGTTCTTGGTGCCGGCCCAGATGGAGTCGGCGAGTCCGTTGAACGTGCTGGCGCGCTTGCCTTCCGGTCCCACAGGGGTGGGGGCGATGCCCACCTTGACGTTCTTGTAGCCCGTGTACTGGCCGATCATCCACGATCCGTGGGCGTTGATGGCGGACTTCCCGGCTGCGAAGGTATCGGCCATGCTCGCGCCGACGGTGGTCTCCAGCTTGGGCATGTAGCCCTTTTTGACCAACCCGGCAAACCAGTCGATGGAGGCCTGGAACTTGGGGTCATCGTAGTTATAGTGCGTGCCCCACGGGTTCTTGTCCGTGTGGGACCAGCCTGTGGTGTTGGTGAAGTAGCTCCACTCCGTCTGGCCTGAGGAGTCACCGCCACCGTTGAGCCCGAGGCCGTAGACGGCAACGTTGTTCTTGTCGAAGCCGGCCTCATCTCCGCGCTTGCCGTTCTTATCCACCGTCAGGTGGGCGATGACTTTCTCGTAGGTTCCGCCGTCCTGCGGGTTCCAGGTGAGGTTCTTCATCTGGTCCTCGGAGATGCCGGCGTCGCTGAGCATCGTCTTGTTGTAGAACAGGGCGATCGTGTCCCAGTCCTTGGGCAGGCCGTAGCGCTTGCCGTCCTGGCCCACCCAGAGGTCGGCGAGGCCCTCGTTGTAGGCAGTCAGGTCCACGTTGTCCTTCTTAACTGCCTCATCAATGGGCAGGAGCTGCTTGTTCTTGGCGAGCTCACCGTAGCGCCCGAGGTGGTCGGTGAAGACGTCGGGGGCCGTACCGCCGACAAAGCCGTTGGTAAGTGTGCTCCAGTAGTCGTCCCAGCCGCGCTGGGTGATCTTGACTGTGATGTCCGGGTTGGCCTTGGTGAAATCGTCAGCGCACTGCTGGTAGGCGGGGAGTTGGTTGGCATCCCAGAGCCAGTAGTTGATTTCGCCCTTGGCCTCGGCGGATGTGGCGGAGGATCCGCCGCCACAGGCGGACAGCGAAAGGGCGATGGCTGCGGCGGCAGCGACGGCGGCTGCGGCAGTGCTTATGGGCTTCTTCATGATGGACCTTTCTTCGTTGGTGCACGGGGGTGCCGGGAGCGGCTGGTTAGGAGATTCTTGGTGAGGGACCTACTTGATGCCGGAGAATCCGATGGAGTTCACGATCTTCTTGCCGAAGGCGGCGAAGAGGATGAGCACCGGCAGGGCCGAAATCAGGGTGGCGGCCATGAGGCCGGACCAGTCGGGTGCTCCCTGGGGAGACTGGGACTTGAAGACGCCGAGCCCCACCTGCAGGACCCGTACGTCGTTTTGGGAACCGACCAGCAGCGGCCAAAAGTACTCGTTCCACTGGCCGATGAAAGTCAGCAGGGCAAGCGTCGCAATGGGTGCCGCGGCGTTGGGCAGAACGATCTGGAAGAAGATGCGCAGGTGCTTTGCGCCGTCCAGCATGGCTGCCTCTTCGACTTCGCGGGACATGTTCAGGAAGAACTGCCGGAGGAAGAAGATCGCGAAGGGGGTCATGAACACGTAGGGCAGGACCATTCCAAGCATGGTGTTGAGTAGGTCTAGGTTCTTGATCAGCAGGAAGTTGGGCAGGGCCGTGAAGATCGGCGGGACCAGCATGGTGCCCAGGAACAGGCTGAAGACCGCGTTGCGGCCCTTCCAGCGCAGCCGGGCGAAGGCGTAGGCGGCCATCGCGCTGAAGAACACGGCCCCGGCGGTGGTGATCGAGGAGAAGATGATCGAGTTGCGCAGGTACAGCCAGAAGTTGATCGCGGCCCCGGATCCTCCTTCCGCGACGGCCTCGGCAGGGCTTTGCAGGCCGAGGACGCGCTTGAAGGCGCCCAGAGTGAAGTCCGCCGGAAGCAGGCTGCCCGATTGGGAGGCCAGCGCTCCGTTGGTGGACAAGGCTGTGCGGAGGACCCAGAGGAACGGCAGCACTGAGACGGCGATTGCCAGGGCCAGGAGAATCCAGGCGCCCGCGCGGCGGGCGTTGAAGGGCCGGCGGCGGGCGGCGGCCGGCTGCGGTGCGCGGCTGGTGGTGGAGGTGGTCATGCGGGACTCCTTAGTCCAGGTCCGACTCGTTGCCCTTGAGGAACTTCATCTGAATGAAGGCCACCAGGGCGAGGATGAGGAAGAGAATGACGGCGATGGCGGATCCGTAGCCGAAGTCGGACTCCGTGAAGGCCCGCTGGTAGATGTAGTACTGGATGACGCGGGTCGCGTTGACCGGTCCGCCCTGGGTGGTCACCGCCACGCTGTCGAAGATCTGGAACGAACCGATCACCGTCACCACGAGCACCAGGACCAGGACCGGCCGGAGCAGCGGCAGCGTAATCTTGCGGAAGGTCTGGAACGCTGAGGCGCCGTCGAGTTTGGCCACCTCGTAGAGGTGCTGCGGGATGGCCTGCAGGCCGGCGAAGAGCAGCAGGCCGGTGTAGCCCATGTGGCGCCACGTGTTGACCAGGGCCTGGGTGGGGATGGCCCACTCCTCGCTGCCAAAGAAGGCGACGCGTGGCAGCCCGGCCCATTCGATGAACTGGTTCACGACGCCGATCTGGTAATCGAGCATCCAGAACCAGAGCAGGGCGGCGATCACATTCGACATCAGGTACGGCAGGAGCAGCGCGCCGCGGACCAGGGTGGACTTTGCCACCCTGTTCATCAGGAGGGCCAGGCCGAGTGCCAGGGCCGTCTGGAGGGCGATGTTGATCAGGACGTACTGGCCGGTGACGGCCAGGGAGTTCCAGAACAGCGGATCCTTGGCGATCGCCACGTAGTTGTCGAAACCCACCCACTCGGGGTCGCCAAGGATGTTGTACTCCGTGAAGCTCAAGTAGATGCCGCGGACGGTGGGCACCACGTAGAAGACAACGAACCCGATCATCGCGGGCAGGATGAACAACAACGCGATCCTCAGGTCGCCCAGGCCCTCCCGCCGGCGCTTCCTGATGGGATTCAGCGGCTCTTTGCCCCGGGCCGGGGCGCTGTTTTTGGTAAGGGTGGTCATCGTCGACCCTTCCTGAAGTGTGATCCGACTAACAATCGCCATCGAATCTACACGCGTAGATATGCCACCGCAACCCCCTTCCCTTGTATTGCGGCCGCATATCCCGGCTCTTGACCTTGGTATTGACTCGTGTAGATTGGATGGGGAGAATTAGTGTCGGCTCTGAGAGGATTTGAACGATGACGTTTTCCATCGGCGTGGTGGGAGCCGCCGCCGTGAACCAAGGTCTGCTCCCGCCGGTCAATGCGTGGGTGGCTGCCCGGTTCACGCTGCCCGGCATTGTGGCCCACCAATCCGCCCTGCGCGGCGGGGAACGGCTGCCAATCCGCGACGTCGGCGACGCCCCGGCGGGGATGTAGCTAGCATGAAGACCATGACCACTCCAGCAGTGCCTGCCCAGCGCAGCCAGGTGACCCGCAAGGACGTCGCCCGCTACGCCGGCGTGAGCACCGCCGTCGTCAGCTACGTGGTCAACGGCGGACCCAAGAACGTGGCCCCGGCCACCGAGGCCAAGGTTCAGGAAGCCATCCGGTTGCTGGGCTACCGCCCCAACGCGGCGGCCAGGGCGCTCAAGCTGGGCTCCAGTGAGACCATCGGCCTGGTCATCCCGGACAACAGCAACCCCTTCTTCTCCCTGCTGGCCCACGCCGTCGAGGACGCCGCGGCCGAACTCGGCTACGCCCTGGTGCTGACCAACTCCGCCGGCAACCTCGCCAAGGAGCGCCGCAACATCCGCAACCTGGCCGCCCGGCAGGTCGACGGCGTCGTGCTGTCCAGCGTCCTGATGGAACCGGACCTCGCTGATCTCGAAGCGGCGGAAATACCCGCGGTGCTCCTGAACCACAGCGCCGACGCCCCCGGGTTCAACAGCGTCGGCGTGGATCTCGCGGCCGGAGCAAAATCCGCGGTTGAACATCTCATCAGCCACGGCCACACCAACATCGCCCTGGCGATGGGCACGAACACCGGGAACTACTTTGACGGCAGGGAGCAAGGCTGGCTGCAGGCCCTAGCGGAAGCGGGGCTGCCGGAAGGTTCCATCGTTCGAAGCCCGTTCACGCGCGACGGCGGCTACGCCTCCGGGCGCCGTCTCCTTGCCGCAGCGAGCCGGCCAACTGCGATCTTTGCGAGTTCGGATATGCAGGCTGTGGGCATCCTCCGGGCCATCCACGAGGCGGGCCTGTCGATTCCTGATGACATCGCAGTAGCCTCCTTCGACGGTTCGGCGGAGTCGGAATATTGCTGGCCGCCGCTGACCACTGTCCAACAGCCCGCGCAGGCCATGGCAGAAGCTGCTGTCAGGGCACTCCTCCAGACGCCGCGCGGCCACGAACCTGAGCACCTGATCTTCCCGACGGAGCTGCTGGTTCGGCGATCCTGCGGCTGCGAGAAGCCTTTCGCCTAACGATCCTGGCTACCTGGAGGGATCTTTACCGGCTGTCCGCCGGCCGGCACACCGCGCCGGCCGCGTCGGTCAGTCCTCGGGGATGTCCCGTCCGAAGGATTCCAGGGTGATGGCTTCTGCTTCGGGACCGCCCCGTACCCCGGTGTCGAGCGCGTCGATCCGGGCGAGCTGGTCACCCGAGAGCTCGAAGTCGAACACGTCGAAGTTCTCGGCGATGCGTGCCGCCTTCACGGACTTCGGGATAGCAGCCCGGCCCTCCTGGAGGTGCCAGCGCAACATGACCTGGGCGGCAGTCTTCCCGTGGGCTTCAGCGATAGCAAGGATCTCCGGGTCTTCGAAGGTGCTCGTTGCGTGTTCCCCGCGGTAAGAGGTGATCCCGCCTATGGGCGACCAGGCCTGGGTGAGGATTCCATGTTCGGCCCCGAACGCCTGCAGCTCCGCCTGCGTGAAGTAGGGGTGCACCTCAATCTGGTTGACCGCGGGAACCACCGTGGCCTCGGAGAGCAGGGCCTCGAGGTGCGGGCGCATGAAGTTGCTCACGCCGATCGAGCGAACCTTGCCATCGGCGAGCAGCTTCTCCAGCGCCCGGTACGCGGCAGCAGTTTTGGCAAACTCGCCCGGCAGGGCTTGGTGCAGGAGGAACAGATCGATGACCTCGACGCCCAGCTTGCGGGCGCTCTTCTCGAACGCGTGCAGGGTCTCGTCGTAGCCGTAGTCGCTGATCCACACCTTCGATTCGATGAAGACATCGTCGCGCGGAAGACCGGCTGCACGGATCGCATCACCCACCCCGCGTTCGTTGCCGTAGGCGGCCGCTGTGTCGATGAGCCGGTATCCGGTGGACAGCGCCGCGCTCACGGCCTCGGCGGTCTCGGCGGGCGGCGTCTGGAAAACTCCGAAGCCCAGGGCAGGCATCTCGACGCCGTTGTTCAGAGTCAATCGCTTGTTGGATGACATAGTTTCTCCTTCTTCTTGGTTCCTTCGGCGCAGAGGGTTCGCCCGTTCTCGGTCCTCAGTGTCATGATTGTCGGCGGCCCCACGCTGCGTGTTCATTCGGCTAATCAGACCTGGGCCGCCGGGCGGAGCAGGATCTCGTTGATCGCGAGGTGCTTCGGTCGTTGAACAGCGAACGCGATGACCTCGGCCACGTCCCCAGCCGTCACGGTTGCCTCGCTGTACATCTCGTTGACTGCCTGGCGCAGCGACTCGGCCGGCGTAGAACGCAAGGTGCGCCCTGGTGCTGGCTATTGATCGTCTTGAGACGGCTTGGGCAGGGCTGGACTGGCAAGGGCCGGTTCGACCGGACGCTTCCCGGCGTTGCTCCAGCTGGCGAGGAAGTCGAGTTGTTCCTGGGCGTGGCTGCCTGGTTCGGCGGTGTAGACAATCATTGTCATGCCTTCTCCGGGAAGTTCGAGTGCGTCGCCGGTGAGTTCGATCTCGCCGATGAGGGGATTGCGCATGGTTTTGCGCGCTGTCCGGTGGAAACGGACGTTGTGACGGGCCCAGCGGGTGGAGAACTCGGCGCTACCGGCGGCGAGGTCACCGATGAGGCTGTTCAGGTATCGGTCGCGGGGGTTGCGGCCGGACTCGGCGCGCAGTGCGGCGGCGAAATCGTCGGCGAGGGTGTTCCAGCCAACGAAGAAGTCCTGTGAGCGGGGGTCGAGGAACATGAACCGGGCGAGGTTCAGGGGAAGGGCGTCGGGGCTGAGGATGCCGGTGTAGAGGGCGAAGCAGAGGTTGTTCGCTGCCACGATGTCCATGCGGGAGTTCCGGACGTACGCGGGTGCGCCGGTCATCCCGGCGAGGATCCGTTCGACGCTTGGCCGCACGTCGGAGCGTGCCCGCCGGTTGCCGGCTGGACGGGACGGTGCGGCAGCTTTGGCCAGGTCAAACAGGTGGGCCCGTTCGGCTTCATCGAGCTGGAGGGCGCGGGCGAGTGAGTCGAGGACGGAGTCAGAGACTCCGCGCAGGTTTCCGCGTTCGAGACGGGCGTAGTATTCGGTGCTGACTCCGGTCAGCATGGCGACTTCCTCGCGTTTGAGTCCGGCTACCCGCCGTGTTCCGCTGTAGGAGGTAAGGCCGGCCTGGGCGGGGGTGATGCGCGCTCTGCGGCTCATGAGGAACTCGCGGACGTCCTTGGTGTTGTCCATCCCCCTACGCTACGACGCCGCAAGGCGGCTCTAACAGGAACTGGCAGTACACCGCACAACAGGCACTCCTCCGCGTCTAAAGGAGCTGGTTTTCTGGAACCAGTTACTTTTCCCGAGCGAAAGGACGCCATGCCTGCGTCTGTTGTCAGCATCCGCCCCGTAGCGGTCAAACCGCGGGCATCGCTGGCTGTGGCCATGCTGGGCTTCTTCGTCGTTGCCCTGGACGCCCAGATCGTCAACGTCGCCCTCCCTGCGATCCGGAACGACTTCGGCGGCGGACTGGCCGGGCTTCAATGGGTGGTCACGGGCTACACGCTGATGTTCTCGGCACTCCAACTCTTCGCGGGGACGTTCGCGGACAGGGTCGGTGCCCGCCGCGCCTACGGGATCGGCATGATCCTGTTTACCGTGGCGTCCGCTGCCTGCGCCTTCAGCCCCGGCCTCGCCGCCCTGGTCGCGGGACGGATCCTGCAGGGCATCGGAGCCGCGCTGATCACCCCTGCCTCCCTGGCCCTCATCCGGGAGGCCTACCAGGAAGCGGTGCAGCGGGGCCGGGCCATCGTGTACTGGGGGTTGGGCGGCTCCGTCGCGGCCGCGGCCGGACCGGTGCTCGGTGGTGTCCTCACCGAAATCGACTGGCGGCTCATCTTCTTCGTCAACCTGCCGGTCGGGGCCACGGCGCTGCTGGTCCTTGCCCGTGTGGCCCGGTCACCGCGCCGGCCGATGCCTTTCGACTGGGCGGGGCAGATCACCGCCGTGCTGGCACTGGCAAGCTTGACGTACGGCATCATCGAGGGCGCCTCCGCCGGCTACGGAAGCCCCGAAATCCTCGCCGTCTTTGCCCTGGCTGCCGTATCGCTGACGGCATTCATGGTGGTGCAGGTCAAGGGGCGGGCCCCGATGATCCCCTTGGACATGTTCAGTTCCCGAACCGTCTCCACCACGCTCGGCGTTGCCCTGGCCACGATGGCGGCCTTCTACGGCGTCGTTTTCCTGCAAAGCCTGTACTTCCAGCAGCAGCGGGGGGCCACGGCGCCGGAGACCGGGCTGCTATTCCTGCCGATGACCGCCCTGGTTGCCATCCTGAATCCCTTGGTGGCCCGGCTCATGGCCCGTTTCGGGCAGGTAGCCCTGATCGCGGCGGGACAGCTGCTCATGGCTGTGGGCCTCGCCGGGCTGTGCCTGCTGCCTGAGGACGCGCCGGTGCTGCTCGTCGCCTTCGTGATGGTGCCGGTAGGTGTTGGCGGATCCTTCACCGTGCCGCCGATCATCGCGCTGGTGATGGACAATGTGCCCGCGGAACGCGCCGGGACGGCCAGCGGCGTCGTCAACACGGCCCGGCAAGTGGGAGGTTCCCTCGGCGTCGCGATCTTCGGCGCCGTCCTCGCGGGGCAGGGCTTCATGGAAGGACTGCGCGCCAGCCTCGGGTGGACCGCGCTGATCCTCGTCATTCTCGTCTTTGCCTCCATGAGGCTGCGCCACGGTCAAAGGAAAGCAGCATGAAAACTCATTGACCCTGCACCTATCAGATAGCCCCCGCACCTCTACCCGAACAAAAGGAAACCATGAAAACTGTGACCCTGAACAATGGCGTCGAAATGCCAATCCTCGGCTTCGGCGTCTTCCAGATCCCCGACGAGGAAACCCAGGCCGCCGTCGAAGCTGCCCTCGCCGCCGGCTACCGCCACCTGGACACTGCCGCCTCCTACGGCAACGAAGCGGCCGTCGGCGCGGCGATCAAAGCGAGCGGGATCGCCCGCGATGAGCTCTTTGTCACCACCAAGCTCTGGATCCAGCACGCCCCCACCGGCAACGTCCAGGACGACGCCAAGCGCGCGTTCGACAATTCATTGAACCGCCTCGGCCTTGATTACGTGGACCTGTACCTGATCCACCAGCCCCTCGGTGACTACTACAGCGAATGGCGCGCCATGCAGGAGATCAACAAGGAAGGACGTGCCCGCGCGATCGGCGTCTCGAACTTCCACCCCGACCGTCTGGTGGACCTCATTGACCACAACGAGATCGTCCCCGCGGTCAACCAGATCGAAACCCACCCGTTCCACCAGCGCGAAGCCGACCAGGTGCTGATGCGCGAACGCGGCGTCCAGATCGAGTCCTGGGGACCCTTCGCAGAGGGAAAGAACAACCTGTTCACCGATCCCGTCCTGAGTGCCATCGCCGAAGCACAGGGAAAATCTGTCGCCCAGGTGGTGCTGCGCTGGCTCATCCAGCGCGACGTCGTGGTCATCCCCAAGTCCGTCCGGCCAGAGCGGATGGCGGAGAACCTGGACGTCTTCAACTTCACGCTCACCGAAGAACAAATGGGCCGGATCGCGGCGCTGGACACCGGTGCGAGCCTCTTCTTCGACCACCGCGACCCCGCCATGGTCAGCTGGCTGGGCGGACGACGGATCAACTGATCCTCATGGACATGCCCACCAAGATGCCGTTGGCCGGCGTTCCGTGCTGAGGTTTGGCGCCGGAACGCTGGCCGGCGCGCTCTTGGCCACTGGCCTATCCGGCTGCGCCCCAGGAGCAAACACCGTGCCTTCACCGACCACCGCCCCGTCGCAGGGCCCCCCTGACATCGCCAACCCGGACCGCGGGTGCTGCTGGCCTACTTCTCGCGCGCCGGGGAGAACTACTCCTGCGGTGGCCGGACCAACCTCACCGTCGGCAACACTGAAGTGCTGGCCGGGATGATCAGGGACCGCACAGGCTGTGACGTGTAAGGGGCCGAGCCTGGCCCCCCGATGGAAGCGCGGTGCCCCGCCCGCGGCGTAGCTCACGGCTCACGGACGGGGGCGCTCCATGAATTCATGTGCCTCGCTCACCCTAGAACGGGTACGGCGCGATCTCCGGGCGCATGGTCAGCCACTGGACCTCGGTGAACGCCTCGATGTTGGCCGTTGCCCCGCCGAACCGCGAGCCGGTCCCGGACGCCCCGACGCCGCCGAAGGGCGCATTGGCCTCGTCCAGTACGGTTTGTTCGTTGATGTGAACTTTGCCCGAGTTAACCCGGTCGGCAAGTTCCATGGCCGTGCCGACCTCGCCCAAGATTCCGACCGAGAGCCCGTATGCACTGGCGTTGACGAGTTCCACCGCCTCGTCGAGGGAGGAGAACTTGATCACCGGGGCGACGGGGCCGAAGATTTCCTCGGCAAAAGCCGGGTTGTCCGCGCGGAGGTCCGCCAGCACTGTGGGCTGGTAGAAGAGCCCTTCGTAGGTTCCGCCCGCGGCCACCCGGGCGCCCGCCTTGACGGCGTCCTCGACGATCGCGTGAATGCGCTGGAGTTGCGCCGCGTCGATAATCGGCCCCAGTGCCACTGCACCGCCGGCCGGATCGCCCACCGGGAGGTGGGCGGCCTTCTCGCTGAGGGCGGCCACGTAGGCTTCGTAGACAGACTCGTGGACCAGGTGCCGGCCGGTGGTCATGCAAATCTGGCCCTGGTGCATGAAAGAGCCGAAGGCGCCCGCGGATGCGGCCTTCGCTAAGTCGGCGCCGGGCAGCACGATCAGCGCGTTGTTGCCGCCAAGCTCCAAGTGCGCGCGCTTGAGGTGCCGGGCAGCTGCCTCGCCCACCTTACGGCCGGCCGCCGTCGAACCGGTGAAGGACACCACGCGGACCTCCGGGGCCTCGACGACGGCGGCACCCGTATCGGCGCCACCTGGCAGGAGCGAGAGTACGCCCGGAGGCAGGCCGGCCTCCTCGAAGACCCGCATCAATGCGACGCCGCCGCACACCGCGGTCCGGGGGTCCGGCTTCAGCAGCACAGCGTTGCCCAGGGCCAGAGCCGGGGCCACCGAGCGGATGGAGAGGATAAGGGGGAAGTTGAAGGGCGCGATCACGGAAACGACGCCGGCGGGCCGGCGCCGCGCGAAGGACCAGCGCGCGTCGTTGGAGGTCAGAACCTCTCCGGCCGGGTGCGATGGCAGCGCGGCGGCCTCGTAGCATTCGTTGGCGGCGATGTGCGTTTCCAGCGCGGCTTTTGCGGGGATGCCGCCGCTTTCGCGGATGATCCAGCCTTGGATTTCCTCGGCGTGCTCTTCCCAGAGCTGGCCGGCGCGGCGCAGGACTGCGGCGCGTTCCTCCGGGCGTTTGGCGGCCCATTCCTGCTGGGCTTTGGCGGCCACGGTGGCGGCACGCCCGGCGTCGGCGGCTGAGGCGACACCGAAGCGGCCCAGAACGGTTCCGGTAGCCGGCTCGAGGACGTCCCGGCCGCCGCCGGATCCTTCGATCCATCCGGCGATGTTGATTTTTCCATCCCAGCGGGCCGTGTCTAGGAACGTATCGAGATAGGTGTCAGAGAGAGTCATGATGTTACCTTTCGTCAGGAAAGCTCAGAAGGGGGAGACGGTGGAGATGGGCACTTCGATCAGGGTAGGCCGCTCGGAGGCGAACGCTTTGGCGATGCAGTCGCGCAGCTTTTCCAGTGAGTCAGCGCGGTCAGCGTCCACGCCGTATCCTGCGGCGAGTGACACGAAGTCGATGCCGGGTACGTCCAGGCCGGGTGCATCGAGGGCATTGAGTTTCGCCGCGAAGCCGCGCAGGGCGCCGTAGGTGCCGTTGTTCAGGATCACGAACACCACGGGGATCCCGTACTGGGCCGCCGTCCACAGGGCCGTGATGCCATAGTTTGCGGAGCCGTCGCCGATGAAGGCCACCACGCGGCGCTCTGGTTCGGCCAGCTGGACCCCGACGGCGGCCGGCATGCCGAACCCGAGCCCGCCCGAGGCCGGGAAGTAGTAGCTCCCGGGGTGGCGCATGTCCATCCTGTCCCAGAAGGCGCCGACCGTCGACGTCGTCTCGTTGACGTAAACCGCATCCTCGGGGGCGAGATCGTTGATCAGGTCGAACACCGCTTCCGGGGCCAGCGGGGCTCCATCCGCCGGCCCCTGCGCCGTCTGGGAAGGAACGCCCCGCCTTTCGCGCGGCTGCAGCTGCCCGCCGCGAGGTGCCACGGCCGCGGCCAGGCGTCGCAGGGCCGGCCCGATCGAGGCGACCACGGCGCGGCCCATGGGTGCGCGGGCGGCCTCTCCCGGATCGCAGCTGATCTGCAGCAGGGAGGCACCCTCTGGCAGGTAATCCCCTGGCTCGTACTGGTGGTAGCGAAACACCGGGGCACCAATCACCACGATCAGGTCATGCCCAGCCAGCAACCGGGTGATGCCGTCGACGGAAGCGGGCAGCACGCCGCGGAACGCGGCGTGTGTGGTCGGGAAAGGGCAGCGCGGGGCGGAGGGCGCCACCCAGACAGGGGAGCCGAGACGCTCGGCGAGCGTGACGGCGTCGGCGTTTCCCCGCGCGGAGTCAACGTCGGGTCCGAGGACCAGCACCGGATTCACGGCCGCGTCGAGCGCCGTCACCAGCTCCGCGAGCTGGCCGTCGGAAAGCTCGCCGGCGTGTTCGACGGCGCGCGCGGTGAGGTGCTCGTCTTCCGGTCCGGTCTCTTGGGACCAATCATCGTACGGAATGGAGACGTACACGGGCCCCGACGGCTCCAGGGCCGCGGTGTGGATGGCTTGGCCGATGGTGCGGACGACGTCGCGGGGCGAGGCCGGCTCGGCACTCCACTTCACCAGCGGCCGGGGCAGCGAAGCGGCATCCACGTTGGAGAGCATGACCTCTTGGCCGATGGTGGCGCGGACCTGCTGTCCCGCGGTGATCACCAGCGGTGTGTGCGAGTACCAGGCGTTGGTGAGCGCGCCCATCGCGTTGCCCGATCCGGAGGCTGCGTGCAGGTTGACCATCGCGGGCCGGCGGGTGGCCTGGGCGTAGCCGTCCGCCATGCCGGCCACCACGCCTTCGTGGAGGCCCAGGACATAGCGGAAGTCGTGGGGCATGGCCGCAAGGAACGGAAGCTCGTTGGAACCCGGGTTGCCGAAAATGGTGGTGAGCCCGTGCCGGCGCAGGAGCTGGTATGTGGCGTCATTGACACTAGTCATGGTGATGCTTCCTATCCGGGGTTGATGTTCTTATCCACGCTAGAAGCTCCAAGCTATGCTGACAAATAAATAAATACGAGTACGCACATAGAACACATCTATAATCATGGCGTGAGTCTCGATCTGAATCTGCTCCGCACGTTCCTGAGCATCTACGACCACCGCTCGGTGACCCGCGCCGCGCGGGAACTGGCCCTAACCCAGCCGACCGTCAGCCACGCCCTGGGAAGGCTGCGCCGCGCCTTGCGCGACCCGCTGTTTGTCCGCGGCCCGGCCGGATATGAGCCGACAGCCCGCGCCTCCGCGCTTGCTACTGTGTTCCGCAAGGCGGTGATCGCCGTCGACGACGCCGTGGACGCGGACCGGATCTTTGATCCCTCCACGACCAGCAGGACATTCCGGCTGTGCCTGACGGACATCGGCGAGAATGCCTTCCTGCCGCGGATCATGAAGAGTCTGGTGGCTCAGGCGCCGGGCGCCAGCCTTGAGGTGGTCCCGATGCAGATCTCCCAAGTTCCGGGCTGGCTCGCGCACGGCGAGATCGACGGCGCCATCGCCAGCGTTCCGCTGGAGGTGTCCGGCCGCCGGACCGTCGTCGTCGATGAGCGCTACGTTTGCGTATTGCCGGCCGAGGTGGCGGCGCCGGAACCGCGCATTTCCTGGGACGATTTTCTGGCCCTGAAGCACGTGGCCATGGACCCGGCCACGGGACATGACCAGGTGGAGCAGGCCATCCGGGCACTGCTGGTGGAACGCGTGGTCGCGCTGCGTGTGCCGCACTTCTCCGCGCTGGCTGAAGTGGTGGTCGGCTGCGGCATGGCGGCGATCCTGCCGCGGCAAATGGCGGCCAGGATGGCGGAGCAGTGGCCGGTGGCCATCCGGGAGCTGCCCTTCGATATGCCCGAGTTCGACGTGAACCTCTATTGGGACGCTGCGGTTTCGTCCGCCGGCGCCGCGGCCTGGTTCCTGGACCTAGTAGCCGAGGCGCTGGGTGTTCCGGGCGACTAAGGCCGATCGCGACGGTGCCCGGTCCGCATAACCGGACCGGGCACCGTCACTGTAGTGCCGGATGTTTTCCGAAGCTGGGGAAGCGCCTTAGACGTCAGCTGTAGGCTTACGCGCTTCCGTGGAGATTTCCTGGGCGGTGGCCCGCCCGGCCTTCGGAACGACGGCCACGGCCGCGACGCCAAGCAGGGCCGCCGCCGCGAACACATAGAAGCTGAAGGGATAGGCGATGCCGGCAACAACCAGCAGGCCGGTGATCCACGGGCCGGTGATCGCGCCGAGGCGACCGACGGCGGAGACGAAGCCCATGCCGGAAGCGACGATGTGGCGGGGGTAAAGGTAGCCGACGAAGCCGTAGACCAGCACCTGGGCGCAGAAGACGAAGAAGCCGGTCACAAAGACGGCGCTGTTGAGCACCAACTGGTTCTCCATCTTGATGCTCAGCACGGCCAGCAGCGCGGCCGCTGCCCCGAACCAGAACATGGTGGTGCCCTTGACTCCGCGGCGGTCAGCGATCCGGCCGCCGGCCAGCAGACCGCCGATGGCGCCCACATTCAAAATCAGGAGCAGGACGAGCGAATCGGCGACGTTGTAGCCGGCCCCCCGCATCAACTGGGGCAGCCAGGTGTTCAGGCCGTAGACAAGCAAGAGACCCATAAAGGCGGCAACCCAGAGGCCCAGCGTGATGCGCAGGTACGACCCGCGGAGCAGGTCACCGAGGCGGACCTTCGGGGCGGCCCCCATTGACTTGTGGGCTTCGGCGACGGGGGACGTTTCCGGCAGCTTGGCCCACATGAGCGGGACGGCGAGGAGCCCGAGTATGCCGCCGGCGTAGAAAAGCCATTCCCACTGGCGCCCGACCAGCAAAGCGATAAGGGACGCAGCGACGGCGCCGATG
Source organism: Arthrobacter sp. NPDC058192 (assembly GCF_042883665.1). NCBI lineage: Bacteria > Bacillati > Actinomycetota > Actinomycetes > Micrococcales > Micrococcaceae > Arthrobacter > Arthrobacter sp. NPDC058192. The sequence goes on along the minus strand of NZ_JBHVVJ010000007.1, from coordinate 43,683 downwards.
TGGTACCCGGTCATGGTCAGGGTACTGGAGTGTGCCTTTCCGTCGCCGGCGGCCGATTCCTGCATGGAGGTCACGGCGACGGGCATGCAGCCGCCCAGGCCGAGACCGGCGACGAGCCGCAGGACGCCCATCATGGCCACGTTCGGCATCAGCGGGAAAAGCAGGGTGAAGACAGAGAAGAGCAGCACGCAAACTATCAGCGGCAAACGACGGCCGAAGCGGTCCGAGATCGGGCCGATCAGGGCCGCGCCGATGCCGACGCCGACAAGGGAAATCGTGGCCACGAAGGTGGCTCCGGCAGGATCGATCCCAGCGTGCTTTGTGTCCAGCAGGGTGGGGATGGAGGCGCCCAGGGCAACAAGGTCGAATCCTTCGAAGACGACAGTGAGCCAGCAGAGAATGACCACCCATTTCCGTTGAGTATTCATGGTGTGAACGTCCTTGGTCTACACGGCAGGCCGTTGGAAAGGCCTGCGACAGGTTATTTCATCCAAGTCTCATGAGACCCGACTCACAAGTCCAATAGATAATGATGGCCCAACTCATAGATGCGGTCTATGAGGCGTGCGTCTGCGCAAGCCGGGGATCGCCCGAATCATGAGATGCCTGTGGGCGCTTTGGAGCACCAAGGGCGCGGCAGCGCCAGCCGGACTGCAAGTGAGAGAACGCCCGCCCGGATATCCTAACGGGCGTTTCTGCCCCGCGCAGCGCGGTGACGCTACAGGAGGCTGGTCCCGATGTCCCTGCCGATCTGCCGAAGCAGCGCGGCGGACAGTATCGGGTCTTTGGACGAGTCCTGGTCCGTGTACTCGGCGAGCGTGTAGACCCGGGTGAGGTCCATTTCGGCCCAGCGTTCCCGGGGCAGGAGCGAGCGGCCGGCGACTGCGATGACCGTGCGGGATCCGGACCGCCGGGCGACGGCGGCGGGCAGTTTGCCGCCAAGCGTTTGCTCGTCCAGGCTGCCTTCGCCGGTGATGACGACGTCGCAGCTGTCCTTGCGGGCGTTGAAGTCCAGCAGGTCCAGGAAGTAGTCGGCGCCCGAGACCTGCTTTGCCCCCAACAGCAGGCACGCGTACCCGAGTCCTCCGGCGCTTCCGGCCCCCTCGCGGTCGGCCAGCGCTGCCGCGTCGGGGAATCCCGCAGCCTCCATTGCAGCGACGAGGTGTTGGAGCCCCTTGTCCAGGGTGGCGATCTCCTCAGGGCCGGCGCCCTTTTGGGGGCCGAAGACCGCCGGAGCCCCGTGGGCGCCGAGCAGCGGGTTGTGGACGTCGCTGGCGACGACGAGTTCGGTGTCGGCCAGTTCGGGGAGGACGGTCCGGTGGAGGCTGTGGATCTGCGCCAGCGCCCCGCCGCTGCCGTGGAGCTGGCGGCTCTCGGCGTCGCGGAAGGCGTAGCCGAGGGCGGTGAGCATTCCCATGCCGCCGTCGGTGCTGGCGCTGCCGCCCAGGGCCAGCACGATCCTGGCGGGTTTCAGGCTGAGGGCGAACAGCACCGCTTCGCCGAATCCCCGGCTGGAAGTGCTCAGCGGCTCCAGGGTGCCGCCCGGCAGGAGTCCGAGGCCGCAGGTGTTGGCCACCTCCACGACGGCAGTGACGCCGTCGAACGCGATGCTGGCCTGGACCGGCTGGCCGGTGGGTCCTGCAACCGTGTGGCTGCGCCGGCTGAAGCCGGAGGCGACGGCGGCGTCAACGCTGCCGTCCCCTCCGTCCGCCAGGGGAAGCAGCTCGCAGTGGACGGTCCCGGGCCTGCCGGTGGAGGATGCGCTCCGGAGCCCTGCCGCCAGGGCGTCAGCTACCTCACCGGCCGTGAGGCTGCCCTTGAACTTGTCGGGTGCGATGAGGGTTCGGACGCTCTTCGGGGCGCTTATGGTGTGCATTTCAGAGGCTTTTTGAGTAGGCGGGGCTGCGGTCATCCGTCGACAAGGAACCGAAATCGGCCGCGTTTGCGGGGTCGATTTCCCCGGCCGCGTGGCGGGGGTAGCCGGTCAAGTCCCCGTCGAGCTTCTTGAGCGCATCGACGGGGGCAGGGTCCGCCTGGGGCAGGGGCTCAACCGTTTCGCCGTTGAAGACGCGGCGGACACGGTCGGCGTCCAGCGTCCGGTCCCACCAGGCGATGAAGAGGGTGGCGACGGCGTTGCCGGTGAAGTTCACCAGGGCCCGGCATTCGGACATGAACTTGTCGATGCCGAAGATCAGCATGATGCCGGCGGCCGGGATGGTTCCGAGAGTTGCCAGGGTGGCGGTCAGGGCGATGAAGCCGCCGCCGGCGACCCCGGCCGCGCCCTTGGAGGTGAGCAGCATGACCGCGATGAGGCCCAGCTGCTGGGTGATGGTCAGGTTGGTGTTGGTGGCCTGGGCGATGTAGACGGCGGCGAGCGAAAGGTAGATGGCGGCGCCGTCGAGGTTGAAGCTGTAGCCGGTGGGAACGACGAGCCCGACCGTTTCCTTCTTGACGCCTGCGTGCTCGAGCTTGCGCATCAGGCCTGGCAGTGCGGGCTCGGCGGTGGAGGTGCCCAGGAGGAGGAGGTATTCCTCTTTGAGGTGGCGGATCATCTTGAAGATGTTCAGCTTCAGGAAGGCCATGACGGATCCAAGGACCACGACGACGAAGAGGATCGAGGTGGCGTAGAAGAGCGCTATCAGCCCGCCCATGCTGGAGAGGGACGAGACGCCGTATTTGCCGACGGCGAAGGCCATCGCGCCGAAGGCACCCAGCGGAGCGGCCTTCATGATGAAGCCGAGGATCTTGAACATGACCCCGGTGAGGCGCTGGACCCCGTCCAGGACGGGCGCGCCGACCTTGCCCATGGCGTTCAGCGCGATGCCGAAGACCACGGCGATGAAGATGATCTGGAGGATGTCACCCTCCACGAAGGGCCCGGCGATGCTGGTGGGGATGATGTGGGTCAGGAACTGCCACCACTCCTGGTGGGCGCCGGCGTCGATGAGCTTTGCCGCGGAGTCCGTGGTCTTGATCGTGCTGGCGTCGGCGTTGACGCCCTCGCCTAGGCGGAAGACGTTGATAGCGACGAGGCCGAAGAGCAGTGCGAAGATGGTCCCGATCTGGAAGTACGTCAGCGCCTTCAGGCCGGTCATGCCGACCTTCTTCAGGTCCGCGACGCTCGCGATGCCGCCGACGATGGTCAGGAACACGATCGGGCCGATCAGCATTCTCATGGAATTGACGAAGGTCGTGCCGATGGGTTCCAGGGCGATGCCGGCGGCGGGTGCGAGCCAGCCCACGAGAATGCCGAGGACGATGCCGGTCAATACCCAGAAGTACAGCTGCGTGTACCAGCGTTTCTTGGGGGCCGCGTTCTTAGTTGCCGCGGCTCTGCCTGCGGGGGTGATGTGTCCCATGATTCCTACCTCATTGTGGAATGTGAATGGAGTGGTGCTTGAAGAATGGAGGAGCTGAGTCGGGGCGGGCAGCGGCGTTACGCGGCGCCGCCCGCCCCGGGCATGGTCAGGCTAGACGGCAGCCAGTGAGTGGGTCAGGGCCTTGATGATGGCGTCGGTGACGTCATCGGTGTCGGCTTCGCCGCCGACGTCGCGCGTCAGGTGGCCGGCGGCGGTGGTCTGCTCGATGGCGGCTTCGACCAGGCGCGCTTCCTCGTGCAGGCCGAAGTGGTCCAGCATCAGGGCCGCACTGGCGATCGCTCCGATCGGGTTGCTGATGCCCTTGCCGGCGATGTCCGGGGCGGAGCCGTGGACCGGCTCGAACATGGACGGGAAACGGCGTTCCGGGTTCAGGTTGGCGCTGGCTGCCAGGCCGAGGCTTCCGGCAAGGGCCGAGCCGAGGTCCGAGAGGATGTCCGCGTTCAGGTTCGAGGCGACGACGACGGAGAGGTCTTCGGGGTGCAGGATGAACTTGGCGCTCATGGCATCGACCAGGACGCTTTCGGTGGCGACGTCCGGGTAGTCCAGGGCCACCCGGTGGAAGGTTTCGTCCCAGAGGACCATGCCGTACTGCTGGGCGTTGGACTTGGTGACGGAGGAAACCTTCTTCACCGTGCGGGTGCGGGCGAGGTCGAAGGCGAACCGCATGATCCGCTCGCAGCCCTTCTCGGTGAACAGCGCGGTCTGCAGGGCGACCTCGTTGCCGGGGCCGCGGCCGCTGAGGTTCCGTCCGCCGAGGCCGGCGTACTCGCCCTCGCTGTTTTCGCGGACCACGATCCAGTCGAGTTCCGTGTGGTCGGCCTTGCGCAGCGGGGACTGAATGCCGGGCAGGAACTTCACTGGACGGATGTTGGCCCACTGGTCAAAGTTCTGCGTGATGTTCAGGCGCAGGCCCCAGAGGCTGATGTGGTCCGGGACGTTTTCCCAGCCGACGGCGCCAAAGTAGATGGCATCGAAGTTCTTCAATGCCTCAAGGCCCTTCGGGTCCATCATCTGGCCGGTTTTTTCGTAGTAGCCGCAGCCCCAGGGGAACTCGGTCCACTCAAAGGCGAACTTGCCGCCGGAATTGCGTGCCACCGCGTCCAGGACGCGCTGCCCGGCGGAGACAACTTCCTTGCCCACGCCGTCGGCGGGAATGGAAGCGATGGTGAAAGTCTGGGTGGTGCTCATGCTGTCTCCTCGTTGAGTGTGTTAGCAGCGTCACACTGCTTGTCCTCTTCAAGTAGACGGTTCGCCGTCACCCGGCGTCCAAGACCAAGATCCAATTCCGTAGATAGGTTGAGCCTATTGGTCGGTCTGCCAGCCTGCCGGTTCTGCATGTCCGCGCCCGTTCGCGGGTCCCATGGCCACATGCAGTTCCGCCACCTTCAGGAAGGCCGTGGCGGCGGGAGTGAGGCCGTCCCGTCGGCTCAGGACGGCGACGTCCAGGTGCGACACGGGTTCGATCAGGAGGGTCCGCAGGCCGGCTTTGTGGGCCGTCTGCGCCCAGGCGGAAGACATGACCGCGTGGCCGACGCCGGCCAGGACCAGTGGCAGAATTGAGGTCCGGTGGGCGACCTCGACGACGATTTCGGTGTTGACGCCGTGGGCCAGTGCATCGTCGACCAGCCAGCGCATAAGGGATCCGCGCTGGCTTGCGATCAGTCGGTGCCCGCCCAGGTCCTCGCGTTGGATGGCCGGCCCGGCCGTGAAGGTGTCGGCCTGGGGATTGACGATGAGGATCAGCGGCTGGCGCTCCAGTTCCAGGACCTGGACTCCCGGCACCCGGATAGGGGTGGGGGACCCGGCGAGACCGATCTCCGTGCTGCCGCTGCGGACGGACTCAATGACTTCCTCCGGCGTGAATGCGGCGCTGACGTTGAGCCGGACCGACGGATGTGCGCGGGTAAACCCGGCGATCATGGACGTGAGCGGCTCGATGCCAGGTGAGGGCATGGTGATGATGTCCAGCCGCCCGCTGCGCACCCCACGCAGGGCTTTCACGGCAGACTGGGCGGCATCAAGGTCCCGCATCACGAGCCGCGCCGGTCCCACGAGCTCTTTGCCGGCTTCGCTGAGTACCGCGCGGCGGCCGATACGGTGAAAGAGCGGCACGCCGAGTTCCTTCTCCAGCGCGGCGATGGTCTGGGAGAGGGACGGCTGCGCGATGAGGAGATGCTCCGCAGCCCGGTTGAACCCGTCGTGGTCAACGACGGCCAGGAAATACTTCAGCTTTCGGGTGTCCACGCCAGCTCCTTAACCTCTCCGGTCCATGGGCTTCCGGCGCGGCTGAGTCGGTCCTGGGGTGGAAAGGTGCAGGGCGCTGAAGCGTAGATAGCCTACGCCTATCAGCCGCTGCTCGTTAGGGCGACGGGCGGACGATTACAATGTCGGCGCTGCTGCCGGCACCTGCGCGACGGGTCCGGTATAGGTGACGGCGTCGGCCGCATCCAGCACCTCAAGTGCGGTGAGGTGTGCCGCTGCGGCCACGTCCTTGATGGATTTGCCGTGCGTGACCGCCGTGGCCACTGCCGATTGCAGGCTGGCGGCGTTCTCCTCGCTGATCTCCTCGCCCGCAGCTGAGGATTCCAGCCTAGCGGCGGCGGCTTCTACAGCCAGGATTTCACTATCGATCACGGGGTTGTCCTCCAATTCCGTCTCTGCGTCTTTGCAGTTGAGCCGGGAAGCGTTTGGGTGCCTGGCAAGGGCCGCTCCGGCGTTCACCAACAACACTACCGAAGGACCGACCAGTCTGTCTCGCGCCCAGAGAAAAAAACCAAGCAAACTTACTGTACGACGTCTGCCATGGTGTTTTCACCCCGAGGCAGGGTGCGCGCCGGGGTGATGACAAGACCTGCGGGCAAGCCACCAGCCATGGGCCGCTCCTTAACACCCAATATTTCTCACTCAGGACCTGTGTCGGAGCCGTCCAGAGAAACTTGCGCGAGCGAGATAGAAAAGTCTGTCTTCACTCCCGTCGGGAGGACCGTCGCGCAGCCGCATCGTAACGCGGGACGTCCTCCCTGCCGACGGTGGCGGCCGTACGGCGGCCACCCCTTGCGCGGACGGGGACCGTAGTTCCGGGGACTCTACCTTGGGAACAAGCCTGCTACGGCGGGGCAGGTGTAAAATTGCTCTTACGATGACCGTCAACGAAGCTGCCAGTTCCACGTTGTTGCCCGCCGGGGTGATGGCTGGCCGTGATGATCCAGCAGATCGCATTCTCGCCACAGCCTACGAGTTGTTCTCGCGCCGTGGTATTCGCAGTGTCGGCGTCAACGAACTGATCGACAGTTCCGGGGTCTCTAAGGCGACTTTTTACCGTCACTTTCCGTCCAAAAACGCACTGGTGCTTGCCTTTTTGGACCTGCGCGACCAGGTCTGGACCGTCGATCTGATCGTCTCCGAAGCCAGGCGCCGTGGAAGCACGGCCGAGGAACAGCTGCTTGCGATCTTCGATGTTTTCGGGGACTGGTTCCAGCGCGATGACTTTGAGGCGTGCACCTTTATCAACGTCCTGCTGGAGATGGGGCCGGAACACCCCCTGGGACAGGCCAGCATCGGATATCTCAGCAGGATCAGGGGCCACATCCAAGCACTGGCCGAGGAAGCCACGCTGAACCGCCCCGAGGAATTCGCGCGCTCCTGGCACATCCTCATGAAGGGCTCCATCATCTCGGCGAGCGAAGGCGATCTGCTGGCATCTAAGCGTGCCCAGCAAATGGCCCGGTGGCTGATCGAACATCACCGAACCCTATAGCCGGGGCTGCTTCGGTAGCGCAAATTGGGCGGCGCTGAGTTGTCCGCGCGGACGTATGCTTTTTCTATCGGTTCAGCAGTGAGCTACGTGCTTTGATCTCGAGCGTGGAACATGACCCAAGAAGCTGGTACAGACAGCAGGCCCGAGCCCCGGTCTGCCTTCTGGGACAGACATTTCAACGACCCGGTCATCGGTGCGTTCCTCAACGAGGCGGTCAGTGAGCTCGTCGACGAGATCGGCGGTCCGGGTCGGGGGATCAGCTGGGCGATCACCATTCTTAGGTCAGGGGAGACCGCCACCCTCATCGCGGGCAGCGCGCCGTCGCGCGCCGCGGACGAAACGCAACGTTCCTTCGACGATGGGCCCGCACGCGCAGTGGTTCGTGGCGGGGAGTTCGTATTCGTTGGAGACACGACTCTGGACCGCCGCTGGCCCGGCTATGCCAGTGCCGCCGCTGCCGAGGGGGTCCGGTCGCTCCTAGCGGTACCGCTGGTCCCCGCAGAGGTTTTCTGTGCTGCCGTGAACCTGTATGCGCCCTGGCCGCATGTCTTCACCAGCGCAGACATCACCGCAGCGACCCGGCTGGGCCGCCAAGTGTCCAGCTCGCTGCGCCTGGTCGAAGAGTGGGCGCTCAGGTACGGCGGGAGTGCCGATCTCTCCTCCGCCCAGCTGCTGCGGGTGCTGGCCGGCCTGGCGCTGAGGACGCTGGTGCGCGACTACGGGTTCACCGAAGGGGGCGCCTTGGACTACCTTCGGAAAGTAGCGGGCGGCCCCGTGCCGGAATCAGCCGGTCCGGCCGCTACGGTCCCCGTGCTCGTTCCCGATGCCGGCGCGGGCCAGGAAGAGCCACCGTCCAGCCCTCCTGTCCCTGCGCTCCACGCGCCGGACTCTCCCCCAGCCCGTCGACGGCGGCGCAAGGTTGAGAGCCCGGCCTAGCACCGCGTGAAGGGACGCGGGTTAGGCGGCCATGCCGGGTTCATTTCCGTGGGACTGGTCCGGACGGAGGACCTTCAGGGCGCCGGCCCACGCTATTACCTGGTCAAACAGGGTCTGCAGATTCGTCTCTGCGGCCGCCGTCGGGATGAACGTGCGGTAGTTTTCGAACTCTGCCGCTAGGGGCAGCGCCACTTGTGCCCGGACGTCCGCCAGCTGCAGCTCTGCGGCCACCGCCCGGAAGTGTTCGACGGCGCGGATGCCGCCGCTGCTTCCGTAGCTGACGAACCCGGCCGCCTTGTTGTTCCACTCCTTGTAGAGATAGTCCACGGCGTTTTTCAGTGCACCCGGAATCGAATGGTTGTACTCCCCGGTGACGAAGATGTAACCGTCGAAGCGCTCGACAGCCTCGGACCAGGCCTTGGTGTGCGGCTGGCTGTACCGGCCGAGGGAGGGCGGCAGCGGCTCATCGAGGATGGGTAGCTCGAAGTCGGCGACGTCGAGTACGTCGAACGTGGCATCGTCGCGTTCTGCTGCCCGTGAAAGCACCCAGTCCGCCACGGGCTTGCCGAGGCGTCCTGGCCGTGTACTGCCGAGCACGATGGCAATGCGGATCATGGCGGGCTCCCTTCCGGAGACTTCTTCTTACTTACTCAGAACAACAACCCGGTCCGTGCAATGCTTCCGCTGCGGGGACTGGGCAGGACGGAGATAGTAAGTAGGCGGGATAGGGCCGCCGCCGGGCAGATCGGCGCTGAGACGCAGCGTCCGGCAAATGTCTACAAGGGGCTCCTCAGGAAACAGAAGCCGATTACAGCGACTGCGGTGATTCCGGCGACTGCGGTGGCTCCGGCGGCTGGTAGCCGCCCCGGGAGACCCTGATCTTCGTGGCGGCCGGACCGGGCTGGTCGGGAACCTGAACGCGGATTTCCAGGACGCCGTCGACGTAGCTGGCTTGCACGCCTTCCGGGGCGGCCCCGCGCGGCAGCGGCACGGTGCGGGAGAAGACCCCGTATCGGAGCTCACTGCGGTACCCGGGCCGGTCTCGGTGGCCGGGGTCCTCGCGCCGGGCCTCGATGTGCAGGGCGTCATCGGCGATGGTGATGTCGACGTCGTTCTCGGGATCGATGCCGGGCAAATCGGTTCTGACCACCAGCGTGGTTCCGTCCCGGTATTCCTCGATCCGGAGGCCGGTCTCCGACTCTCCCTGCAAGAAGCGGCGGACCTGCTCGGGGACTTCGAAACCGGTGCGCGTGAAGATGTTATCCATGCCTGCCTCCTAGGTCGGCTCGGTATCCATAAGGACACGTTACGACGAAACCCGCCCAGTTTTGAGGGGTTCTGGCATAACCCGTTTCAGCAGAGCCCTCGCTAGGATTGCCAGCTGCCGGTTTCATGGAGATAGACCCCTTTTAACTTCCGACCAGCGCATCACGTCATGCGCGCAACAATCACGCATGCCTCTGGCGGCGAGGCTGTAAGGCCATGGATGAGCGCCGCGCCATCAAGGTGCTTCTCCGCCCGTGAAGCCCGCCGCTTGAAAAGAACCTAACCACCAAAACAGGAGAACGATGACTACCGTCAACGCCTATGCAGCCCCGTCCGCCACCGGGGACCTTGTCCCCACCACCATCGAGCGCCGCGACGTGGGCCCCCACGACGTCCTGATCGAGATCAAGTACGCCGGCATCTGCCACTCCGACATCCACACCGTCCGCGGCGACTGGGGTCCCCAGTCCTATCCTCTGGTTCCGGGCCATGAGATCGCCGGCATCGTCACCGAGATCGGCTCCGCGGTGACGAAGCACGCCGTCGGCGACCGGGTCGGCGTCGGCTGCATGGTCAATTCCTGTGGCGAGTGCACCAACTGCCAGACGGGCGACGAACAGTACTGCCAGAAGGGAATGACCGGCACCTACGGCGCCGTCGACCGCGACGGAACCGTCACCCAGGGCGGCTACTCCACCCACGTCGTCGTTACCGAGGACTTCGTCGTCACCATCCCCGAGGGCATCGAGCTCGACGTCGCCGCGCCCCTGCTGTGCGCCGGCATCACCACCTACTCGCCGCTGCGCCGATGGGGCGCCGGCCCCGGCAAGAAGGTCGCCGTCGTCGGGCTCGGGGGGCTTGGCCACATGGCCGTCAAGCTCGCCTCCGCCATGGGCGCGGACGTGACTGTCCTGTCGCAGTCGCTGAAGAAGCAGGAGGACGGCCTGCGCCTGGGCGCGAACAACTACTACGCAACCAGCGATCCGGGCACGTTTGAACAGCTCGCCGGCAGCTTCGACCTGATCATCAACACGGTCAGCGCCTCGATTGACATCAGCTCCTACCTGCAGCTGCTGTCCCTCGACGGCGCCTTGGTGAACGTGGGCGCCCCTGCGGAGCCGCTCCCCGTCAACGCGTTTGCGCTGATCGGCGGACGCCGCTCCTTCGCCGGTTCCATGATCGGCGGCATTCCGGAAACCCAGGAGATGCTCAACTTCTGCGCCGAGCACGGTCTCGGCGCCGAGATCGAGGTCATCCCGGCCCACAAGATCAACGACGCTTATGAGCGCGTCCTGGCCTCGGACGTCCGCTACCGCTTCGTGATCGACACCGCCACTCTCTAAACGCCGCGTCCTCGCCAGGAGGCCCTGCCCGGAATCAGTTCCGGCGGGGCCTCCTGTGTGCTCCGGAAGGGGCGATACTGGGCAGGGGGCGGTCCCTCCCAACAGCCACGACAGCGTACGAAAACCACGAAGGGGCAGACATGGCGCGCGTTCTGGTCACCGGTTCAACGGATGGGCTTGGTCTCGCGACGGCGGAAACGTTGCTCGAAGACGGCCATGACGTGATCGTGCACGCCAGGTCCGCTCAGAGGAGGGCGGCAGTGCAGCACCTCATCGAACGGGGCGCACACTGTCTTGTGGCGGAGCTCGCCGATCCCGCCGACGTCCGGCAGATGGCCGACCAAGCGAACCAGATCGGCGCGATCGACGCCCTCATCCATAATGCCGGCGTGCTGAACGGTTTCGCACTGCTGCCAGTCAACGTTGTGGCCCCGTACGTGCTGACGGCGCTGATCCAAGGGCCCCGGCGACTGATCTACCTGAGCAGCGGCATGCACCGCGGCGGCGACACCGGGTTGAGCGGCCTGGACTGGTCGGGGCGTTCCGCGACAGCCTCTTACTCGACGAGCAAGCTGCACGTCACCGCGCTCTCGGCCGCGGTGGCGCGCTTGGCGCCGCGCATTGTCAGCAGCGCCGTAGACCCCGGGTGGGTGCCCACCCGGATGGGAGGGCGCTCAGCGCCCGACGACCTGCGGCTTGGACATCGCACTCAGGAGTGGCTGGCAACCAGCAATGACCCTGCCGCGTTGAGCACCGGGGGTTACTGGTACCACCAACGCACGCACGCCCCGCACCCGGCCGTTCAGGATCAGCGGTACCAGGACGCCCTGCTGGCGCAGCTGGCGGAGCATACCGGCGTCACGCTCGAGGCGCTGGCCTAGCGGGGGATACCAGGCGGCTCCCGGTGCGCAGGTCAGCGCGCGGTGACCACCTGGGTAGCCCTCTCCACGACGTGTTCGGTCGCGGCCCAGGATGCCAGCAGTTTCAGGGCCTGTTCTGTGGGGCTGCCGGGGACGGCCGGGTAGACGGTGAGGGACTGGCCGGAGTCTTCCTCGAGTTCCAGCTGCTGATAGTTGAGTTCAAGCGGCCCAACGACGGGGTGGTGAAACGACTTCGTCCCCGAATAGTGACGGCGGACGTTGTGCGCCGCCCACCGGGTGCGGAACTCCTCGCTGCGCATGGAAAGCTCGCCCACGAGTTCCGCAATGCCTTTGTCGTGCGGGAAACGGCCGGCCTGGCGGCGAAGGATCGCCACGTTGACGTTCGCGGCCCGGTCCCAGTCGGGATAGAAATCGTGGGCCCGGGGGTCTAGGAAAATGTACCGAGAATGGTTCGCGGGCCGTGACGTGCCACGGTACATGTCGAAGTACATTGCAAAGCCCAGCGCATTGGCGGCGATGATGTCCATCCGGTTGTTCGTGATAAGTGCCGGGGCTTCCGTGATCGCGTCAAGAAAGTATTGCAGGGCCGGTGGGACGGTGTTCGCCAGCTGCTTGGACCGCACCCGAGGTGCCTTGTTGGCTGTGCGGGCGAGGTCGTGGAGGTGGTCGTGTTCGGCGCGATCGAGTTCGAGCGCCCGCGCGATCGCGTCCAGCACAGTGTCGGACGCGCCTGACAGATTTCCGCGCTCCAGCCGGGTGTAGTAGTCAACACTGACCCCGGCGAGGCGGGCGACTTCGTCGCGGCGCAGTCCCGCGACGCGGCGGCGCGTCCCGACAGGGTCGATCCCTGCCTGTTCAGGGGTGATGCGCGCCCTGCGGGAGATGAGGAATTCCCGCACCTCAGCGCGATTGTTCATGGTCATGTTCACTACGTTACGTCGTTCGTCCGGGAACTTGAGAGGTTCTGCTGGACCCCGTTACACCAGACCTCTCCCTAACTTCCGCTCCCGCAATCAGACAGTACGCCGGCCGAACCACCCCTTCGGCTTCCGCCCATTGAAATTGCCGGGGACCAGGCAAGGCGGATCAAGCCACACTGATTCATGAACATGATCAATGTGGAGCCGCGCTGCCGAATCATCCTTGACAACGACTGGGCAGGTGACCCGGACGGACTCATCGGACTGACCCATCACGCGCTGTCGCCGGCGAATAGGATCATCGCGATAACGAGCTCGCTGACCAATCCAATGTTTGGATGCCCCGAAGGGATGGCACAGGGCGGGGCGGACCTGGCAGAGGATTTGCTGCGGGTTTTGAAGCTCCCGGAGTTGGCAAGTGTTCACGCCGGTCCTGACAGCCCCTTCACCGGGCAACGTCGGAACACAGCCGCCGCGCGGGCCATCATTGACGCCGCCAATGCCGAGGGACAGCTGCCGTTGCTCCTGGTGTGTGCTGGCCCCCTGACGAACATTGCCGATGCGCTCCTCCTGGAACCGGATATCGCAACCTGCTTCACGCTGGTATGGGTCGGCGGGTCCGCTGCGAACGAGGGTGAATACAACTTCGACACGGATCCGGCCGCCGCCCAGTTTGTGCTGGGGAATCAGCAACTCGCCGTGTGGCAATTTCCTTTGGAAACGTACCGTCAGGTTGCCATCTCTGTTGCCGAGCTCGACTACTCCCTCAGCACGGCCGGAGCGGGCGGTGCTTGGCTGTGGCAACGGTTCAACAGTCTCAAAGTGCCGGACTTCGTCCACTTCGGTCCGTTGTGGTGCTTAGGAGACAGCGCGCCGCTCGTCGTCACCGGGCTCGACGACGTCACCTCCAGGTTTGATGAAACACGCGATTCGCCCTCCAGAAGGACGTACACCGACGTGGACTCGAGACTGGTCATCGCCGACTTTTTTGCGCGCCTGCGAATGCAAGGCTAATGCTGGCGGCGCTGGCCTACTCGGCAGGTGCCGGTCTGGTGCCAAGGAGAACATTCAAACCCCAGCCTGCAGCGGTGATGAGCAGGATGGCGCCAGCCATGGAAAGCAGCTGCGGCGGCGTGGTCAGGATTCCGAGGCTGACGATCAGCGTTGTCGCTCCGGCCGGTGGGTGCGGCTTCCGCAGCCACGTCAGGATCAGCGTGGTGAGCGCCACGGACAAGGACCCGGCGGCGACGTAGAGGACAGTGAGCCCGCCCACCGGGGCCGGCGGGCTGTCCTGGAGGCCGAATGCGTACAGGCAGAGCACGCCCATCACGAGGCCGGTGAGGTGCCCGATCAGCGTGTTCGCTGGCCGGGCTGCGGGCTGCTCCGGCGATTCGAAGAACAGCATCACCGTGGGGCCCAGGCTGGGAAACAGCCAGGGGAGGTGCAAGGCCACGCCGACCACGCCGGCCAGGGCAAGAACCACGAGCGAGAGCACGGCGGCGTAAGCAGCGGGCCCCAGTGCGCTGCGTCCTGAACTCACGCGCTTCAGCAGTGACGGCTTCAGGGGCACGGGCGGCCGCCTTCTGAGAAGAATCGCTCTAGGGTGCTGCCACGCGGGGCTGCGGGCCGGCTGATCACCCTTGCCGCCAGTCGTTGCTGGCAATGTGAGAGCCGGCCTGTGGGCCCATCTGGAGCATCCCGCCATCCACAGCCCAGGAAGCCCCGGTGACGTAGCTGGACGCCGCAGAGGCCAGGAACGCGATAACTTCGGCAACCTCCCGCGCATCCCCAGGCCTGCCGAGGGGAACACCGGGCCGCTCGACACCTTCCGGGTTCACGTCGGTATTGCCCGTCATCGGTGTGGCGATTTCCCCCGGGGCCACGCTGTTGGCAGTGATGCCAAACTCCGCGAGTTCTAGGGCCATCGTTTTGATGAGCCCTCCCAAAGCGTGCTTGGAGGCGTCGTAGGCGGAGGCACCCACGCGCGGCTGGAACTCGTGGACACTGGTCACCGCAACGATGCGGCCTCCGCGGTCGGCGGCGACCATCCGCCGGGCAGCCGCTTGCATGCAGACGAACGCACCGTTGAGATTGGTGTCCAGTGTCGACATCCAAGTCTGATAATCAAGATCCAGGAACCTGGTGCCGTCACCGGTCCCGGCGTTGTTCACGAAGACGTCCACACCGCCGAGCTCGTCGGCGAGTTGATCGATATTGACGGCCGCGCCGGAAACATCCGTGGTGTCCAAGTGCCGCACAACAGCCTTCCGGTGCAAGCCTCGGACCTCTGCTGCGGTTTCCTCGGCTCCGCGCTGGTCCGAATGCCAGGTAATTCCGACATCCAGCCCGACGCGGGCAAGCGCCACGGCAGTGGCGCGCCCGATCCCTGAGTCCGATCCGGTGACAATCGCCGTCGTCGGGTGGAAATCTGCCCTGTGCTTCATAAATCCGCCTTCCGTGCCTAGCTCGTGGATTTTGTGGGGTTGTCGGTCGCCTTAAGCTCGTCCTCCGCCGTGGCTTGGACGCCGGGGCTCAGTCGGGCTTTGAGGGAGGGAAATCCGGCGGTTGCGCCAGAAGAGAGATGTCCTCTTTCCTAGCTGCCGATGGGCATCTTTTTGGGGCTGCGCAGCGTTGCTGATGAGGAGCCGATCATGGTCGAAGTGCTGCCTTCACTGTCGGTCAGAGTCATGTGGACGAGCTTTCCTGCTCGTTCCGCCGTAGCTACTTCGAAGACAAACCCGCCCATTTTGACCTGGTCACCGGGCCTGAGCTGGCTGATCTTCCTTTTTTCGAGCTTGTTAGTCACTGCGCCTCCCAGCTGAGCTTCGCGGATTCCAGTTTGTCCTGGCCGTCGGCATCGGACTCCAACGGCGTCCGCACAGAAATACTAAGTGTGCTTATTGATCATGTCCAGACGCTGCTTGGACAGCGTAGAGGGCTTGCTAAAAGGCACGCGATGCCACGAGCGCCGCATCGTGCCTCGGGTCAGCCTTTCCGGCCTTCGGTGGCGACCCCTTCAATGAAGTGCCGTTGTCCGAAGGCGAAAAGAACGAGCATGGGCAAGGTAATGAGCAAGGTGGCCACCATGACGTATTGATAGTCGCCCTGGCCTCCGTTGGTGGGGCTGTATTTGGTCATGGCGTAGGCAATCCCGAGCGGAGCAGTGAAACCTTCGACCGATCCGGCGTTGAGGTAGATCAGTGCGGACTGCAGGTTGTTCCAGCTTGCCTGGAATTCGAAGATGAAGATCACCACCAGCGACGGGATGGAGAGCGGCAGGGCGATCCGGCGAAAGAGCCCAAAGTAGCTGGCGCCATCGATCCGCGCGGCTTCGAAGAGCTCCCGGGGGAGCCCGAGGAAGAATTGCCGTTGCAGGAAGATGTAGAAGGCCGAACCGAAGAGGTTCATCCCAAACAGTGGAATCCAGGTTCCGAGGACTCCGAGGTTTTTCCAAATCAGGTACTGCGGCACCATGGTCACCGCCCCCGGGAGCATCATTGTGGCCAGGACGAGGCCGAAGAGTAAGTTGCGGCCCGGGAACCGGAAATAGGCGAAACCGAAGGCGATCATGGCGCTGGAGAAGGTGACGAGTGTGGCAGCCAGGACGGCGATCAGGAAACTGTTGGCCACCCAGTGTCCCAGCGGGAGCTGGTCCCAGACCTGGACATAGTTTTGCGGCGAGAACGTGCGGGGAACCAGCGCATTGTCGAACACCTCGGCGCGGGGTTTGAGGCTGGCGGCAATCAGCCACACCAGCGGGTACAGGAACGCGGCGCTGATTACGACCAGCAGAGCCCAAAGCAGCAGCCGCACCGCCCTGGCCCGCGGAGGGCGCGTTTTTCGGCGGGGCCTTGAGGGCCCGACGTCGGTCTTCGCGTCGGGCGTGGGGGTGGGGAGCTCTGTGCCGGCCGGCTGGGCCCGTGTGGTTGCCATCAGCGTTTCTCGCCTTCGTAGTAGACGAACCTGTTCCCGATTCTCACCTGCACGAGGCTGATGAGCAGGATCAGAACGAAGAGTACCCAGGCCATGGCCGAGGCGAAGCCGAAATTGAACTCGCGGAAGGCCTGCTGGAACAGGTAAATCCCGTAGAAAAGTGATGCCTCCGGGGACGAACTGGTCTGGTCCCTCCAGAAAAGGAGGTAGGCCTGGTCGAAGACCTGCAGCGCCGCGATCGTCAAGACAATCACGTTGAAGAAGATAGCACCCGAGATCATGGGCACGGTGATGTAAAAGAACCTCCGGACAGAACCGGCGCCGTCCAGGTCGGCCACTTCGTAGAGGTCCTTGGGGACGCTCTTCAGTGCCGCGAGGAAAATGACCATCGTGCCGCTGACACCCCACAGTGTCATCAGTACGATCGAAGGCTTTACCCAGCCCGGATCGATAAGCCACTGCGGACCCGAGATTCCAACAAAGCCAAGCGCCTGGTTGATGGCCCCGGTGTTTCCGTTCAGCAGGAGCAGGAACACCGCAGCGGTGGCAACGGACGGCGTCATCTTCGGAAGGTAGTACACGGTGCGGAAGAAACCCGCGCCGCGCCCGACCCGGTTCAGCAGAAGGGCAAGCCCAAGCGCGACGCAGATTTCCAGCGGCACGGCCATGACGGCGTAAAACAAGGTGTTGGCCAGCGATGTGGCCACCTTTGGGTCGTCAAAGAGCCGGGCGTAGTTTGAGATGCCTGCCGGTCTCGCAACGTTGGTGGCGAGGTTGTAGCGGCTGAAGGAGATCACCAGGCTGTAGGCCATGGCGCCGAGCATGAACACGACGAAGCCGACGATCCACGGCGAAATGAACAGGTACCCTGCCAGCGCTTCCCGGCGGTTGTACTTGATCCGCGCTGGACGCACCTTGCCGGCAGACTTGCGCGCCGGAATCTTCACGGATGATCTTTCTCCCACCACTGGCCCCCCCAATTCCGCGCTTGCGCGCCCATTCAGCTTCGGCTAGCTTTCCAAATAGCAAGCTTACTTACAGTCTGGCAGTTAAACCGGGTTTCACCGAAAGAATCCCCGGCCGCGCTGACATCGAAACTCGGAGGATGCAGATGGGTGTTCGGCAAAAGAGTGTGGCGTTTCTCGCTCTGGCGGTCTTAGGTCTGACGGCGTGCGGCGGGGACAACGGGTCCCCGGCCGGAACGGCGGATTTTAAGAAGGAGGCCTCCGGGTCACTGAGTGCCTGGGCTTTCGATAACGCCGACGACGTCGGCAAGGCCCGGATGCAGTACGCCGTCACACAGCTGCCGGGCGTCAAGATCACGATGGATCAGACGCCTTTTGATGCGCAGAAATTCACCACACGCGCCGCCAGTGGCGATGTGCCGGACGTGGTGCAGATGGACCGGGCATTCGTGGCCACTTACGCCGCCCAAGGGCTCATCAAGCCCCTCGACGGGTGCTTTAGCGCGCACGGCATGGACCCGAAGAAGCAGTTTTATCCCGCCGTCACCGAGCAGGTCACCTATCAGGACAAGATCTGGGCGGTGCCCCAGTTCTACCAACCGGCTGCCATCATCCTCAACCAGGACGTACTGCAGGCTGGAGGCGTCTCTGCAGGCGACATTGACACTTCGGATAAGACGAAGCTGCTGGACGCGGTGGCTAAGACGTACAAGTCCAGCGGAAGCAACCCCTCAACGCTGGGTTTTGATCCGGTTGCCGGTGGCCAGGCCGAACTGTGGCTTCTGGGGCAGGGCGGCAAGCTCATGGACGACAAAGGCACCCCGGCCTTGGATGACCCGGCGAACATCGAGGCGCTGACCCTGCTGAAGGAGATTTACGACGCCCAGGGCGGATATGCCAAAGCCAAGAGTTTCAGCGATTCGTTCGACACCTTCGGCAAGGACAACCAGTTCGTCAAGAAGCAGGTGGGCGCCCAGGTCGATGCCCAGTGGTACGTCAACGTCCTCGCATCCTATGCACAATCACTGAAGATCTCCGCTGTCCCGTTCAAGGACAAGGATGGCAAGCCCTTCACCGTCGCGGGCGGAACATCGTTCGTCATTCCCGCGGGGGCCAAGAACGCCGACGCGGCATGCGCCTGGATGACATCGCTGGTCACCGACGAGGCCTGGTCAGCGGCGGGCGCGGCCAGGGCCGAGAAAATCGCCTCCACACCCGGGGCCATCAACACCGGCCTCTTCACCGGCTCTCCCTCGGCTGACAAGCTGATCCGGGACAAATTCGTCAAGGCCAGCGGCAACGCCGGATTCGACGAGGCCATCGCAACGTACTACGACGTCTTGCCGACCGGAAAATCGCTCGGGGCCTCACCCGCCGGCCAAACCATCAAGACCGAACTCAACAACGCCATCGCCTCGGCCCTTCTCGGCACGAAGACGCCGGACAAAGCACTCGCCGATGCCCAGGCCGCGGCCAAGCGTGCCGCCGACCAGGTTGGCTCCTAAGGGACTGAGGAGTTAGCGCCGCCTGGCTGCCGCGCGGAGCTGGAGGTGGCGAGACCTACTCTCGGGTGGGCGTTTCCTCCAAGGGGTGCTCGGCCGCCTCGTGGTGTTGCCGGGCCTGCTCCAGATGGCGGGCGAGCTTTTCCTCGGCATCGTGGCGCCGCTGCCCGATGGTACGCATCTGTCGGGTGCTCACATTCTCGCGATGCGGTCGGGGGCCGCCCGGGACGGTTCCTTCCGTGCTCTCAGCCGGTGGCCCCATCGGAACCGGCTCAATGGTCTCGCTCATGAGCGTATTATCCCACCGCGCTCTCGATGGAAGAAGGACATCCTGCAAGCGGGTACGGAAAAGCTGCGACGGTGACAGATCCCGTTTGAACTTTCTGCGCCGTCGCGGTGTGCCGCTGGCCGCGCCGTGCAAGACTGTTCAAAGGTTGTCCGACCCGAGCCCGGAGGTCTATTGATGTCGCTATACCAGCCGGAACCCGTCGAGATCTCCACGCGGATGCGGCCCGGAGAGTGGACGGAGAACACTCTCGAGGCGTTGATCGCGAGTTATCGGGAGAAGCTGCAGCGCATGGGCGCCGCGGCGTCCGAGATCGACGTCGTGACCGATCGTGACGACGGCGGCGGCGTCAGCGTGGTGGCAACCTGGCTCAAGCCCGCAGTGGCAGAGGAACTCCGGGAGGAACCGGACCGGTCCGGCCTTTTGGCGATGAAGCCCGACGACGAGCCGCTGAGGCGGACCCCGCCGGGCGAGCCTGTGCATCCGAGAGCCGCGGAGGAACTCCTCGCGGACGACTCGGCCCCGGACGAACCCGCCCCGTAGCCGGGCTGAGTCCGGTCAGGTCGGCTCTTCCTGCGTTTGGGCGCTGCCCGCGCTCTGCTTTTGGGCGCTCCCCGCGCTTCGGATGCGGTTGACGACGGCGGTCGTGGACACGTCCTGGACGTAGTCGAGGATGGTCACCCGCCCGCCGTAGCTTTCCACCGCGTTGGTTTCTACGAGCATTTCGGGGCTGTAGTCGCCGCCCTTGGCGTACACCTCCGGGCGCAGCTGTTCGATAAGTGGGACGGCCGTTGACTCGTCGAAGACGGTCACGTAGTCCACGCAGCTTAGGGCCGCGATCACGGCGGCCCGGTCGGTCGCCGTGTTGATGGGGCGCCCGTCGCCCTTGAGCCGGCGCACGGAGGCATCGCTGTTGAGGGCAACCACCAGGACGTCCCCGAGCTGCTTGGCCTGGTTGAGGTACCTGGTGTGCCCGCGATGGAGCACGTCGAAGCAGCCGTTGGTCAGCACGATCCGCTGGCCCTCTGCCCGGTGGACCTGAAGCTGCCGGGCCAGCTCCCGAGCGCTGAGTGCGCTGTTTTCGAAACTCCCCAGGTAACGGCTTAGGTCATCGCTCCCGCAGACCGCGGTGCCCGGTTTGCGGACAGCCACGTCTGCTGCCGCCTGGGCCAGATCCACGCTGGTGCTCAGGGCGAGCCCGGCGGCCCGCCCCACCGTCAGGGCCGCGACAAAGGTGTCGCCGGCACCCGAAGCCTGTTTCTCCGCGACAGGCCTGGCCCAAGTGCGGTGTACCGGCCCGGACGAGGGCAGGAGCACCGTGCCTTCCCTGTCCAGGGTGACCACGACGGCGGAAGCCCCCGCCGCGCCGAGCAGCTCGTCCCGATGCGAGACGGCCCAGTCCTGCCGGCCGCCGCTGCCGGGGTGCTGAAGTCCCAGCATGCGGGCGGCTTCCTGCGCATTTGGCGTGACGAGGTCCGGCCGCAGCCCGGCCCATGGCGTCGGATCGTGGGCGTCGACCACCACCAGGAGTGACTCCGGGCGCCGCGGCAGGGAGGTCATGAGGAGGTCCCGGACCGGGCCGTCCAAGGCTCCATTCCCGTAGTCGCACAGCACCACGGCGTCAAAATCGCGGAAACGCTCCGCGAGGCAGGCCGTGATGCCGTCCAGCGCGGCAGCGGGTACGGGCCCTGCACCGTCGTCGAACCGCACCAGGAGCTGACCGCCGCTGCTGATCCGGGTTTTCGTCGTCGTCACCATTTCCGAGTGCCGCTGCACCCAGCCGGCGTCGACTCCCGCCGCCTCCAGCTGCCGTTGGAGTTCGTCACCGGCGGCATCAAGCCCCGCCGCGCCGGCCAGCTTGACGCGGGCTCCCAGCGCGGCCAGGTTCATGGCCGTATTGGCGGCACCGCCCGGCGCCCAGGTGCGGAGCCGGACGTCAACAACCGGGGCAGGGGCCTCCCGGCACAGGCGATCAATGGTGCCGTCCCACCAGCCGTCCAGCATGAGGTCACCCACGAGGAGAACGGCCGGGGCCGACTCTGCAAGTTTCAGCGGCAGCCATTCAGTGAGGCCGCGCTGGGCAGCGAACTGGCTTTCGACCGTTTC
Organism: Arthrobacter sp. NPDC058192; assembly: GCF_042883665.1. Classification (NCBI taxonomy): domain Bacteria; kingdom Bacillati; phylum Actinomycetota; class Actinomycetes; order Micrococcales; family Micrococcaceae; genus Arthrobacter; species Arthrobacter sp. NPDC058192. Next base: position 22,408 of record NZ_JBHVVJ010000007.1, on the reverse strand, counting down.
CGGGTGCTCTCCGTCGGCGCTCATGGTTCCCCGTTCCCGATCCGACCCGCGAGGCAGGCCGGCTGCGTTTGTTTCGGTGACTGGAGGTCTTGAGCTGGCTGCGGGGCCTCCCTATCCGTTCCCGTACCCAGGGGCGCCGGTTTCTACACGCCCCCGGACCGATTGGTTGGCGCACGCCGTTCACACGGATGTTCCTGCCTCAGGGCCAGGAGTTCTCCCCCTCGTGGCAGATAAGCATCTCCCGGACCTCGCAGCCGATCGGCTGGGACAGAACGAACAGGATGGCGCGGGCGACGTTCGCAGGGTCGTTCAGCCGGGAATCGTCCGAGGGCTTGTACTGCTCCGGCCGGTCGTCGAAAAATCTTGTCTTCATGCCACCGGGGATCATCGCCGTCACACCGATTTCTCCCGCTGTTTCGGCAGCGAGGGCGTGGGTGAAGCCCAGCACGCCGAACTTGGACGCGCAATAGGCGCTGGCCTCGGGCAGTGCCCGCTTCGCAAGCGTGGATGCGACCGTGACGACCCTGCCGCGGGATTCCTTCAGATAGGGCAGGGCCGCCCTGACTGTGGATACCGTGCCGAGGAGATTTACGGCAATGACCTTTTCCCAGTCGTCGGCGGACACCGACTCGAGTTTGCCGCAGCGGTCGATGCCCGCCGCGGTGACCACCGCGTCGAGGCCGTTCAGGCTGACAGCCGCTTCCCGGACAGCTTCTTCAACCGCTTCCCGGTCGCTGACATCGACCTGGAAGGCTTTCGAAGCAGTGGCGGCGGTGATGTCCCTGTCCAGGACCACCGGGACGCCGCCCACCTGCAGGACGGCGTCGACGATGGCGGCGCCGAGACCCGACGCCCCGCCGGTTACCAGGACCCGGCCGGGCCATAATGCTTTTTCACTCATGATCGTTTCCTTTCACAGAGGGGAGGCAATGATTCCCCGGGGCGGGTCCCGGGAAAAGTCAGCTGACGCGCGCCAAGGAACGGGCGAGTACGGTCGTGGAGCGGGCGGGGTGGTAGGGGACGATGGCGCAACGGCCGCCCCAGCTTTCCACCAGGGCCGCCTCCGGCAGGCTGGCTGGATCGTAGTCGCCCCCCTTGACCCAGATGTCCGGGCGGAGTTGGGCGAGGCAGGCCTCCGGGGTGTCTTCCTCGAACACCACGACGGCGTCGACGGCGCCGAGGGACTCCAGCAGTTCCTTGCGGTCCGCCTGGTTCAAAATGGGACGCTCCGGGCCCTTGAGCCGGCGCACCGAGGCGTCGGAATTCAGGCACACGATGAGGCAGTCACCAAGCTTCGCGGCGGCAGCGAGTGTCCGGGCGTGGCCGGCATGCAGGAGGTCAAAGCAGCCTCCGGTCGCCACCACGGTTCCCCCTCGGGCCTGGATGCGGCGGGCGAGGCTGACAGGATCGGCGGCAGCGGGCCCGCCCGGTGCCGGATGCGGCCCGCCCGGACCATGCCTGCCGAGCGTTTCGACGCCGCCGCGGCCAAGGAAGGCCGCCGCGTCCCGGACCGCCAGGGCGGCCGCTTCCTCGACCCCGTGCCCGCGTGCCCGGTGCAGCGCAAGCGTTGCGGCGAGCCTGTCGCCGGCCCCGCAGGGGTCGGCGACGTCCACGCGGGGCGCGGCGATGCGCTGACCCGGCAGCCCGGCCACAGCGAGCTCCGCCCCGACTTCGCCGAGGGTCACCAGAACCGCTTTGGAACCCCAGCGTTGGCGAAGGACCCGGGCGAGGCTGGCGGGGCTTTCGGTGCCGGACCCCGCGGAGCCGTCCAGCCCCGCCGCTGCGGCCAGGAAGCCACGGGCCTCTGCCAGGTTCGGCGTCACGACGTCGGCCCCGGGAACCGGCGCGGCGCCCTTGGGGTGCGGGTCCCAGATCACCGGGACCCGGGCTGCGGCCAGTTCCAGGGCGGCCCGGAGGCGGGGATTGCTGGTCAGGCCCCTGCCGTAGTCGGACACCACGATCACCGCGGCATGCCGGATGGCCCGAAGCATGGCCCCCGTGACTTCCGGGGTGCGGACTTCGCCGCAGCCCTCGTCGTAGCGGACCACGGGACGGCCGGCTGCCCGCACACGGGTCTTGACCGGCGTGGGCAGCCCGGACGGTCCTGCGACGAGGCTGACCGCGCCCAGACAGGAGCCCAGCGTGCGGCCGGCCTCGTCGCCCGCAAGGACGGTGACCAGACTGACTTCATGGCCGTCGTCCGCCAGCATGCTGGCCACCAGGCCCGCGCCGCCGGCGCGGCGGCGGACGGCGGCGACATCCACCACCGGGACGGGGGCGTCCGGGCAGAGCCGGGTCGTCTCGCCCTCAATGTCGACATCGAGCAGCACGTCGCCCACCACGGTGATTTTCATGACCGTCGCTCGCTGATCGATCCCGGCGAGAGCCGGGCAAGCTGGGCGTCGAACGCGCGGCACACGGCGTGGATCGCGATCAGATGGCACTCTTGGGCGCTCGCTGGTCCGGCGTCGATCGCAACTGCCTCCCCGCACTGCGAGGCGAGGGGATTGGGGGCACGCCCCGTCAGCGCCCACGTCGTTATGTGCAGCCCGCTTGCGGCCTCGGCGGCGCGCGCCAGGTTGGGGCTGCGGCCCGACGTCGAAAGGAGCAACAGGATGTCTCCGGCACGGCCGTGGGCGCGTACCTGGCGGGCGAAGACCTCTTCGAAACCGTAATCGTTGGCGATCGCGGACATCGCCGAACTCTCGGCGTGCAGGGCAAGTGCCGAGAACGGCACCCGCTCTCCGTCGAAACGCCCGACCAGTTCGGCGGTCAGGTGTTGCGCCTCAGCGGCGGACCCGCCGTTGCCGGCGACGAGGAGGCGGTGGCCGCCCAGGAGCCGCCGGGCGAGCTCCTCGCCCCACGCGGCCAGCCGCCCGGCGTGGCCGCGGAGCGAGGACAGTGCCGGCAGTACGTCGTCCAGATGGGACTCGACGACCGCCAAACTGCCGTCGGCGGTCGACGGCGGAGCAGGTGCCGGGGCCGCGTCGGCGCGGGTCCAAGAGATGCTCACAGCGCCGCCCCCTTCAGTGCCGCCGTGCTGCTGCCTGCAGCGCGCGCCGCCAATGTCAGCCGGTAGGCCTTCTCCGAGTCCGCGGCCACCCGGTCCCAGGAATAGCGGGCCGCCGCCCTGGTCCTGCCGGCAGCCCCAAGTTCCTGCCGGAGCCGTGGACTGGACAGCAACATGGCCAGGGCGTCGGCGGTGGCTTCCGGACAGCGGGGCGGCACGTGGATGCCGGTGGCTTGGTCGAGAACGGTGTCCGCGAGGCCCCCAACTGCCGCGGCCACGACGGGGATGCCGCAGGCCATGGCCTCCAGGGGCACAATGCCGAACGGTTCGTACCACGGGGTGCAGACCACCGCGTCGGCGCTGCGGAAGATTCCGGGCATATCTTCGCGCGGAACCTGCCCCTGAAACGTCACGTGCTCGCCGAGCCCGAGCTCTGCTGCCAGCAGCGCAAGCCGTGTGGCTTCAGGATCGGCGCCGGATCCGGCGTTTCCCTTTCCTCCCACGATCAGCAGCTCCGTGTCCGGGAAGCCCCTGTCCCGCAACAGGGCAAGGGCCTGGAGCACTGTGTCCACGCCCTTGCGGGGGACCAGCCGGCCCACCGAAAGAATCCTGTGGCGGTGTTTTCTGGTCGCTGCCGGACCAACGGGTGTGAAGAATTCCAGGGCGACGCCGCAGGGGGCGATCGACACCTTGGCGGCGTCTATGCCCATGGCTTTGAGTTCGAAGACCTCGTCCGAGCACGTCGCGATGATGCGGTCCGCCGAACGGCCGACGGCAGGTTCGAGCCAGCGGCGCTCCCCGGGGCTGGTGTCTGCCTTCCCCTGGTGCCGCCGCTTGACCGTTCCCAGTGCGTGAAAGGTCTGGACTACAGGGACCCGCGGGCCGGTGCCGGCCGCTGCCGCCTCGAGTGCTGCCAGCCCCGACATCCAGAAGTGCGCGTGGACGATGTCCGGTGCCACCCTCTCAAAGTCCCTGCCGATTCCGGCCGCGAGGTCGCCGATAAAGGGCAGGAGTTCATCCTTCGGCACCGCGCAGGGGGGTCCTGCATTGACGTGGACCACCTCAAGCCGCGGCTGGACCCGGACGCGATCCGGCAGTGCGGGATCGTCCCGGCGGGTGTACACCCGGATGTCGTGGCCCCGGCCAGCCAAGGCTGCGGACAGCGCGGCAACGTGGACGTTCTGCCCGCCGGCATCTACTCCGCCCAGGGCGGCGAGCGGGCTGGCATGCTCCGAAACCATGGCTATTTTCACCTGGTGCTCCTCTCTCCGGCCTGTCTGAGGCTCCGCACGGATCGGTGCGGGCGTAGGGGCAGCTCGCTCAGCAGCGAGTCCCAGTCGTTGAGGAAGCGGGCCAGCCCGTAGCGGGACAGGGCGGCTTCGCGAGCCTGGAGGCCGCGTCGCCTGGCCTCCTCCGGGTGACGGAGCAGGAACCGCGCGGCGCTGACCAGTTCGTCGACGTTTGCTGAAATGGCACCGGCGTCCGGGGGGACGGCCCGGCTGGCCTCGGTCGTGGCCAAGGCCAGCACGGGAGCGCCGAGGTGCATCGCTTCCAGCAGCGCCAAACCCAGTGACGTCCAGCGCAGCGGATGCACGTACGCCCGGCACCGGGCGACGGCGGCGTGGAGCTGGGGGCCCGGCAGATCGCCGCCAATGCGCAGCCGGGAGGCGGGGATTCCTGTGGCCTCCTGCAGTTCCGCTCCGCCCATGCCGAAAACCTGGAGCGGGGCCGCCGCGGCGAAGTGTGACAGCAGGTCCGTGCCCGTCACGCGTCCCCTGCGCACCGGCTCGTTCACCACCACCGCCAGCTCCGGGGTCTGGCCTGTATAGAGGTACCCGGGATCGTTTATGCCGTGCTCGATGACCACCACCGGCGCGGCGCCGTTGTCCCAGATCAGGGCGTTAAAGTGCGTGACGTGGACCAGCGGGATGGTGCGCTGCTCCGCCAGCGGATGGACGGTGGCGGGAATGTGGCCCTTGGGCGTGTTGTGCTCTACGTACACCGCGGGAAGGTCGTGCCCGGGCCTGCGGTGCAGGACGCGGGCCACCTCGTCTATTTCCTCCGGTCGCTGGAGGACCACGGCGTCCACGCTGTCTGGATCAAGGCTGCGGAGGTCGACGTCCTGTACCGACTCGGGCCACGGGCGGCCCGCACGACCGAGGCCCCACGGACCCCCCGCGGCCAGGGACGGGAGCAGATACGAGTGCGGTCCGCGGACGAAGGCGTCGGTCCAGGACCCGTGGACGTGCCAGAGCAGAATCCTCACCGGCGGACCTTTCGCCGTGTGGCCAGCGACGAAACGCCCCTGATGAGCCGCTCCACTGCCTCCATGACCTGTTCCGGGGAGACCGAACTCAGGCACGGGTGGCCCGGCACAGGGCAGTCCCGGGCGCGGGTCTGCCTGCACGGGGCGTTCTGGTCACCCAGCAGTTCCAACGGCACGCCGAAGGGAGCCCAACGAACCGCGGGAACGACGGGGGAGAACAGGCAGGCCACCGGCGTTCCGACGGCGGCGGCCAGGTGGGCGGGCCCGGTGTTTCCGGTGACCAGCACGTCGGCACCGGCAATGACCCCGGCGAGGGCCTTCAGGTCGGTGCGGCCGCCAAGATCCAGCGCCGCCGGTCCCGCGACGGTCGCGGTCAAGGCCGTCTCGCTGGGCTGTCCGGTCACCACCACCCGGTACCCGGCACCTTCGAGCAGTTCCACGGCCGCGGCATGGTGCAGCGGCGGCCAGACACGCGACGGCGCCGACGCTCCGGGATGCACCACCACATACGGCCCCTCGCCGGCGAGGCCATGAACGTCGGGAACCTCCGAAATCCTCAGCCGGCCGTCGTCACCACGGGGAAGGCTGTAGCCGGCGGCCCGGGCGATGCCCAGCGCGCGTTCGGCCTCGGGCTGGTCTTCTGGAAAATCCTCTCCGGGACGTAGCCTGATGTCCAGAAGCGAACCAGGGTAGTCCGTGGACGCCGCCACGGTCCGGGAGACGCCGGCGAGCCGCAAGAGCTGTGCCAGCGGTAGCGGCGACTGGTGGAACGACGTCAGAATCACGGCCTCTGTGATGCGCGAGTTCCGGACGAAGTCCACGAACTGCTCGAAGTGCCCACGCGTCACCGGGGGAGGCGGGTTGGCGATCCACGGGCAGTCCCACACGAAGACCTCCGTGACGCCGGGGAGCAACGCCGCGGCGGCTTCGCCCTGCGGGCCGCAGACGAAGACGACCTCGTTGGGTGATGTCCCGTCCGGGTCCGGGCCGTTGGCCGCGGCACGCACGGCGGGGCCGGCGAGAAGAACGTCGCCGATGCTGTCCAGCCGGGCCACGAGTACGCGGCTCACCGCTGGTCCTCCTGCCCGATCGCCGCCACGATCAGTTCGAGTGCGCCCTCCAGATCCGGGGCCACCGTGGCTGCCGCCGCGATCTCATCTTCAAATGTCACGGCCGTGGGCACCAGGATCCCCCAGGACCCCGCCCGCGCGGCCGCCTCGACGTCTGTGCCGATGTCGCCGACATAGGCCGTCTGGCTGGGTTCGACGCCGAGCCGGCGGCAGGCAGTCAGAATCATGCCGGGGGCAGGTTTGCGGCACAGGCACGAGTCCTCCGGGCCGTGGAAGCAGACCTCCCAGAGATCGAACGGCCCCAGCAGTTCCTCGACGCGGCCGTTGACGGCGTCAACCTGCGCTGGTGTCAGGAGACCGCGGGATACGCCGGACTGGTTCGTCAGGACCCCGGTGCGCAGGCCCAGGCAGCGCAACCGCCGGAGCACATCCCCGGCGTGCGGCATCGCCCGCACAAGGTCTGGATCACCGTTGTACGGCACATCACAGACCAAGGTGCCGTCCCTGTCGAACAGTGCCGCCAGCAGCGGGAGCCTCCGTGGGCTTTCCATACTGCGCCCGTTCCCCGAAACGGGCGCAGCTAAACCCCTTTGCTAAACCTTTTTGCTAAACCCCATTATTTGGACCCCCTTCGCGGACAGCGACGGTCCCGCGTATTGGACTCCCTGCACCGGCCAGAACCGGGAGGGCCGGAGACCAGGAGGTTCCGCCGGTGGTCACATTGTGCTTGAACGGCCGGAGCTGCGGCGGGGAGATCCCTTCGCCTCCGATCCTGACCCGGCCCTGCTCGGCGTCTCGGTGGGGGAGGTGCTGGACGCCGTCGGCAGGCTTGCACTGCCCGCGTCGGGCTCCAGCAGCCGGCGCTGAAGGGCCACGAGCACGCGGGCCAGCCGGCGCGATACCTGCATCTGCGAGACACCGAACCGTTTGCCGAGATCTGCCTGGCTGTCCTCGCAAAAATACCTGCGGTACAGCAGCTCCCGATCGTCGGCGGCGAGCTCGCAGATCGCCTGCCGCAGGCACAGCACCTGGTCCAAACGCTCCCACGGTTCTTCTCGAAGCGGCGCCGGGACATCCGGACGAGCCGCCCCCTGCCCCTGGTGGTCCACCGCATCGAGCGAATCAGGGCGCATGCTGGCCGCCGCGGCATGGGCTTCCCGCACAGCTGCCGCGTCTGTCCCCAGCTCAGCTGCGAGCTCGCCATCCGTGGGCCTGCGCCCCAGCCGCTGCGTCATTTCAGGTTCTGTCCACAGGATCTCCGACCGCAGGTCCTGGACCGGCCGCGGCGGACGCACCATCCAGCAGCGATCCCGGAGATAGCGTTTGAGCTCGCCTCTGATGGTCGGTGCCGCATACGCCGGGAACCCCCCGCCGCGTTCCGCGTCGAAGCCCCGGGCGGCCTTGACCAGGCCGAGGTACGCAACCTGGAGCAGGTCGGCATGCTCCCTCCCCGGCGCGACGTAGCGGCGGGCAAGGGCCTCGGCCAGATCCATGTGTTCGAATACCAAGTCATCGAGGAGGGCCCGGCGGAGCTGGCTTGCGCCCGCCCGCCCGGCCGCCGCGGGTTTATGCGTCATCTCGTCGTCCCCGGTCCGGAGCGGTCGAAAAAGCCCGTGGCTAGGCTCAGCAGTAGCAGACCATAAGGCTGCTTATTAAGCAATGCTTGATTCCGGACGACAGCACTGTTAGTCCACCCCGTATCGGTGCACCGAATGGTTGGGGAAAACCCGGAAGGCCAAGGGCAGGGCGGCGGAGCGGCCCGACCCTACCGGCGTGCGGGCTGGCGGGCTGCGGTGTATGAGGGTTCGCGCAGCCGGGCGGCCCAGTCGTAGGTGCCTGTGCCCGGGAGGGTGTTCAGCACCGGGTCGAACCGTTCGGACGTGTCCGGGGCGCCGCCGGCTCCAAGGGTGAGTGTTCCGAACCCGACCCAGTGCCCGGTGGGGCGGGCGTAGTAGAGGCCCAGTACCCAGGCGTTCTGACCGAGGTCAGAGCGGAAAGTCTGTGGCTCTGCCAAGAGTGGCCCGGGTGCCGAGACCGTGCGGGCGGCCAATAGGAGGGGACCGGACGCAGTCTTGTAGGGCATGAGGGAGCTGAACACGCCCGCGGCGGCGTTTCGTCGGAGGGTGAGGGCGAACCGTCCGGCACGTGATGCCCCGGTCGAGGCCAGCAGGACGTCTGAGGGGGTGCCGTCGTTGGTGAAACGCAGCGCCAGGCCCAGGACATCGGGGCACCGGCCGGGCAGGCCGAGGGAACGGGAGAGCCGGGCTGTCACTGGGTCCGTGCCGGCGGTATCGATCCACTCCGCGCCCGAGGAGGCGCCGTGACGTTCGAGGGTTCCTGTCAGCCGCACACCTTCGGGGTGTATGGGCCTGCCGGGCCGCACAGCTTTGATCGTGCGGAAAACCCCGGCAAAGCCGGAGCCAAACGCCCTGCTGATTCTTCGACGCACACTTGCCTTCCTAACCGTCCGCTTCGGTCAGTGACCGTCGGGGCGGTCCAATCTCCCGGGCTGCTGGCCCGGTGCCGGGCGGGTGGGCACGCGTTCGGCGTCCGGGTGGGGAGTCTTGACCTGGGTCAACCACCGCGTGTTGTGCACGTGCCCGGGCTGGGATGCCGGAGGCAGTCCCCGGTCCGGCGTGCCTTCCGGCACAGGACCCGCGGAATGTGCATGGGCCGGTTCGACCGGCTGCGGAGCCTGGAACGAGTCAATGAATTTCGTCAGTTGTTCCTGCAATGCATCCCAGCCGTCGTCGTCCCTGGCGGCCGGAAACGCGTCGACCTCCGCTTGCCGGGCCGCGTTCAGGGCGGTCTTGCCCGCGTGGGTCAGTTTCACTTGGAGTTGGCGCCGGTCGGCCGCATTCCGGGTTCTGGTGACAAGGCCCTGCGATTCCAGCCGGGCCAGGACCCGGCCGAGCGTCTGGCCCTGGACGTGGACTTTCGCCGCCAATTGTTCCTGGTTCATGGGATGGGAGGCCACGGCCTCGAGGGCGATGACGGCGGCTCGCGTCAGGCCCAGGGGCGCCAGCGCCTGTTCCTGACGGCGCTGGATTAGTCGGGCCGCCGTTGTAAGTAGTTTGTAGCTGTCCCGCAGATGCGGCCGTTCAGAATCGCGGCTCATCGGTGAGGCCCTTCCGGTCGAGGATGATGCTGGGCCAACGTGAACGACACAGTCAGGGCCAGGGATTCGCCTGGCCCTGACTGCATGCTCAGCTCCTACCGGCGTGTGTCGTCGTCGACGCCATCGGTTTCGATGCGTTCCTTGCGGACCTGCTCATCGACGGTGACTTCATCGGTCACGGTTTCCTTGTCGAGTCGGACCCGTTCAACGGGAACGGCCTCCTTCTCAACAACGGGACGCTCCTCGTGGAGGGTGATTTCGTGTTCCTCATCGCTGATGTCCGGACCGGACAGAGCTTCGGCCCGGTTGGCATCGGTGATCGGCTCACGCTCGATCCGCACTTCTTCACGCTGCACCGGAACGGTCTGGGTGACGTTCTCAGTGGTGACGTATTTGCGCAGCCGCACCCGCCCGGTTGCCTGCCGTTCGGTGCCGACATTGAGGCGTTCCTCGGACCGGGTCATGGCATCATCCGTGGTGGGCCCCGAGGTGTCGCGTCCCACGGTTTCGCGCTCCGAACGCCCGCCAGCTGTGAAGCCGGCGGCGCCGCCGTCATTTGCGTATTCTCCGGTTGTCGCGTCGGTGTAGGTCTGGTTCAGGCCACCGAGGTCGTAGTGGTCATACAAGCGGTCTTCCTCCGCGGGGTCCAAGTGACCGTCGGACTCCACCCGGGGGGCGTCCTTGATCTGGGCCTTGGTGTGGGGGACGACGATGTCGTCGCCTTCCAGGCGCGCGTTCTGGAGCGGAACGAACGACTCCGACGTGCCGAACAGGCCCGTCCTGACCGTGACCCAGGTTGGCTGGCCATCCGCGTCGTCCGCGTACACCTGTCCGATGGAGCCGATCTTGTCCCCGTCGGTGGAAAGTACGTTTCCGTCGCGCTTGAGCAGTTCGTCGATGTGTTCCTTGGTGAGCATGGTGTCTCCTTGGATCTCGGGTGTGGTCTAAAGGTGGCAACGCCGCGCTGCAGGACACTGCACCTACCCACCATAAGCATGCTTAGTAACTGCTTGGCAAGCGTGTCTAAAAACTTTCCGTCCGGCACCAGGGGCCTCGTGCGGCGTGTCCCGCTTGCCATGGCCTGCCCGGCCGGGGAAATAGAAAAGTCAGGCACACTGCGTCTTGCGCATCGGGTAGCAAGCGTGCTTACTATCTACTTAGTAACATTGCTTACTGTTTGATCCAGCACTGCTGGTTCTTGATCGCCAGCTAACCTTTCTGAAAGAGAGCAATGATGACAGAGAACCAATGGCCGCAGACGCCTGAGCCGTATTCCGAGCCCGACGTCTACGCCGGAACCGCTGCAACAACCCCGCTGTCTACCACGCAGGGCGCCTCTACCAAGAAGGACGCCGCGAAGGAAGAAGCTTCGAACGTCGCTGGCCAAGCCGCCGATGCAGCCCAGAACGTGGCGGGCACCGCGAAGGCCGAGGCCGCGAACGTGGCTTCGGAAGCGAAGACCAGTGCCAAGGACCTTCTGCACCAGGCGAAATCAGACCTGACGAGTCAGGCAGGGGCCCAGCAGCAAAAGGCTGCCGAAGGCCTCCGCACGGTCTCCTCACAACTGCACTCCATGGCCGATGCCCCGGACCAGCAGGGCGTCGCCTCGGACCTTATCCGTCAAGCCGCGCAGCGCTCCGAGTCCGTGGCCACCTGGCTGGACAACAGGGACCCGGGCTCTCTCCTGGACGAAGTGAAATCCTTTGCCCGCCAGCGCCCGGGAACGTTCCTGCTGCTGGCCGCCGGCGCCGGCGTGCTCGCCGGACGCCTGGGCAGGAGCCTCCAGGCCGGAGCTCCCGCCACTTCCACGACAGCTCGGACGGCCCTGCCGCCCCAGCCAATCCAGCCGCCGATCGCAGAGGGTGTTGTCGGCGCGGGCGTCGGGGAGCCCTTCTATGACGAGACAACCGCGGGAGCGCCCGTTTACGGCGGCACCGGTTACGGCGTGCCGGCACAGACGGGCACCGGGCCGGCCTCGGCACAGAACCTTCCGGGCGGAACCGCCGCCGAGCTTCCGTTGCGCGACGTGGATGACCCCCTCGCCGAAGGTGAAGGGCGTCACCTGTGAGCAGCCAGATACCGGAGACCCCTCCCACAGCCGCCCATGCCAAAGCGGACGCTAATTCGCTAGGAGACCTCCTCGGTGATGTCACCCGGGATCTCTCCACCTTGATGCGACAGGAAGTGGAACTCGCCAAAGCAGAGGCCAAGCAGTCCGCCACCAAGGCAGGCAAAGGCGCCGGCATGCTCGCCGGCGCCGGCGTCGCCGGCCACTTCGTGCTCCTTTTCCTGTCAATTGCCTTGTGGTACGCCCTCGGTTTGCTGATCGGCTTGGGCTGGTCCGCCGTCGTCGTTGCGATCATCTGGGGCATCATCGCCGCGATTTTGGCCTCAATCGGACGCAAGGAACTCAAAGCGATCAAGGGCATGCCCCAGACCGCTGAAACCATCCAGGAAATTCCACCGACCCTGAAACCCAATGGAGACCAACGATGAGTGAAAACCCGGACGCCATCCGCGCCGACATTGAAGCCACCCGTGCACGCCTCGGCACCAACGTGGACGCGGTCGCCGACAAAGTAACACCGTCCAACATCGTCCACCGGCAGACCGACAAGGTCAAAGACGCCGTCTTCGGAGTGAAGGAGAAAGTTATGGGGGCAGCCGATCACACCTCTGACAAGACCCACCGGGTAACGGACAAAGCAGGATCCGCAGTCGGCGACGCCGGCTCCGCCGTGAGTTCCACCCTGCACGACGCCGGCAATGCTGTCGCCGACGCTCCGCATAAGGCTGCTTTGAAAACTCAGGGCAACCCGCTGGCGGCAGGGCTCATCGCCTTCGGCGCCGGCCTGCTGGTCTCCTCCCTGATTCCGCCGAGCGAGAAGGAACGCGAAGCGGCAGACGCCCTCAAGAGCGCCGCCGAACCCGTCACTACCGAGCTCACAGAGGCCGCGAAGGATATGGCCCAAGGGCTGAAGGAACCGGCCCAGGAAGCCATGGAAAACGTTAAAGCCACAGCGGCCGATGCTGCTGACCGCGTCAAGGGAGAAGGCCAGGCGGCCGTCTCCGACGTCAAGGCCACCGCCGCCGACGCGAAGGACCACGTGCAGAACACGTAAGGCCTGCGCCTAAGTTGTGGCCGGGCCGCACCCCCAGCAGGGGGTGCGGCCCGGGCTTTATCACCCCTGAAAGGACGGCCAAATGGCTACGAACGAAGCTCCGGAAACAAGCACGGCGAAGGCGTCTACGGCGCCGGCGCCGGATGACTCAAGCAAGCCCGACAGCCCCACCGATGTCACCAAGCCGTCCTGGAAGTACATCGCCCGCAAGACACTGCGCGAGTTCACGAAGGACCAGTGCCCGGATTTGGCCGCGGGCCTGACCTATTACGCCGTCCTATCGCTTTTCCCGGCCCTGCTGGCTCTAGTGTCGCTCCTGGGGATTTTCGGGGATGCGGAAAAGACCACCACTGCGCTGTTGGACATCGCGAAGGGCATCGCGCCTGGCTCCACCATCGACACGATCAGCGGACCGATCAAGGAACTGACCGCCTCCCCGGCGGCCGGCTTCACCCTGGTCATCGGCCTGGTAACGGCCCTCTGGTCCGCCTCCGGTTACGTCAGTGCGTTCAGCCGTGCGATGAACCGGATCTACGAAATCGATGAAGGCCGCGGCTTCGTCAAGCTCCGCGGAACCATGCTTGCCGTCACGGTGCTCTGCGTGGTGATCGTCGCGCTGCTCGCCGCGATGCTGGTGCTCAGCGGCCCGGTGGCACAAGCGGTGGGCGGGGCCTTGGGCGTCGGCGGGGCGTTCGTGACCGTCTGGGACATCGTGAAGTGGCCGGTGATCGTGCTGCTGGTGATCGTGGTCATCGCGATCCTGTACTACGCCACTCCCAACGTCAAACAGCCGAAGATCCGCTGGATGAGCATCGGCTCCCTGATCGCCTTGGTCGCTTTCCTCATCGCCTCGCTAGGCTTCGGCTTCTACGTGGCCAACTTCGCCAACTACAACAAGACCTACGGCGCCATCGGCGGCGTGATCATCATGCTGCTCTGGCTCTGGATCCTGAACATGTCGCTGCTGTTCGGTGCGGAGTTCGACGCCGAGATGGAACGCGGCCGGCAGCTCCAGGCCGGCATCAAGGCCGAGGAAACCATCCAGCTGCCGCCCCGGGACACGAAGAAGAGCGACAAGCTCCAGGCGAAGGAGGACGAGGACATCCAGAAGGGCCGCGAGCTCCGTGAGCAGTACGAGCGCGAAGGGAACGGCCAGAACGGCAACGGGAACGGCGGGCGCGGAAACTCCGCCCAGGAAGGCTCCCACCGCGAAAACCGTAGCTGACTCAGGCCGCCTCCGCCGGCCAAAAGAGGCACCGCGGCCTGCGGCGCCGCAGGCGGGGACCCGGTCAGGCGGGGGCGTTGAGGTTTATGCCGCCGCGCAGGACGCGCAGTAGTTCGAAATGCGGGCCGACGGCGACGACGTCGGCCCGCATTTTCGTCTGGAGGGCGCCAATCTGGCCGTCCAGGCCCAGGACTCGTGCCGGGACCAGCGTCGCCGCCAGGACGGCTTCGGCGGGACTGACTCCCGCCGCAATTGTGGTGCGGACAACTTCCAGGAGGGTTGCCGTGCCACCCGCCAGGGCGCCGTTACTCCGCAGGGTGGCCACGCCGTCGTGCACCGTCACCTCCGAGGGACCGAGTTCGTAGTCGCCGTCGGCCAGGCCGGTGGCGGCCATCGAGTCGGACACCAGAGCGATGTTCGCTGCCCCCACCAGCTCAAACACCATCCGGACCGTCTCCGGATCGAGGTGGACCCCGTCGCCGATCAGCTCCACGGCAACCGTCCCCCTGGCCGCCAGCCGCAGGCCCGACGCCACCGGGCCGGGCCTCCGGTGGTGCATCGGAGCCATGCCGTTGAACAGGTGGGTGACGGTGGGCCGGGCGCGCGGACCGAAGCCCGCTGCTGCGCCGCCGATGAGCTCGGCGGCTTCCACCAGCGAGGAAGCCACCTGCCGGGCATCGGCATCGGTGTGGCCCAGCGACGGCGTGATGCCATGGTCCGTGAGGATCCGGAGCAGTTCCCCGGCGCCGGGCAGCTCGGGTGCATAGGTCATGGTCCTCAGGGTGCCGCCGGCCGCTGCCAGCATTTCCCGCAACAGTTCAGGGTCGGGGTCGCGGAGCCAGCGCGGGTTCTGCGCGCCGCACCGGGCGCGGGCCAGGAACGGGCCCTCCGAATGGACGCCCGCGATCAGCCCCTCGGCCGCCAGGACCCTGAGTACGCCGAGCGCGCGCACCAGCTCCCCGCGGGAGGCGGCAACGAGGCTGGCCAGCAGGGTGGTGGTCCCGTTGCGGTGCAGGAAGTCCACCGCCTCCCGGCAGGCCAGGTCACTTCCGTTCGGGAATCCGCCGCCCGCCGCGCCGTGGCAGTGGAGGTCCACCAGCCCGGGAAGGAGCGAAGCGCCGTCCGGCAGCGGGAGCTCCTGTGCGTCGGGGAGCTGGGCGGCGTCATAGTCGCTGCCGGGCCCCGCGTAGGCGATCCGGCCTCCGGCCACCGCCACCACACCGTCCGGCGTAACCGCGCCTGCACTCACGAGGGTGCCCCTTAGGACGTAAGCCGGCGCGGCTTCGGCTTCGCGGTGGTTCATGGTGCCTGGTTTCTCTGCGGCCCGGTGGGTCAGCGGCCGGGAACGGTCACTTGAAGAAGACTAACAGCCATCCCGCAGGCGCAGCATTAGACGCAACCACGTCTCGCTCATTGCAACCCGGCAGCTGTGCCGGTTGAGCGTGCGGCCGGGTGGCGGCGGTTGTCCACTGTCTTGCGCTTCGCGACCGCGCGCAGACTTGGGGGTCTTGACCGCACCGGGTTCCACATCCTAATCTGATGCAACAACGTTGCACTGACTGCAACGAAGGCAGCAGAAAGGTATGACCACGATGACCATCACCTCCGACAACGCTTCGTCCATCGCCGAACTGGAGCGCCTGAAAGTCCTGCACAACGGCCAGAAAGAAAAGCTGACCTTTTCACATGATGAGTTTGAACGCCGGCTCGGCGGACTGCGCCGGATCATGGAAGAGAAGGACCTGGACGCCGTCGTCCTGACCAGCTACCACTCCATCAAGTACTACTCCGACTTCCTCTTCACCTACTTCGGCCGCTCCTACGCCATGGTGGTCACCAAGGACGACACCGTCACGGTCACTGCCAACATCGACGCCGGCATGCCATGGCGGCGCAGCTTCGGCGACAACGTGGTCTACACGGACTGGCGCAGGGACAACTACATCTTCGCGATCCAGGAGGCGCTCCGGACCCGGGGCATTAACCCCCGCCGGCTCGGCGTCGAAGACGATTCGCTCCCGCTGGACAACCGGAACAAAATCCAGGCAGCCTTCGAAAGCGCCACCCTGGTGGACGTAGCCCAGGCGGCCATGCGCCAGCGGATGATCAAGTCGGCCGAAGAGATCGAGGTGATCAAGCACGGGGCCCGTATCGGCGACCTGGGCGGCGAGGCCATCCGCAACGCCATTACCGCCGGCATCACCGAATATGAGGTCGCCCTGATCGGTACGGAAGCCATGGTCCACGAGATCGCCCGGACCTTCCCCGATTCCGAGATCCGTGACACCTGGGTATGGTTCCAGTCCGGCATCAACACCGACGGCGCCCACAACTGGGCCACCACGCGGAAGATCCAGGAACACGACATCCTGTCCCTGAACTGCTTCCCGATGACCTCCGGCTACTACACCGCGCTGGAGCGCACCCTGTTTTACGGCGAACCCGACGCCCGCTCCCTGGCGCTGTGGAACATCAATGTCGAAGTCCACCGGCGCGGCCTCGAGCTCATCAAGCCGGGAGCCGTCTGCAAGGACATCGCCGCCGAGCTGAACGAGATCTACGTGGGACACGGACTCCTCGCGAACCGGACGTTCGGTTACGGGCACTCGTTCGGCGTCCTGAGCCACTACTACGGCCGGGAAGCCGGACTGGAACTCCGTGAGGACATCGACACGGTGCTCGAGCCGGGCATGGTGGTCTCCATGGAACCCATGATCACGGTCCTGGACGGCCAGCCCGGCGCCGGCGGCTACCGCGAGCACGACATCCTGGTGGTCGGCGACGACGGAGCCGAGAACATCACGAAGTTCCCCTTCGGTCCCGAGCACAACATTGTGGGCGCCTGACCGGTCCACGCCCCTGCAAAGACGGCAAAGAAGCGGCGCCACGTCCGACGTGGCGCCGCTTTCGGCACTCATACGGAATGATGGTAGGCACCATGACCCCAGCAGAATCTCCCCTGGCCAGCGGAAACGGCGACACCAAGGGCACGTCCGTCATAGTCAACGCCATTGCCGTGCTGCGAACGTTCACCGCCGACGAGCCGCTGCTCGGAGTCACCGAGATCGCCAACCGCGTGGGCCTGCACAAAAGCACCGTTTCGCGGATCCTGGCCACCTTCGAACAGGAACGCCTGGTGGAACGGGACCCGGAAACCCGCCGCTTCCGGCTGGGGCTGGGGCTCATCGCCGTCGCCGGACCGCTGCTGGCCGAACTGGAGGAACGGCGTGTGGCGTACCCGGTCCTGCGGGAACTCGCCGAACAGACCGGCGAAACAAGTGCCCTCATGGTCTGGAACGGTGCCGAATCGATGTGTGTGGAGCAGATCGCCAGCCACCACCAGATCAAGCACACCACGCCGCTGGGTGCACGCTACAGGGACGCCATGAGCGCCTCGGTGCAGGTCTTCCTGGCCGCCGAGCCGGCCGAGCGTGTCCGTACCCTGCTGCGCAGCGGGGAGATCGGCTATCCGGGGCTCGATGATGCCGGCCTGGACGGCTACCAGGCCAGGCTCAAGGATGTGGCTGAGCGGGGCTGGGCCGTCAACTACGGCGAATCCTCCGTCGATGAAGTGGGTGTGTCCGCCCCCGTCTACGGTCACCGCGGCGACGTCGCGGCGGCCGTCCTGATTCCGGCGCCGCGGTTCCGCGTCTCGCCGGAGCGGCTGCAGAGCCTGGGTGAAGCCTGCGCAGCCGCGGCCCACAAGGTCACCACCCGCCTGGGCGGCCGCGCGCCCCGGGCCGGCGGCTGACGCGGACGCCCCTGTCCGGTCTCACCCCCTGCCGGTGTCCGGTCAATCGAGCGGGGCCAGCCGCGTGGCCAGGTGCAGCGCCGCGAGCCGGCCGGTGCGCCGGGGGTCGCCGTCGCACAATTCGAAGATCCGCTGCAGCCGCTGATGCATCGATTGACGCTCCAGGTGCAGCTCCCTGGCTGCCTGGGCGGTATTGCAGCCGGAGTCCAGCCAGGTGGCCAGGGTGCCCACCAGCCGTGAACTGCGTTGCGCGTCATGATCAAGAAGCGCGCCCAGCTGCTGGCGCACAAAGTTCCGCCGCTGATCAGCGTCCAGGCTGCCAACAGCGAGGCGTTCGACGGCGAATGCCTCACAATCGATCACGGGACTGCGGGTGCCCTGGCTTCCCGCATGTGGTTGTCCCAGCGCGTGCGCCAGATCCAGGGTGAGCCTGGCTTCCGACAGGGACCAAGGGGCTTTCGAAATGTCGGCGGCCAGCGGGCCAACGGCGACCCGCGTATCTGACGGGGCGGGAAGGGCCCGTAATCCGGCCAGCAGAGCCTGGCGGCTTTCGGCCGGGGCATCGCCAGCGACGACTGCCACTGCCATGAACTCGGCGTTATCGACATAGGTGGCGCTGGGCTGACCCGGCCGGGCCAGGAGGTGCTCCACGGACCCCCGGAGGTGTTGGAGCATGCCGGACCGGATCACGATGGCCACAAGCGGGGCAGCCGGCGGGATCCCGGCCGCCGAAGCCAGCTGCTGGAGCCGCCAGGCCTGGCTGCCTGAATCAACTGCGCGAAGCAGGGCCGCCCCAGCAACTTCCTTCAGTCCGGGAGACATCCGCTGCAGCAGTGCCAAGGCCAGGATGTCCACAGAGCGGTTTCCGGCTGTGCGGGCCAGGTTCTGGTCCTCGTCCGCCGGGACCCGGAGCAGCAGCTGCGCCGCGAGGATGCCCCGGATCGGCACGTCGATGTGGATCAGGCGGCCCTGCTCCTGCGGTTCCGGGGAGGACGCGTCAGCGTCGTCCCCGTCGGCAGCGTGGGCCTGCCCGGCGCTGGCGCTGGCCAGGGTCGCACCCGATATCGACATCAGGGTCACCTCGGCATGGGTGATGCCGGCCAGGACCGCCAGTATCCGGTCCAGGCCGCCGCCGTGCGCCAGTTCGACGGCCATCGCGTGACTGGCCTCGTCGGCCCGCCGCAACTGTGATACCGAATCACTGACCAGCATGGAGTTGATGGCCTGCGTGACCCCGACGAACGGCACCACCGCGCGAAGCTCGATCAGTGGCAAGCCGGCTGCTTCGGCGGCGGACACCATGGAGGACGGCAGGGACGGAAGTGCATTCCCGGTTTCGATGGCTACGGCTGCAATGCCCCGCTCTGCAAGTTGGTGGATGTAGTTGACCTGCCGCTCCTCAGAGGCGAGGGCAAGGGCTGCCCCGCCCGTCAGCAGCAGTTCCCCGCCGGCCAGCAGGGGCGCGATGTCAATAATTTCACTGGAGTGGATCCACCGAAGCTGCGCGTGGGCGGCGGCCTTCGCCCCTGCCCGGATGACGGGATCGGCGGCAGCCAGAGACGGATGCTTCAAGGCATCTTCAAGACGTATGGACATTACACTCCGTCGCGTTGCTCTGCGTTTATTTAGACACATTGTATATAGTGGAATGTGGCGTCGGACACATAATCTTGAGGAATTCCACACACCCTCGGAGGCTCCATATGCGTCAGAAATCCCCTGCGGCCCCAGCCGGCACCGCGCCGGAGGCGAGCGTAGACCACGTAGACCACGAAGCGTGGCTCCAGCCCATCCCCGAATCACAGCGGACCCGAAAGGTCTCCGGCCAGTTCTGGATCTGGGCCGGCGCCAACCTCGCCCCGATCAACTGGGTGCTTGGAGCGCTGGGCATCCAACTCGGCCTGGGCTTCGCGGACACCGTCACGGTGCTGGTCCTCGGAAACCTCATCGGGATGCTGCTCTTCGGGTGCTTTGTCCTGCTGGGCCAAAAGACGGGAGCGACCGGCATGGTGCTGGCCCGCGCCGCCTTTGGCCGGCGCGGAAACTACCTGCCGGCATCCATCCAAGCCCTCCTGGTGATCGGCTGGTGTGCGGTCAACACCTGGATCATCCTGGACCTGGTCATGGCGCTGTTCGGAACTTTGGGCTGGGTTGATCCGCTGGCCCATAACTACGCCTGGAAGATCGGCGTCGCCACCGTCATCATGGCAACCCAGGTCGCCATCGCCTGGTTCGGCTACAAAGCGATCGCGGCGTTCGAAAAGTGGACCGTCCCGCCGACCATCCTCATCCTGACGGTGATGTCGGCCGTGGCGTGGTTCGGCATGAAGATCAACTGGACCTACGCCGGCCCCGCGGGCCACGTCCTGGAAGGCTCCGAACGCATCGCCGCGATGAGCGCAGTCATGACGGCCATCGGCATCGGCTGGGGCATCACCTGGTTCACCTACGCCGCGGACTACTCCCGCTTCGTCAGCACTTCGGTGCCCAAGCGCAGGGTCTACCTCGCGTCCGTGCTGGGCCAGTTCATCCCCGTCGTCTGGCTCGGCATCCTGGGGGCCAGCCTGGCCACCAACACGGGGGAAATCGACCCCGGCAAGCTCATCGTGCAGAACTTTGGCGCCCTTGCCCTTCCGGTGCTGCTCATGGTGCTGCATGGCCCGATCGCGACCAACATCCTGAACATCTACACCTTTTCCGTAGCCACGCAGGCGCTGGACATCTCCATCAGCCGGCGCAAATTAAACCTCTTCGTCGGAGTGTTCTCCCTCGCCGCCGTCATCTTCTTCATCTTCCAGGAGGATTTCGCCTCCGTGCTGGATGCCTGGCTGATCGGGCTGGTCGCCTGGGTGGCCGCCTGGGGCGGGGTCATGCTGGTCCACTACTTCTGGATCGAGAAGCGCTGGCCCGCCGACACGGTCAGGCTCTTCGACGCCGTCGGCACCAAGCGCCTTCCGGCCGTGAACCCGGCAGGCATCGCCTCCCTCCTCGTCGGCATTTTCGCCACCTGGCTGTTCATGTACGGACTGGTGCCGGTCATGCAGGGACCCATCGCCGTCGCCCTGGGCGGATGGGACTTGTCCTGGCTCGCGGGCGGACTGTGCAGCGCGGCGTCGTACGCCGTTCTGGGGCCGCGGTTCCACCGCAAGTTCCTTCCCGGCCACGCCGGTACCGGACAGGCATCAGAGTCATCCACTCCCGGTTCATCCACCCCCGAAGCGGCCGGCCTGCCGGTCCCGTCCACCGCCCCCTCCACCCTTTAGCTCTTTAGCCAGGAGATTTGCCCGTGAACTTCCCCGCCTTCCCTGACGCCGCCCACCCCATCACCTGGCCCGACGGCCACCGCGCCGCAGCATCCTTCACCTTCGACGTCGACGCCGAATCCTGCACCATCGCCCATGACCCAAAGAGCACCCGGCGGATGTCGCTCATGACGCACCAGTCCTACGGGCCCAAGGTCGCCGTTCCCCGCCTTCTGCAGATCCTGGAACGCCAGGACGTCCAGGCGACGTTCTTTGTCCCGGGTTTCACCGCCGACTGCTACCCGGATGTGGTCCGCCGGATCGCGGACGGCGGCCACGAGATTGCCCATCACGGATACCTGCACGAACCCATGCAGGGCATCGACGCCGCCACCGAGGCACGGTACCTGGACCGCGGCCTGGACGCGCTGGCCAAGGCCGCGGGCGTCCGGCCGACCGGCTACCGCGCCCCGTGGTGGGAGCTCAACTGGCATTCCGCAACGCTCCTCGCCGATCGCGGGTTCCTCTATGACTCGAGCCTGCTCGACGGCGATGCCCCCTACCGCTTCAGCGTTGCCGAAGGGGACCCCCGCGACCTTGTGGAGATCCCCGTCGACTGGGCTCTCGACGACTGGGAACAGTACGCCTTCTATCCCGGCGTCACCGGGAGCGGGGTGATCGAAAGCCCGGCCAAGGTCCTTGAAATGTGGACGCTGGAGGCCGAGGCGCACCATGCCGCCGGGAGCTGCTTCGTACTGACCAACCACCCCTTTATCTCCGGCCGGCCGTCCAAGGCCGTGGCCCTGGAACAGCTGATCGACCGGGTCAAGTCGATGGACGGTATGTGGGTCACCACCCTGGAGGAGATCGCGCAGCACACCCGCGACTCCGTCCGGGAGATCCACACCCATGCGCGTCTGGCCGTGCCCGAATTCCCGGACACCGGGGCACGGTTCACGCCCGCTGCAATCCGGCAGGCCAACGAGGCCGTGTCCGGCCGGGCCGGAGCTGAAATCTAAGACGCAGTCGGTCCCGCGGTTGGAAGTCCCGAACACGGGTGCAGCACATCGGCAGCGCTACAGGTCCCCGGCGCCGCCCCTCTTCAGGGGGTGGCGCGCCGGGGACCTTTCGGTTGCGCCGCTGGGGCTCCGGATGTGGCGGCCCGCAGTAACCGCGCTTCGCTAGCCCGTCTTCCCGGCGGCGTAGGCGATGGTGGCGTAGGCCATGGCGGCGGACATTTCCTTGAGCAGGTCGGCGTTGGCGTTGCTGATGGTGTCGCAGGCTCTGTGGTAGCAGGGATCGAGTTTCTTGCCGGCCACGCCGCCGTAGGCCTGCACCTGGGCTTCGGTCTTTGACTTCACCTCGCCGGTGAACAGCCCGCCGCCGGGAATGCCTGCCCTGAGGAACGGTTCGTAATCAGAGTCGCCCTCGACAAAGGGCGTTGTTTCCGCCGGCAGCGAGTTGCTTTCGAAGAACCGGAAGAAGACTCCCTCGATCCCCTGGGAGCCGTTCGGCCCGGCATCGCCGAAATCGGACCCGTCGCCGTCGTGGAATGACCTTACGCCGTTCGGCGAGGCCGCCATGTCCACGTTCAGGTAGGCCGC
>NZ_JBHVVJ010000006.1:0-225143 GCF_042883665.1 Arthrobacter sp. NPDC058192 | reverse complement strand
GGGTGTGGGAGAGTAGGTCACCGCCGGAACACCATTCAGGTCGAGGACCCCAACCACCAGGTTGGGGTCCTCCCGCATTTAACACCACAAGCCGCTGATGAATGGTCAACCTTTGGAATACCTTTGGCTGGCCAGCAATTTGGGATGTGAGCATTGTCGGGCTCTATTTGACCCGCTAGGGTTTGAATTCCTGCGGGCCATTGGGGGCGTAGGAGACGTCGACCGGACCTTATAGGAGCACTATGATGAGCGTCGATTTTAGTTCTGCCATGCCAAAAAACGGTACTAAGAGGCATCGGTTCAGAGGCTCTTTCTCCGGGCGCCGATGGGTTTCCCTCGCGTCAGTCTTTTTCCTTGTGGCCGGCACGCTTTCCCTAATCGCCGGTCCCGCGCAAGCTGCCACCTTCACGTTTTCGACTGCGGCTGATGCCGTCGTGAAGCGCGACAGCCCCACGATCAATTTCCGCACGGCAACAGGCCTTAAGGCTGATAACTCGCCGGTCGAAATGATCTTCCTCAAGTTCACGGTAACCGGCACCGCGGGCAGCACCGTGACCGGCGCCAAGCTCAGGTTATTCGCCACGGATCCGTCCAACTCGGGCGGCCAATTCCGGCGGGTCCTCAACAACTCCTGGAGCGAAAACACGATCACATTCAACAATGCCCCCGTCGCGGAGACACCGATTGTGGCTTCCCGCGGCGCTGTTGCCGACAACACCTTTGTGGAGTTCGATCTCTTCAGCGTGATCAAGGGTGACGGCACCTATTCGTTCCGCATCAGCAACACGTCCTCCGATGGCGTCATTTACAGCTCCAAGGAAACGTCGGTCTCCACGCAACGGCCCCTTTTGACGATCACCACCAATGCGACGCCGCCGCCCCCGCCTCCTCCGCCACCACCGCCGCCGCCGCCTCCCGGCGCCAACCCTTGCGGCACCACCACGGTCGCGCCTGCGAAATACGACCACGTCATGTGGGTGCTTTTTGAGAACAAGACCTACTCACAGGTCATTGGGAACGCCAGCGCGCCGTACATGACAACGAAGGCCAACCAGTGCGCCTCGGTTTCCACCTGGAGCGACGCGGGCACGGGCTTGCCTTCACTGCCGAGCTATCTGGCCATGACTTCGGGCAGCACGCAGGGCGTCACTTCCGATTCGAGCCCATCGGGCCTGCCGCCCATTACGGCCGACAACATTTTCCGGCAGGTGCGTACCTCCGGCCAGTCCTACAAAAGCTACATGGAGGACATGCCTTCGAACTGCCGGCTGAGTGCGTCCGGCCTGTATGCAGAACGGCACAACCCTGAAATCTACTATCAGGGGACCGGAGACAGGGCGGCATGCGCGATCAACAACGTGCCCCTGGGCAACGTGAGCGCCGGACACCTGGCGAGCGACCTGGCCAACAACACTCTGCCGAATTTTTCGGTGGTGGTGCCGAACGTATGCAACGACATGCACGACTGCAGCGTCGCCACGGGCGACACCTGGCTATCGCAATGGCTGCCAGTCATTTTGAACAGCCAAAGCTACCGAGCGGGACGAACGGCGATCTTTGTACTCTTTGACGAAGATACTCCGATACCCAATTTCATCGTCGCTCCGTCGGTGGTCCCGGGCACCGTCATCCAAGGCAACTACAACCACTACTCCCTTCTCCGGACCACCGAAGAAATGCTGGCCATTGGCCTGAAATTGCAAAACGCCAGCACCGCCCTGAGTTTCCGGTCACCGCTGCGCATCTAATCACTGCAGGGACTCCCAGCAGACTCTCGGGAAACTTGCTGGCCCGGCGGAACGTTCCGCCGGGCCAGCTCGTTAGAATTCGATGGAGCTGGATTCCAAAAGACCAGCCCACCGCTTTCGTTCTAAGGACACTCAATGACTGAGCGCACCATCGTCATCACCGGAGCCAGCGACGGGATCGGCGCCTCCGCGGCGCGGACCTTCGCGATGCAGGGGGAACGGGTGATCGTCGTCGGGCGTTCCGCCGAGAAGACCGAGGCTGTCGCGAACGAGATCGGCGCGGACTACTTCGTCAGCGACTTCGCCGAGCTCGCCCAGGTGCGCACGCTGGCCGCACAGCTGAAGGAAAAGTACCCGCGGATCGACGTCCTGGCGAACAACGCCGGCGGCATCATGGGATCCCGCGAGCTCACCGTCGACGGCCACGAGAAGACCTTCCAGGTCAACCACCTGGCCCCGTTCCTGCTCACCACCGAGCTGATCGATGTCCTCACCGCCAGCCATGCCATGGTCATCAACACCTCAAGCGTCGCCAATTCGATCTTCGGCAAGCTGGACATCGATGACCTCGACGCGGCACGGAGCTACTCCACCAACCGCGCCTACGGCAACGCCAAGCTCGCGAACATCCTCTTCACCGCCGAGCTCCACAACCGCTACAACACCGAGGGAATCACGACGGCGGCGTTCCACCCCGGCGGCGTGGCCACCAACTTCGCGGCCGACTCCACGAGCAACATGCGGGTGGCGTACAAGTCAGTCCTCAAGCGCTTCATGAAAACCCCGGAGCAGGGCGCAGACACCCTTGTGTGGCTCGCCAACACCACCCCGGGCCACGACTGGGTCTCCGGCGCCTACTACGCCAAACGGAGGCTCGCCAAGGCCAACCGGCAGGCCTACAACACAGGTCTCGCCAAGGCGCTGTGGCAGCGCAGCGAGGCGATGGTGGCGCAGGACCTCGACAAGCTGGACCAAAGCGCCTGAGCCTCCTTTCGCGGCGGTGATTCAGCGCCTGAACAGCCAAAACGTGGGATAGCATGTCCCTGCCCCTCGCCGACACGCGGCCGAGGGCTTCTACCTGGGGGAGTGCTCTCTAACGTGCGCCTGAAGAAACTGATTATTGCGTCCCTGGCGGGCACCGCCATCGTCCTGAGCTCCACGGCGGTGCCGGCCACGGCAGCGGCGCCGAAGTCGTACAAGAACTGCACGGAGCTCAACAAGGTCTACCCGCACGGCGTGGGCCGCAAGGGCGCCTGGGACAAGACCAGCGGCAAGCGGGTCACGAACTTCCGCGTCGACAGCACCCTTTACAGCTACAACGACGGCGCCGCGCGGCACCGGGGCGAATACGACCTCGACCGCGACAACGACGGCATCGCCTGCGAAAAGCGCTGAGGTCAGTGGCCTGTCGGGGTGCCGGCTCACCGCCGGGACCCCGACCTGCCTAACCGGCTACCGCCCGGCGTCGACCTTGTCCAAAGCGTTCAGGGCGCTCTCCATGGTGCCGGCGAGATCGCTGGCAGGGGCGGGCTTGGCGAACAGGTAGCCCTGCAGGGAATCGCAGCCGCGCTCCATCAGGTACTTGGCCTGCTCCGCGGTTTCGATGCCCTCGGCCGTGACCAACAGGCCCAGGGCGTGCGCGGCCTTGATCATGGTGGTGAAGAACGGGAGCTGTTCCTTGCCGGTCTTGATCATGGCCACGAAGGAACGATCGATCTTGACCATGTCCAGCGGCAGTTCCTGGAGCCGGCCGAGGGTGGAATAGCCGGTGCCGAAGTCGTCCATGGCGATCCGGACGCCAGCCTCCCGCAGCAGGCGCAGCTGGCCCAGCACGTCGGAGGAGGCGTCGAAGAACACGCTTTCGGTCAGCTCAAGCGTCAGCTGGTGCGGGTCGACGCCGGTGGAGGCTGCAATCGCGAGGACGTCGGTGGCGAATTCGCGGTGCTGGAACTGCAGGCCTGAGATGTTCACGGCCACGCTGTAGGCGGTGTCGCCGGCCAGCCAGGGCCGGATTTCGGCGCACGCGCGGCGCAGGACCTCGTCGCCGATCTCGCGGATCAGGCCGCTCTGCTCGGCCACCGGCAGGAACTGGTTGGGCGGGACCAGCCGGCCGTGGCGTTCCCACCGGGCGAACGCCTCGAACTGCACCACGGAGCCGACGCCTGGGGACACGACGGGCTGGTAGTGCACCGAGATCTGGCCCAGTTCGACGGCGCGCCGGAGCCCGGTTTCGCCGTCGGCCTTGTGCGCCGCGGTGTTGAGCATTTCCGGCCGGAACCGCAGCCACTGGTTCTTCCCGGCGGCCTTGGCCGCGGTCATGGCGGCATCGGACTGCCGCAGCAGTTCCGCGCCGTCGAGCGTGTGCGCCGACTTGGATGCCAGGCCCATGCTCACCCCGGGCCGGACCATGGTCCCGCCGATGCGCAGGGGCTCGTAGAGGGCCTGCGCGATGCGCGTGGCCACCGCGTCCGCGTTGAGGCATTCGGTCAGGAGCACCGCGAACTCGTCGCCGCCCAGCCGGGCCACGGTGTCATGCGGGCGGACACAGTTGCGCAGCCTGCTCGCCACCTCCACCAGCAGCTCGTCGGCCGCGGAGCGTCCCAGCATGTCGTTGAGGTGCTTGAAGTCATCGATGTTCAGCAGCAGGATGTCCACCGGATCCGGACGGCGCAGGGCCGCGGCGAGCCGTTCGTTGAAGAACGGCCCGTTGGGCAGCGCCGTCAGGGGGTCGCGGAGCGAGACGGCCTTCAGCTCGTCGTCGTGCCCGGCGAACGCCGCGGGAGCGGCACCCGCCGCACGTGGCGCAGCCGGAGCTTCAGGCGTACGACGGCGGAGAACGGCGCCGCCGGGGGTCTGCCCGGCGGCGCCGGCAGCGGGGAGCGCTCCGGCGACGTGACCAGCGCTCGGCGCCCGGACGGTGCGGTGGTCATCCCGGGCACCGGCGTCCCGGACCGAGAGCACCACGGAGGATTCGACGTCGGCCGCTCCTGCCGGGGCCGGGACCAGCGAACAGGTGATTTCGATCTGGAGTTCGGCGCCGTCCGCCCGGCGGCCCGAGCCGGCGAACCGGGCGCGGGAGTCTGCAGCCGTGCCCAGCCCGGCCAGGACGCCGTGGAAGTCCTCCCGGGAAGCCTCGGCCAGGAGCATGCTGTGGTCTGCCCCCAGGAGCTGCGCCCGGGTGTAGCCGAAGAGCCGCTCCGCGGCCGTGTTGAGGAAGGAAATCGATCCGTCCTGGCCTACGAGCAGCAGCGCATCCGGGTTGTACTCCAGCAGTTGTTGTGCGAAACCAGCTTCCACGTTTTTTGACAGCCCCCCAGGCGACGAATTCAGATAGCGGGCACCAACAGCTAAGAAGGTGCGCTGCGCTGAGTGAATCATATGCGGTGCGGGCTCACCGAACGTGATGCGCATCATGGGGCACACGAATATGTCGAAAATGCCAGATCCGCCGGAGGGCACACCGGTGTGGAGCGCGGCCGGAGACCAGGCCGGCTACCTTGGCCGCGCTACACCCGAACGGCGGCGCGATCTTCGTCTAGGCGGCCACGACCGGAATCCTCCGGGTGAAGAGGACCTTCTCGGTGATCCAGTCCATGAGGTCCACGGTGAGCCAGTACGTGCCGGGTGCCGGTGGGCGCAGAAGCATGTCGTAGCGTTCGGCGGCGCCGAAGTTGATCAGGCTGGACCGCAGCGGGCCCGTGGAAGAAATCGGCCGTGCTGGTCCCGTGGGGCTGGACGTGTCCCGGAACGGCCGTCCGTCGTGCGAGATGAGTTCAGCCATGGCAACCGGCTTGCCGGCCGAATCTGTGAAGCGCACGTTGACCGGGAAGTAGTTGGCGTTGAGCAGGCGCAGCAGGGTGGGTTTGGCGGCACCTCCTGCCAGCCTGGCACGGATACGAGTAAGCAGGATCGGGCCGTCTTTTTTCGGCATCCGGGCCAGTTCCCCGGCCAAAAGGTAGAAGTGCTTGGGGCTGAACTTGTCCAGCCCGGCGTCATCGCCCGATAGCCCGGCGGCGTGGTTGAGCTGGTGCCACCGGGGGTCCACGGAGTAGGGCACGAGGAGAGTCTCCGTGTCGATGTCGTATTCCGGCCCGTCAACGAAGGCCCGCCTGGCGCCTGCGGCTACCGGAAAGTCCGGGTGGACTGGGGGGTCGATGATCAGGGGACCGAACATGCCCATTTGTACGTGCAGGGTGGTGTTGACGTGGCAGTGGTAGAAATACGTTCCGGACGCGCCCACGTTGGGGTTGCCGGGCTGCCCGCGTTCCGGGCGCCACTGATAGGTGTAGCTCCCTGTGACCTCGAATGAGGTGTGGCCGACGCCGTCGTTGCGTGGATCCGGCTCGATGCCGTGCCAGTGGATGGTGTGGACTCTCTTGCCCGGGCGGACAGTGCCGTGGAACAGCTGCCCCTCGGTGATCCGGATCAGCGGCGCCGGGAAAACCCGGCCGGAGTTCTCGGTCTCGAAGGTCCACATCTCGAATTCGCCGCCGTCGTCGAACTTCATTTTGCGGTTAAAGAACTTGAACTCGTGCTCCACGTCCGGGGTCTGGCGGAACTCGGTCTCGGGGCTGCCCTCGTGCATCTGGTGGGAGCTGAAGTCGACCTGGCTGCGGAACAGCTCGTGGGTGGCCTCGCCGGGGCTTCCCGGCTGGGGCGCCGCCACGGTCCAGTGGCCAACGAGCCCGCCTGGATACATGCCGCCCCGGGCTACCTGGGAAGGCTCGGCATGGCAGTGCATCGGGTAGTCCCAGTCCTCTTTCCGGGCGTTCCACACCTCGTCAATAGCCTCCGGCGGCCGCCGCAACGGGAGCATGGAGTCCTTGCGGTCCAGCGGGTGCATTTCGATAACGTCCTCCCACTGCTGCAGCACCACGTGGCCCTCAGCGTCAATCCTTCCGCCGGCACGTGGAAACATGCTCCCGTTGCGGTTCACGGTCCAGAGGTGGTTGCCGTGGAAGTGGAGCTGGTGGTGAACGACGCCGGCGTTGAGGAAGCGCATCAGCTGGCCGGTCCTCACAGTTCCTGCCGCGGCGCTGAGGCTGAAATTGCGGACGTCGACCTGCCGGGCCGAGCCTGACATGAGCGAGTCCTCTTCCCGCACGCGGTTCAGTGCCTCGTCGGTGGACGCGGCCAGCGACTGGAAGCCGCTGCGGCCGTTGAGGGTGAAATACCGCGGGTACGCCGGGGTCTTGTCGGGATCCACGGTTCCGTTGCGCGAGGCGATGCCGGCCCATACCGGGTCAACGTTGTGGAGCATCCACAACCACTGGCGTTCGAATTCGGGCCCGTTGGGCATGGGCAGCCACGGCGAGGCCGGATCGGTGACCAGCAGGGCGCCATAAAGGCCCAGGACGCGCTGGACCGGGTCGGCGGTCGGATCGGCCGGATCCGCGCCAGGATCGCAGTAAAGGTAGGTGCCAGCCCTGGGGGCCCTGAACTCCAGGGTTCTGGTTTGGCCGGGCCCGATCACGCCCGTACCGACGTGGCTGTTCCCGGCTCCCGCGTTGAGGAACTGCAGGGCGTGCCCCTGGGCCAGGTGGTTGGTGACGCGGACGCTGATGGTGCTGCCGGTTTCGGCGATCAGCGTCCGGTCCGGGAAGAAGCTGGCCCAGAATGCGCGCCGGACCAGGAATTCCCCGGGGTTTGCAGGGTCCTTGGCGGCAGGTGCCGGGCGCCCGAGTGGGGGAGTGGCGGCCTTGAGGGGGTAGGTGCGGCTCGCCACCACCGACCCGCTGCGCAGGAACACCCTCGGGCTGATGGTCAGGCTGGGTTTCGGGTCGTTCACCAGCGTCCGCCGGTCACCGAACCCCCGGTGGTAGACGCGGGATCCGTCCACCATGGGCAGGAACCCGTCATTGATGTGGATGTCGAGCGGGCTCATGACTTCACCTGGCTAACTGTCAGAGGAGGAAGGGGGAGGAAGGCGGTGCCGTCGTGTTCCGGTTCCGAATACTCCAGTTCCATCGCCAGGGCGTCATGGGGAGCCAGGTAGCTGATCCAGAGATGCTCTGCGGCCCCGGCTTCGACGGCATTTAGGCCGCGGTCGAAGTCCTGGGGAGTGACTGTGGTACCGGACGAGAGGAGCCTGAGGCGCAGTTGGCCGGGGCTGAAGAGCACCGGTTCCTGGCTTGAGTTGCGAAGCTCCACCTCAAGGATGATGACGTCGCCCCATGTCAGATTTACCGGCTGGGGCCAGTCGGGATCCTCCGGAGGTGCGCTGTCGTGGTCGTGGTCGTGGGAGGTTGCGGGGAGGTTCGTCGTGCTCCCGGCCCGCTGGAGACCGCCGGTGGCGGCCCGGTTTGCGCCAGCGGCCATGGCTCCGGGACCGGTCAGCAGGGCGGCTGCGCTTTCAATTGACCGGAAGGCCTGGAGGCCCTGCGTGTTCAGCCGGGCGAGGCGGCCGGCCCGGCTCACCGTCAGGACGCCAAAGGCGGTATCCAGTTGCGTTGCAGACTGTGGACTGCTGCGGGAGACGGCGCCGTATGTGCCGCCTGCCACCAGCAGGAAGGCGCCGCCCCCCACAATCAGTCCGAACTGGCGGCGGCTCAGGACGGGGCCGGAAAACAGGGGTGAGCGTGAATCCATGGTTCGTGCCTCCACGTTGAGTTCGCAATAGGCCCAATAGTGCCGAGGAACCCTATGGAAATCTTGCGAGGCGCCCGGACACGGGTGTTATCCGGGCAGCGGGACGCCCTCCAGCTCCGCGATGGCTGCCACCGACCTGAGGACGGTCTGCTGCCGGTCGGCCGCGGGTTCCGGACGGGAGAACAGGAAGCCCTGCAGGGTATCGCAGCCGTGGTCCATGAGGTAGCGGGCCTGCGCCGGTGTCTCGACCCCCTCGGCCGTGACCTTCAGTCCCAGGCTGCGGGCCATGTGGATGATTGAGGTGAGGATGGGCAGCTTTTCGAGGCCGGTGTGCAGCATGGACACAAAGGACTTGTCGATTTTCACCACGTCCACGGGCAGATCCTGCAGCCGGCCCAACGAGGAATAGCCCGTCCCGAAATCGTCCAGCGCCACCCGGACGCCGGCCTGGCGCAGGGTTTCGAGCTGACCGATGACGTGGGAGTGGGCATCGAAGAAGACGCTCTCGGTCACTTCGAGCACCAGCTGGCGCGGGTCAACGCCGCTCCAGGCGGCAATGTCCAGGACGCGCTCGGCGAAGTCCTGGTGCTGCAGCTGGACGCCGGAAACGTTGACGGCCACGCTCCGGAACGGATCCTCGGAGAGCCAGGGCGCGAGCTCGGTGCAGCTGCGCCTCAGCACCTCGGTCCCGATGTCCCGGATCAGGCCGCTGCGCTCGGCGGTCTGGATGAAATCATCCGGCGCGACCACGGTGCCTTCCCATTCCCAGCGGGCAAGGGCCTCGAACTGCACGACGTCGAGCCGGTCGCTGGAGATGACGGGCTGGAAGTGGACCGCGATCTGCCCCAGCTCCACCGCCCGCCGCAGCCCGGCCGTGAGCTGGGTGCGTTCCAGCAGCGCGGCCAGCATCTCGGGCCGGAAGTGCACATAGCAGTTCTTGCCGGCTTCCTTGGCCGCATACATGGCCAAGTCCGCCCGCCGCAGCAGCTCGGAAGAGGTCTGCGTTCCGGGGTCACGTGATGCCACGCCGAGGCTCAGGCCGGGGCGCATGTGTGTCCCCTCGATGGAGACCGGGGCGTTCAGGGTGCTAACCACCCGCTGGGCCACGGCGTCGGCGTCCCGGCAGCCGACCAGCAGGATCACGAACTCGTCCCCGCCCAGCCGGGCGACGGTGCCGTGCGGGCCCACGCAGTTCTGCAACCGGCGGGAGACCTCGACCAGCATCTGGTCACCGGCGTGGTGGCCCAGCACATCGTTAATTTCCTTGAAGTCGTCCAGGTCCAGCAGCAGCACGTGCACGGGCTCCGGCGTGAGGAGCGCCGCGGCAGCCCGCTCATTGAACAGCATTCGGTTGGCCAGCCCGGTAAGCGGGTCCTGGAAGGCCAGTTCCTTGAGCTTGTCCGCCTGCTCGGCCAGTTCCTCCATGGCGCGGCGGGCCTGGTCCTGCGCGCGGCGGCGGGAAGTGGTATCGCGGAAGTTCCAGATCCGCCCCACGGTCGTATCTGCCACCTTCTGCGGCCGCGAGAAGAGTTCCACGGTGCGGCCGTCGGTGAACTCCAGGACGTCGTGGCTCTGCAGTTCCGTGTCCGAGTACAGTGCCGAAACCTTCTGCAGGAAGTAATCCGGGTCGGCCAGCTGCTCCGCGATGAACCGGGCCAATGCGCTGGGATCCTCCGAAGCGATCAGCTCCGGCGGCATGCACCACAGCTTCAGGAACCGGTCGTTGATCCCCGTGATGTGCCCCTCGGTGGAGACCACGACGATCCCGTCCGACGTCGTCTCCAACGTGGCGTCCAGAAGCGACAGCGCCAGCCGCCGCCCCGAGTCCGAGTCATTCCGGTGCCCCGCGTCGCGGACGGCTACCGCCATGGCCGTGCCGGCGTCGAGCGTCACAAGCGAGCACGTGATCTCGACGGCTGCTTCCGAACCGTCGCGGCGCCGTCCGACGGCGGGGAACGGCCGGCTGCCCGCCTGGCTGTTGCGGCCCAGCCGGCCGAAGACCCGCAGGAAGCCCCCGCGTTCCCCCTCCGACAGAAGGACGGTGTGCTGCACGCCCAGCAGCTCGTCCCGGGGATAGCCGAATAGCCGTTCCGTGGCTGAATTCACAAAGGCGATGGTTCCGTCCGAGGTCAGCAGCAGAAACGCATCAGGACCCTGTTCCAGCAGGGCCTCACCAATCCCAGTTCCCACGACGATTGCGGCCCCCAGAGCGACGGAATGTTGACAGTGCGGCAGTGCCGGGCGACACGCCGCGGCAATGCGTTTCCTGAATCATAGGGTGCTCAGGGCCCGTGTCCAGCACATCGGCCCCGAACTTTCTTCAGTCACCGGCTGCCGGGCACCCGATCGCCCCGCATGGCGCCGATGGCCCGGGCCGCCTTATCCAGCGCCGGCGCCAGCGCAGCCTCCGGCTGGGGCCGGGAAAACAGGAAACCCTGCAGCGCATCGCAGCCCCGGTCCATCAGGTGGCCGGCCTGGGCCGCAGTTTCTACGCCTTCGGCGGTGACGGTCAGCCCCAGCCCGTGGGCCATGTCGATCATGGCACTCAGGATGGGCAGCTGTTCCGTGCCGGTGCTGATCATCGCCACGAACGACTGGTCGATTTTCAGAGTGTCCACCGGCAGGTCCTGAAGGCGTCCGAGGGACGAGTATCCGGTGCCGAAGTCGTCGAGCGCCACCCGGACGCCGGCCGCGCGCAGGCTGACGAGCTGCGTGATCACGTGGCAGTCGTCCTCGAAGAACACACTCTCCGTGACCTCCAGGACCAGCTGCCGCGGGTCCACGCCGCAGGATTCCGTCACCGCCAGGACCAGCTCGGCGAAGTCCCCGTGCTGGAGCTGGACGCCGGAGACGTTCACGGCCAGGGACCGCGAGGAGTCCTCCTGCAGCCAGTCCTTGAGTTCGGTGCAGCCGCGCAGGAGGACCTCGGTGCCGATCTCGACAATGAGGCCGCTGCGTTCGGCAGCCGGAATGAACTGTTTGGGCGGCACCAGCACGCCGTCGCGGATCCAGCGGGCCAGGGCCTCGACCTTAATCACCTTCCCGAGCGACGTGGACACGATCGGCTGGTAGTGGACGGCGATCTGCCCGTTGTCCACGGCCAGCCGCAGCCCGGCCTCCAGATTGTTGCGGTCCACGAGGGCCTCCATCATCTCGGGACGGAAGCGCATGTACCGGTTCTTGCCGGCGGCCTTGGCGGCATACATCGCGACGTCGGCCCGGCGCAGGAGCTCGGAGGCGTCCACGGCGTCCTCGCAGATCGACGCGAGTCCCAGGCTGAGGCTGGGCCGGAGCATGGTGCCGTCGATCCACACCGGGACCCGCAGCGAGTCGACAATCCGGGCGGCGACGGCGTCGGCATCCAGCGAGCCGATCAGAAGCACCACGAACTCGTCCCCGCCCAGCCGGGCCACGACGTCGCATGGACGGACGCACGTGCGCAGCCGCCGGCCGACCTCCATCAGCATCTGGTCGCCGGCGTGGTGGCCAAGGATGTCGTTGACCTCCTTGAAGTCGTCCAGGTCCAGGAGCAGGACGTCGACGGCGGTGCTGGCCGGGTCGGTGCCGCCCGGGTCCGCGAGGGCGCCGGCGAGGCGGTCGCTGAACATCTGGCGGTTGGACAGGCCGGTCAAGCTGTCCTGGAATGCCAGCGCCTTGAGCTGGGCGGACTGCTCGGCGAGGTCCGCCATGGCCCTCGAAATCCGGTCCTGGGCCACCTTCGCCGCGGTTACATCCCTGAAGCTCCACACCCGTCCGACCACCTCGTCCGCCACTTTCTGCGGACGGGAGTAGCGTTCAAAGGTCCGGCCGTCGCGGAAGTGCAGCGCGTCGCGGCTTTCGGCTCCGGGGTCGGCGTAGAGGGCCTCGACCTTTTCGGCGAACCGGGCGGGATCCTGCAGCTGGTCCAGGACGAAGGCCATGATGGCCGCGTCGTCCCGACGGGCCAGCAACTCCCGCGGGATGCCCCACATGGAGACGAACTGGTTGTTGACGCCGGCGATCTCGCCGTCGCTGCTGACCACCAGGATGCCGTCCGCCGTGGATTCAAGCGTCGCGCTCAGCAGCGACATGGCGGCGCGGAGGCCGTCGTCGGTCGCAGGCCGGTGCGAGGTGTCCCGGATGGCGGCGATCATGCTGGCGGTGCCTTCGCCGGTGCCTTGACTGGTATTTTCACCGGGGCCTCCATCCGTGACGAGGAGGGCGCCGGCCACTTCGGCCTGGAATTCCGTGCCGTCCCGACGCCGCCCGTAGGCCTCCACGGGAGCCGTGTCCGCCCCGGCGGCGGCGGCGTCGCCGTCGAGAGCGACCGGTGTGTGCGCCGGTGGCTGGGCGGCCTCGCGGCGGAGGTTGAAGAACAACCCCTGGAGCGCGTTCTGGAATCCCTCCGCCAGCAGCAGACGGTGGTCTGAGCCCACGAGCTCGTCCCGGCGGTACCCGAACATGCGCTCGGCGGCGGCATTGACCATCCTGATGGTGCCGTCTTCGGCCACCACCAGCAGGGCGTCGGGGCTGGATTCCACCAGTTCGCTGTAGCCGGGGGCGGCGCCCGGTGCAGCGCCGAGTGCCCCCTCCGGGGACGACGGCGCAATCACGCGCCGCCCGCCGTGTATATCCGAGACCAACCAGTCACTTAGAACCTCCCACCGGGAAATCATAGGCGTCCCGAAGGCCCGTCGATGTCACAACGGCGGGTCGGGTCCAACCTCTCGGTTGCCCTCATCACTTATGGTGCTTAGAACCCCGGTTTGGCAGCCCTCAGCGATAGGGCAACGCCGGGGGAGGGGGTGGGCGCGGGCTCAGGTTCCCCGGTCACGGACTGGTAGTGGGCGACGAGTTCGGCCCCGAGCGCGCACCACGTCCTGCCCTGGACCGAGGCCTTGGCTGCCGCCGCGAAGGCGCGCCGCTTGGCGTCGTCGCCCATCAGATCGACCACGCGGGCCCGTAGTGCGGCAAGGTCGCCAGGCTCATACAGCCAGCCGGTCCGCGAATTCTCCACGAGGTCCAAGGGCCCGCCCCGGCCCGTGGCCACCACTGGCACGCCCGACGCCATGGCCTCCTGGATGGTCTGGCAAAAGGTCTCGAATTCGCCAGGGTGCACGAAGATATCGAAGGACGCCACGGCCCGGGCGAGGTCGGCGCCGCCGAGGAATCCGGTGAAAACTGCCCCCGGCAGGGCAGCTTCCAGGGCTTTTCGCTGGGGCCCGTCGCCGACGATCACCAGCCGCGTCCCGGGAATATCGGCCAGCACCGCCAGATCCTCCACCTGCTTCTCGGCCGCCAGCCGGCCCACATAACCGATCAGCCGCTCCCCGCCAGGAGCCACGGAAGCCCGCCAGCCGGCGTCGCGCTTCTCCGGGTTGAACCGCTGGGTGTCCACCCCGCGCCGCCACATGTCCACGCGCGGAATCCCGCGGCCGCGGAGCTGGTTGAGCGCGAAGGTTGAGGGAACCAGGGTGCGGGAGGCCAGCAGATGGATCTGTTCCACCCTGTTCCAGGCCCAGTTCTCCAAGAAGGGGACGCCGTAGCGCGCGGCGTAACCGGGGACCTCGGTCTGGTAGATGGCAACGGTGGGGATGCCGAGCTGGTGGGCTGCCTGCGCCGCCCGCCAGCCGAGCACGAAAGGGGATGCGAGGTGGACGACGTCGGGCGCGTAATCGGCAAGGATTCGCTTGACCCGATACACACCGCCCAACGCCACCCGTACATTCGCGTAGCCGGCCAGCGGGACCGAGGGGAGCCGGTGAATGTTCGCGCCTGAGACCTCGTCCGGGACGTCGGTGTCCTGGGTTGAGGGCGCAATCACGATCACCTCATCCCCGCGCTCCTGCAGGTGCTCCAGCACGCGCAGGATGGAGTGGGTGACCCCGTTCATGAGCGGAAGGAATGATTCGGCGACGATTGCGATCCTCACTCCTCCACGGTGCGGGCGGCGGCTTGCGGCGCGGGGGAGCGGACGTGGCCGGGAGGGGAAGAGTGAGTTAACAGGTGGGCGCGGTCAGCACCGAACCGGAGTCAGGATGGATGAGCGGCGGGGCGAAACGCGCGGCCTACAGCGGATCGGGCCAGTTCCCGACCGGGCCGAGATTTTTCGGTGGCTTTGCAGCCGGACCGCTACGCGCGCGCATATTGCCTTCCAACTGAAATCCCTTCAGAGGCTACGGGACTTCAGAATACGCCCGTCCCTTCCTAGCGTCCAGAGGCAGCTACCCCTCCTTCAGTACGTCCGGTAGTTCGTCCACAAAGACGGTTTGGGGCGGTTCATAATAAATGACCAGGACCTGTTCCCCCACGGCGAAGACACTGCTCTTGTCGAACGGGTGGGCGTGGAACGCACTGGTTCCGCCGCGGACGGGCAGCATGACCTCGCCGATTGTGCCCGGACCGATCCGTCCGGTGACGCGGCCAATCTTGCCGGTCAGGCTCCGGTCAACATCCCTGTGCATCAAAGTCCCTATGCATGAAACCCCCAGTCCATCGGTATCCCCGGGCTTTCCGGACGCATGGCCGTCCTACGCCTCCGGTGCCTTCGCATCCCGTTTGCCGGCGCGGCCGTCCTTCAGCGCCGTAGAGAGCGCCGGAAGGTAGTCGCCCACCTGTGCCAAAATCCCGCCTATCATCTGGTTGACGCCTTCCCCGCCGTTCAGGACGGTCATCTGACCCACATGCCCGAACGGCTCGGCCGCCGCCGCCACGATAGCCGGCATGTTCTCGGCGAGCTGCTGGGAAATGACGGCGTCCTGGTTGGTTGCGAGCGCTTCGGCACGGGCCGCGATGCCTTCCGCCTCGGCCAGCGCTTTGGCCTTGATGGCGGAGGCGGCAGCATCGCCGCGGGCCTTGGTGGCGGCAGCCTCTGCTTCGCCGGTGAGCCGGGTGGCCCCCGCGGCCGCCGCGGCCGCCGTCGCGTTGGCCTGGGCCTGCACCTCGGTCCGCCGCGCGTTGGCCTGGGCCTCGAGTTCGGTGCGCCGGGCCAACGCCTCTGCGGCGCTGATGTCCGCGGACTTCTGGCCCTCGGCATCGGTGCGCTTGGCATAGGCCCGGGCGTCGGCGGGCTTGCGGACGGTGGTCTGGAGCTTCTGTTCCTCGCGGTCGGCCTCTAGCTTGGCCACTTCGGTTTCTTGGACCACCACCTGCTGACGGGCTGACGCTTCGGCCAGCGGCCCCGCCTGGGCCGCGTTCGCCTTGGCCCGTTCCGCATTGGCCTGCGCCACCGACTGCCGGATCGCGGACACGCTCCGGGCGTCGGCGATCAGGGCCTCGGCCTCGGCTTCCTTTTCGGCCGCCTCCCGGTTGCGGGTGGCTTCGGCGATTCGGGCCTCCATCTTGACCATGGCAATGTGCGGCTTGGCGATGTTCTGGATGTAGCCCGTGGGGTCCTGGAGGTCCTTGATCTGCAGCGAGTCGACCACCAGTCCCAGCTTCTCCATCTCGACGCCGCTGGCGCTGCGGACCTGGGAGGCCAGCTTGTCGCGCTCGCGGATGATTTCCTCGACCGTCATGCTGCCAATGATCGAACGAAGGTGGCCCTCGAAGACGTTGTACACCTGGCTTTCCATCTTGGGCTGCTGGCCCAGGAACCGCCGCGCTGCGTTGGCAATGAAGGGCGGGGCGTCCCCGATCTTGTAGATGACCACGCCCTCGACGATCACCTGGATGCCCTGGGAGGTCACGCAGGAGACCTTGAGCTCGGTTTCGTTTAGCGTCAGGGACAGCGGCCGTACGGTCTGGAGGCCGGGCAGCACCAGCGCTCCTTTGCCAGTGACGATCTTGAAGTCCATTCCCTCCCGGGTCTCCAGCGTGCCTCGGGTCAGCCCGGAGATGATCAAGGCCTCGTTCGGTTCAGCCACCTTCCACATCA
Source organism: Arthrobacter sp. NPDC058192 (assembly GCF_042883665.1). Lineage (NCBI taxonomy): Bacteria > Bacillati > Actinomycetota > Actinomycetes > Micrococcales > Micrococcaceae > Arthrobacter > Arthrobacter sp. NPDC058192. The sequence goes on along the minus strand of NZ_JBHVVJ010000006.1, from coordinate 208,952 downwards.
GCTTCGTTGCCACCCAGATGACGCCGACGACGGCGGCGGCCCCCAGGATGATCGAGATGAGCGGGTAGAAAGCTGACAAGTCCGGCATTAACCAGTCCTTTCACGGCGGTGGAAAAGGTATTAAGCAAAGCCCCAAACGATGCTGCTGGCGGTACCCGGCCGGTCTGGCGGCGGGAATTGGAACACCACCAGGCAACCGTTGTACACAGTCTGGGGTCCTACATGCTTGGAAGTCCAGCAATTAGCCGATGCCGGGACCGCGCCGGTGCCCAAGGCCCCTAGCGGTTCGGCCCCCGTCGATGTGTACGGACTTTTAGGTGACCGCCGGGGCCCGGGAGGCCGGCGCACCAAACTCTCGAGACACGACAACACCCCCTCCCTGCCGGCGCCGGGAGGCCGCCGGTGCTGCGGAGCGGGGGTGTTGTCAGTGCTGTGAAAATCAGACGTTCGCGGAATCCTCCGCGGGGGGCGGCCGGTCTAAGCGGCCGGAGCTTGGGCGGGGGTTTCGGCGTCCGCGGCCTTTTCCGCAGCCTCCGTTTCGGCCTCGGCGGCGGCCTCCGCAGCTTCGGCGGCTGCTTCTTCCGCCGCCTTCGCGGCAGCAGCTGCCTTTGCGGCTGCTACCTTCGCGGCCTGGGCTTCGCGCTTCTGGGCCTGGGTGGCCGTCTTGGCGACCTTCTTGGCTTCCTGGGCGGCGCGCTTCTGCGCGGCTTCGGCTACGGCAGCGGCCTTCTTCGCCTCGGCGGCCGCCTTCTGGGCGGCAACCTTGGCCTTCACCGCGGCAAGCTTCGCGGCGGCCGCCTGCTTCTTCAGCTCCGCCTTCGCCTTCGCCTCGGCGGCCTTGGCGGACACCTTCGCGGAGACCGAGTGTGCGGCCTTGGCCGGGGCCGCGTTGGCGACGCCGGCGCCGGCTCCGGTGAGGACGGCGGCGGTCAGGACGACAGCGCCCAGCTTCTTTGCAATCGACATGCGTAGTGCTCCAGTTTGTGTGTGGCCCGGGCAGTGCGGGCGGCGGTCCGGCGTGCCGGCTGCCGTTAGCCTAAGGCGGGGGCGCGGGGCCGCCCAACCGGAACCGCTGATACTGGGCAGAAGCTTGGCTAATGCTGAGGGATTTACTCATCCAGCCGGCCCTTTGACTGCTGCGCTCGTCTTATTTCTGTTCCAGGATCCGCCGAGCGTCCTGCTGGGCCTGAAGCTCATCCTGCGTGACCTGCTGTCCGGCCAGGAATCCTGCGGCGGCCATGATCCGGCGCAGCTCGGCGACGCTGCGCGGCGTCCCTACCGCGTGGTGCGCCATGGCGTGGCAGTTGGCGCACAGCGGCACCAGGTCCGTGACGGGATCGAGCTCGTAGTTGCTGTCCCGCTGTGACACCGGGACCAGATGATGGACCGCGATGAAGTCCCTGCCGAGGTCCCCGTAGGCAATTTCAAACGAGAACCCGCACACGGCACAGCTGGTCCCGTGATGGGCGATGCAGATCCGCCGCGCGTCCGGACTGTGCTCGTAGCGGTTCACCTCCACCCGGCTGACCTCTGCCGCCGGGACGGTGCCGGGAACAGGCTGGGTGGAGTCGGCCGGCTGCGGGCCGAATTCGCTCCAGAGCCCGCGCAGGAGCGCTTCGTCGGCCGGGTCGATTGCCAGCCCGGAGCCGCGCAGAGCCTCCCAGCCGATGCCGGGCACGGCCTCCGCCAGGACGGCGGGCGGGATCTGATCCCCGGTCCGCAGGAGGGCATCGAACTCGACGCGGACGTAGAGCGGGGAATCCGGCGGGACCGGGCTCCCGGCGTCCTGGGCCGCCGTCGTTTGTGGGCTTGGTACGGGCCACCGGGGCGCCGGTCGATCCGAGACGATCACGCCATGGCCGATCAGTCCGCGCCCGTGGCGGCCCTGGAGCACGAGCCAGGCCTCCGCCCCGGAGGCAATCTCCGTGTGGCTGCCCACGTTCCAGCTGGCCAGGAACCGGCCCGTTTCGGCGATCTCTTCCACCACGGCCGGGTAGGTCCAACTGTTCCATTCATCGGGATTCCAGACGAGGATGATCGCTGCCATATGCCCATTGTCCCCTTCGGGGGTCCCAGCTTTGAAGGTGCGGCGGGGTCCGTGGGGCCATCAGTGAGGAGGGTGTTGTGCATAGAATGCAGAAATGTTGCTAAGGCCCACGTCAGATGCCGATCTGGACATATTCCTGAGCTGGATTCCCGACGAGGAAGCCATGGTGCTGTGGACCGGACCTACGTTCTCCTGGCCGCTAAACCGAGTCCAGCTGGAGAGGTACCTGGTCAATGCGAAGCGCCAGTACTGGACTGGGATCGATGAAACCACCGGAGCGATTGTCGGGCACGGCACCCTGCTGCTTGACGATGAAGGGCGGACGTGTCGCCTGGGCTCCGTCATCGTCGATCCCGGCCGCCGGGGCGAAGGATTGGGGCGGAAGCTGATGGAACTGTTGAAGGCCACGGCCTACGGGACCACGACCGTAACCGAACTGACTCTGGGCGTGATTGCCCACAACAGCGCAGCCCGAAGCCTCTACGAGTCACTCGGCTTCCGGGGGTCCGAGGTGGTCAGGCGTACCCCGATGGGTGACCAGGAGTGGGAAGTGATCTCAATGAGGCAAAGCCGGCAACATCAAAACTAACTCCGCTCGATAAACAGGTCTTCAGCCGCCCCAGGCCGCGCCTGCGTTGCGGGCGGTGCCGGCCCCCGATTTCCCGGGCCAGGAGGCGGGAACGGCGGTAAAATTGGAGCTAGAGGTGTTCGGGAAATGCTTGGATTCATCGACCCCATCGTCGTCTTCCTGCTCTTCTTCGCCGCAGTCTCACTGCTGGCGATCGCCGGCACGTTTGTCCTCATCTGGCGGGACGGGCACGGGCGGATCCCGCTCGAGCCCGCGGAACGGCCCTGGACGGCCGGCAACCTCCCAAGCCTGCCGTACTCCCAAGTGCGCCTCTAGCCTTGCGCTCTTTCAGCCCGCACGGTCTGCAGCCTGCACCAGCTGTGTCGACCCGGCAGGGCAGGTGGCATTCAGGGTGTTCTCCGCAATGGCTTGCATCGCCAGCAGGATGCGCGTGGTCTGGACCTCCAGCGGTTCCGGCGGGTAAGCCACGGCGATCGTGAGCTGCCGGCTGCCGTCCGCGCTGGACATCGAGATGGTCCCATAGCCGGGCACCTCGCCGGGATGGCCGTAGTAGAAGTCGTTGGTGCAGAGGTCGTTCCAGCGGACGACGCCGAGCGCGTACCTGGCGTAGAGCGGGCTTTCCATCTGGGTGATCGTGTCAGGCTTGAGCAGCCGGTTCTGCAGTAAGCCACGGTAGAAAGCATTCACGTCCGCCACTGAGGACACCATGCCGACGGCAGCGTTGTCGATTTGGGCCGCCGGGTAACTGACGTCGAGCCGTTTGCTGTCCAAGGTGATGTACCCGTGGACCATATCCGACGGCGGAGGTCCGGCTGCCGTCATTAAGGTCCTGCTCAATCCGAGCGGCTCAATGATGTCGGTGCGGATCACCTCGCCGATCGGCCGGCCGCGCAGGCGTTCGACTATCAGGGCCAGTGCAATGTAGTTCGAGTTGGAGTACGCAAAGCCCTGGGCCAGCTTCGCCTGCCAGGATATCCGGCCCGCCATGGCCAGCAGCTCCGCAAGGCTCACCTTGGTGGTCAGGGCCTGCCGCACGGTGGCGGGATCGAACAACGGCCCGTTCACCGAGGGCATGCCGGAGCGGTGCTGCAGCAGCTGGCGGACCGTGACAGGTCCGGGCGGGTGCATGACCCGGTCGAACTCCGGCAGGTATGTGCTGACCGGCGCCTCCAGTTGGAGCCGGCCTTCCTCCACGAGTTTGAGCACCGACACCGCCACCATCGACTTGGTGATGCCCCCGATATGGACCGGGTCCGTGATGCCGGCGCCGGAACGGCTTTCCAAGTTGCGCACCCCCTTCGCTGAGGACCATTCGTCTCCGCCGACCCGGACCTGGATGAGCACCGCAGGGGCGCCGTCGTCGAGCATTCGCCTGCTGAACTCTTCCAGCTGGGCCCGGTAACCGGGCTCGGACGACGGCGGTTGGGCTGGCGGTTGCGGCCCGGGACTGCATCCGCCCAAGGCCGCAGTGAGCGCGACGGCGGCTATTGCTGCCGTGAGCCGGAGGGTTGAGGCGCGGTTCCAGGCCACCGACATGGCGGTTCCTTCTTGCAGCTCGGGTAAGCAGTCGGGGAGCAGGATGCTCCCGGCCAACCCCTCCTTCTGGCCGCGCACAGTCCTGACCCTTGAGATAGTCCTCAGCTGGCCACCCGCCGTCAAGGGCCAAAGGAGTGTGATCAGACGGCAACGGCGGCCGGCGCTCCCACTACTATGGGGTGGTCGCGGTGCAGGTTCCCCAGGGCCGAGGCGCCCTGCGGCGAACCCAGCTCCTCGAAGAACTCCACATTGGCGCGCACGTAGTCAGTCCACTCGTCCGGGACGTCGTCCGAGTAGTAGATGGCCTCGACCGGGCAGACGGGATCGCAGGCGCCGCAGTCCACGCACTCGGCCGGGTGGATGTAGAGCGAACGTTCCCCCTCATAGATGCAGTCCACCGGGCACTCGTCGATGCACGCCTTGTCCTTGACATCCACGCAGGGCTGCGCGATTACGTAGGTCACGGTAGGTTACACACCCGTGTAGACGGTCTTGCCCCACGTGAAGAAGTCCAGGGCCGACTTCCCCTGCTCGCGGAACGTGTTGGTGGAGGAGTCCTTGACGCCGCCGAACGGGACATTCAGGTCCAGTCCGGCCGTGGGCCGGTTGACCTTGATCACGCCGGCCTGGGCGCGGGCGGCGAAGTCCGTCGCCAACGCCAGGGAATCGGTGCAGATTCCGGCGGTGAGGCCGTAGCGGGAATCGTTGATCGCGGCCAGTCCTGCCTCGTAGTCCGGGACCTCAAGGACGGCGACGACAGGGCCGAAGATCTCTTCTGTCACTGCGGCGTCGTCGAAAGGCAGGTCGGTGAGGACGGCGGCCGGGAAGCGGAAGCCGGCGTCCGTGCCGCCGTCGTACTCGCCGTGCAGCAGCGTGGCGCCGCGATCGACGGCGGTGCGCACCGCCGCCTGGTTTTGTTCGAACTGCTGGCGGCTCACGACGGCGCCCATCGGCGTCCCTGCGTCCAGGCCGTCGCCGGGCTTGTACGCGGCGGCTTCCTCGACGAGTGCCGCCAGGAAATCCTCGCGGATGCCCGGGGTGACGTAGACGCGGGATGTTGCGGTGCAGGCCTGGCCGGTGAGGCCGAACGCGCCACCGGCAACCACCTTGGCGGCCTTGCGGGGATCGGCGTCGTCTAGGACCAGCACCCCGTTTTTGCCGCCCATTTCCAGCTGCACCCGGGCGCGGCGGGCGTTCAGGATCTCCTGCAGCCCCAGGCCCACCTTGGTGGAACCGGTGAAGGAAAGCCCGGCGATGCGGGGGTCGCGGGCCAGGGCGTCGCCCACCACGCGGCCCTTGCCGTGGACCACGTTCAACACCCCGGCCGGCAGGCCGGCATCCTGCAGGGCGCGGGCCAGGTGGGTGGCGGAGAGCGGGGTGAGCTCGGCCGGCTTGATGACCACGGTGTTGCCGCTGATCAGGGCCGGGGCGGTCTTCCAAGCCGGGATGGCGAGGGGGAAGTTCCACGGCGTGATGAGCCCGACGACGCCGAGCGGCTCGCGCCGGGTGGTGATGGTGGTGTCCGGCAGTCCGCTGGGCAGCACTTCGCCGGTGGCGGCCCAGCCGAGCGAGCCGAAGAAGCGCAGTACGTCGGAGGCGCGTTTGACCTCGCCGTTGGCCTCGGCCAGGGTCTTGCCTTCCTCGCGGACCAGGTCCCCGGCGATGGTGGCCTGGCGTTCGAGCAGGAGGTCGCCGGCGGCCAGAAGGATGGCGCCGCGGGCGGGGCCGGGCATTGCGGCCCAGGCCGGCTGGGCGGCGGTGGCGGCGGTGATGGCGGCGTCGGCGTCCTCGGCCGTGCCGCTGGGGGAGAGGGCAGCGACTTCGCCGGGGCGGGCGGGGTTCAGGCGTTCAGTGTCGGCCTCGCCGAGCCATTCGCCGTTGATGAGGTGCCGGGCGGTGATGAGGTCCCGCTCCGCGGAGTTGGTGGCGGGGTCTGTGATGGTGGACGTCATGGTGTTCCTTCGGAGGAGTCGGCAGAGGGAAGAGGTGTGCGGGAGGGGGACTCTGGCGGTTACAGCCCGCGGATCAGGCCGCCGTCGCAGCGCAGGGCCACGCCGGTGATGTACGACGCCGGGGCGCTGCAGAGGAACGCCGCGGCGGCGCCGAATTCCTCGGGTTCGCCGTAACGGCGGGCCGGGATGGTTTTGCGGGATTCGAGCTGGATTTCCTCCGGGGTGGTGCCGCGGCGCTTGGCGGCGGCCTGGTCCAGTTCGGCCACGCGGTCTGTGGCGATGCGCCCGGGCAGGAGCATGTTGACCGTGACGGCGTCCAGGGCGACCTCCGCGGCGAGGGTCTTGAGGTACCCGGCCAGCGCGGCCCGGCCGGTGTTGGATACGGCCAGGTTGGGCAGCGGCGCCACGACGCCGCTGGAGCCCACGGCCAGGATCCGGCCCCAGCGCCGTTCCCGCATGCCCGGCAGGACGTGCGAAACCAGGGCGTGGTGCGGCTTGACCAGTTGCTCGAAGGCGGCGGCAATGTCGTCGGCGCCAAGTGCGGAGGCCGCGCCGGGCTTGGGTCCCGGGCCGTTGAGCACGAGGATGTCGATGGGGCCGAGGACGTCGACGGTGCGTTCGACGGCGGCGGCCACGCCGTCGCCGGTGCTGAGATCGGCCTCGACGGCGACGGCGCTGTACCCCTCCGCCTGCAGCCCGGCCGCGATCTCCTCGGCGCGCTCGCGGCGCCGGCCCGTGATGGCCACCCGGGCGCCTTCGGCCGCCAAGGCCTTGGCGACGGCGAGGCCCAGCCCGCCGGTCGACGCGGCCACCAGCGCGGTCTTGCCGCTGATTCCGAGATCCATCAGTACCTCCCCGCCGTCACACGGGCGGCGGCCGGATGGGGGCCAAGAGCCGCGGCCGCCTCGGCCAGGTGGGTGCGCAGCCCGGTCCTAAGAACCTCCGGGAAGGCCGCCCCGGGTGCCCGGACTCCGGCGTCGGCGATCAGGCCGCGCTGGTACAGGCATTCCTTGCGGATCGCCAGGGCAATCTTTGCCTGCTGTTCAAAGTTGATCAGCGGCAGGTACGGCACCAGCGCGTCGCGGGCGGCCTCGTAACCGTCCCGCTGCCAGGCCCGCACGCAGGCGATGAGTGCCTCCGGGTAGGAGAACCCTGTCATCGCCCCGGCGGCGCCGGCCATAAGCTCGTCCAGCAGCCCCTGGCCGCCCAGTCCGCCGAACACGGAGACGTCGAGGGCCGCAGTCAGCTGTCCGATCGCCACGGACGTGGGAGGGGCCTCGGCCTTGACCGCGGTGACAAAGCCGCAGGCCCGGACCACCGAGATGAGTGCCTCGGTGCTGATGCTGACGCCGCTGGCCAGGGGGTAGTCCTGCAGCACGACGTTCGCGCCGGTCGACTGGTGGATGGCGTTCAGGTGTGCGGTGACCACGCCGGGGTTGGCGGAGTTGGCCTGCACCATGACGGCCGCGAGCCGGTCCCCGGTGGCGGCCTGGATGGCGCGGACTTCCTCGACGGCCGTGCCGGTGTAGAGCGACGTCACTCCCGCCACGAGAGGCAGGCGGGTTTCCTCCATGACCACCTCGAGGACCAGGCCGCGCTCGGCTGGTGTCAGGGCTGCGGCCTCGCCGAACACGCCCAGGACGGTCAGTCCGGTGGCGCCGATCGACTCGTAGTACCCCGCGAGTCCGGCCAGGCTGTCTGTATCGACGTCCAGGGTGCTGCCCTGGAACGGTGTGGCGACGACGCCCCACACGCCGGGTGTCAGTGACTCCCGCATAGGTTTCTCCTTAAAGCTCTTGATGTGCTTTTTGTTTAAAGCTCGTGTTGCTTCGGGTGGCTGGTTGCCGGGCTGAGGCGGTGGCCGCCAGCGGGGCGGGACCGCTAGCGGCTGCCTCTCTAATGTCCGGGCCAGACGGGCGGGCGTTTTTCCTGGAAGGCGCGGAGGCCCTCGGCGGAGTCCGCGCTGTCCAGCGCCGCCATCAGGGCCGGGAGCCGGAGCCCGCGGGCCTCGGCGGCGGTCAGGTGCGCGGTCCGGGTGACCATCTGCTTGACTGCCCGGACGGAGGTGGGGGCGCAGGCGAGGATCTGGTCGAGCCAGCGCTGCACCGCGGCGTCGAGCTCCTCCGCCGGCACCACCTCGTTGACCAGGCCCATGGACTGCATTTCCGCGGCCTCGGCCTTCCGCCCGGTGAGGAGCATGCCCATCGCCTGGGTGTACGGGATCCGGCGCACCAGCTGGTGGATCCCGCCGTCGAGCGCCAGACGCCCGACGCGCGGTTCCGTCAGCCCGAAGCGGGCCGTGTCAGCTGCGACCACGATGTCGGCGCCGAGCACGATCTCCATGCCCCCGCCCAGCGCGTAACCGTTGACCCGTGCGATCACCGGCACGTCCAGCGTGGTGCGCAGGCTCAGCCCGCCGAAGCCGTTCGGGTCCAGGCCGGCCCAGTATTCGAGGCCGGTCTTGTCCACGGCGGCGGCGGACATGTCCGCCCCCACGCAGAACGCGCGGGTGCCGGCGCCGGTGATGACCACGGCGCGGACACCGGGATCCGCCTCCAGCTGGTCCCAGATTTCGTTGAGCCGGGCCTGGGCTCGGCCGTCGACGGCGTTGAGGACGTGCTGGCGGTCGATCACCACGGTGGCGACGTGGTTCTCGACGGTCAGTGTGACCTCGTCCACCGTGTCCGGAACTGCGGTGGTCTTCTCAGCGTCAGAAACCGCGGTCACCGGAGCACTCCCAGCTGCTGCAGGCGTTCGATGGTCTCGGCGTCGAACCCGTTTTCGAGCAGCACCTCGACGTTGTGCTCGCCCAGCCGCGGGGCCGCCCGGCGGATGGTGGGCGGGGTGGCGGAGAGCCGGATGGGCGCGTTGAGCATTTTGACGGTGCCGACGCCGGGGTGTTCGGCCTCGACGATCATGCCGTTGGCTTGCGTCTGCGCGTCGGCCAGGGTCTGTTCCAGGGTGTGCACGGGGGCGTTGAGCAGTCCCTTCTCCTCCAGCCGGCCGGTCCAGTACTCGGTGGTGTTGGTGGCGATGCGCTCGCGGAAGATGGCCTGCAGGGCGGGCTTGTGCTTGAACTGCTGTTCCAGGTTCGCGAACTCGGGGCGCTGGGTGAGGTCCTCGTCCAGGCCCAGGGCCTCGGAAATGCGCAGCAGCGGATCGGGGGTGAAGCCGCCCACCATGCAGACGGCGCCGTCGGTGGTCTCAAAGACGCCGCTGAGCGGCATGGCGCCCCAGTTGACCTCGAAGCCGCGGTTGAGCTGCATGCACGCCTCCTGCATCTGCAGGTGCAGCATGGAGTCGTACATCGTCACCTCCACCTTCTGCCCGACGCCGGAGGTGTCCCTGGTGCGCAGCGCCAGCAGGATGCCCTGCATGAGGTGCATGCCCGTGATGTAGTCGCACAGCGTGGTGGGGTAGATGGAGGGCTTCATGTCCTCCGATTCGCGCCGCCACATCACACCGGAGTACGCCTGGGCGATCGCGTCCTGGCCGCCCTTGTGCGAGTAGGGGCCCTCGGGTCCGAAGCCCGTGCCGGAGGCCCAGATGATGGCCGGGTTCTCCGCTTTGAGCTCCTCGTAGCCGAAGCCCATCCGCTCCATCACGCCGGAACGGAAGTTGCTGACCACCACGTCGGCGTCGGCCAGCAGCCGGCGGAGCACGGCCTTGCCGTCCTCGGTGCGGGTGTCCACGGAAACGCTGCGCTTGTTGCGGTTGATGGACAGGAAGATCGGGTTGTCCTGGCCGTCCTTGTCCGGGAAGGAATTGCGGGAGATGTCCCCGGCGCCCGGGCGTTCGACCTTGATGATGTCCGCGCCGTAGTCGCCGAGGAGCTGGGTGCAGGACGGGCCCATGAACACCTGGGTGAAGTCGACGACCTTGATGCCGTCGAGCGGCAGCGGGGTACCTTCACGTTCAGGTGCCGGCGCCGCCGTCGTGCCTGAAAGCAGTTCGTCGATGACGGTGCTCATGCCCCCACCACCGCATCGATGTCGAGCGTGGCGTTCGACGACGGGACGTCGCCCGGGTCGGCGCCGTGCCGGCGCATGCCCTGCTGGATGTCCAGGGCGGAGACGTCGCGGACGAGGGTGCCGTTCTGGACGGCCACTGCGGCGGCGACGCCGACGGCCTGCCCCATGGCCATGCAGGGCGGGATTTCGCGGGACATCTTCTGCGCCTCGGGGGTGGCGGAGTAGTGGCGGCCGGCGACCAGCAGCTGGTCCACTTCCTTGGGTAGCAGCGAGCGGTAGGGGTAGTAGTAGTCGCGGCCGCGGGCCACGGTGTCCGCGAAGTGCCGGCGGGAGGTGACGTCGTCCTTGGTCATGACGTACTCGCCTTCCAGCAGTCGGGTCTGCCGGACGCCCATCTGGGACGCGACGTCGAGCATGTAGCAGTTCTCGAAACCGGGCAGGTTGGCGCGGACGTAGTCCACGGCCTCGGTGATCTTGTCGCGGGCGGCGAATTCGGCGGCGGTCATGTCCGCCGGGTCCACGCCGTCGTAGCCGGTCATGTGCGGCGCGTTGCACCAGACGACTCCGTCGATGGGGGTCTTGAGCCACCACAGTTCCCAGGCGCCGCCGAGGAGGCGTTTGATCTTGCGGTTGATGGCGCGGGCTTCCTTCGGGTTGGCCTGTTCGAAGGCCTCTGCGGCGTTGGTGTCGACGTTGCCGAGGCGGAAGACGAGCGTGGTGAGGTAGCTGTCCTTGACGTGGCTGGCGCCGGCCCGGGAGGCGACGTCGATGTCGCCGGTGGTGTCGATGACGATGTCCGCCAGGAACGCCTGCGGGCCGGACTTGGTCTCGCAGATGACGCCCTTCATCACGCCGTTGTCCACGATGGGGCGGGAGAACCAGGAGTGCAGGCGCAGGTTGACGCCGGCTTCGCGGACGAGGTCGTTGGAGACGCGCTTCCAGCCGTCGGGGTCGAACGCGGCCGCGTAACAGACCGGCTTGGGGGTGGTGTGGGAGTGGAAGTCGAAGGTGCCGTAGCGGCCCCACTTGTTCCACAGTTCCTCGGAGGTCTTGCGGTCATCGGCCGGCGGAACGATCGCCAAGCCCAGCTTCTGCAGCCTCTCGACGTACTCGGAGACGATGCCGGTGACGGTGATTTCCTGGCCGTTGATCATGTCATCAAGCACCAGGACCATGCCGCCGGAGGCGAGGCCGCCGAGGGAGGAGTAGCGCTCCAGCAGGGTGACGGAGGCGCCGGAGCGGGCCGCGGTGACGGCGGCGGCCACGCCGGCGGGGCCACCGCCGACCACCAGGACGTCCGAGCGGGAGATGACCGGAGCGGTCAGGTCCTGCGTGGTGGTGGCCAGTTCGAGGGAGCTCGTGGCTGTGGGCGAGTTCATGAAGATCCTTACTTTTCCGGAGGGCCGTGGGATCGGCAGCCGGTGAGGTAGAAGACGGTGAAGTAGGAGATGCTGGCCGAGAAGAGCGCGCGGCGACGCTGACCGCTGATTCCGCCCGGCAGAGGGTATGACGCAGCACGGCCCGTCGCGGACCTGGCTGCGGAGAGGAGGTTTCCGGCGGACACCTGGGTGTCAGCGGAGATGGAGATGGAGAACGGCGACGGCGGCTAGGGCCGGCTGATCACCACGCGTGAGGTGCGTTAACCCAGATCGCTACGCATACCTCTTCGTAGCTGTTTTTGTACCAGTGAGGCGTATCCGACGAGAAGGTGATGGAATCGCCTTCTTCGAGGGTGTAGCACTCACCGTCCAGGTAGATGTCCTTCCGGCCGGAGAGGATGATGCCGAATTCCTCCCCGCTGTGCCGGAACGGGGTGGCGCTGGTGTCGTGGCCTGGCGGACTCACGATCCATTGGGCCTCCAGGGCGCCGTTGAGGTCGGGGGTGAGCAGTTCATAGACCGCCTCGCCCACGGACTTCTTGGTGACGCCCTTGAGGTTTCGCCGCTCGCCCTTGCGGACCACCGGCGACCTGGTTTCTTCCTGTCCAAGGAAGAACTTCCCTACGGGGATGTCCAGGCCGTGGGCCAGCTGTGCCAGGGTGGTGAAGGACGGATTGGCCAGGCCCCGTTCGATCTGGCTTACGATCGCGGGGCTGAGGCCGGTGACTTCCGAAAGGTTCGCCAGGGTCATTCCCTTGTCCTTGCGCATGTTGCGGATCTTGTTGCCTACGGTGGCAAGAAGGACGCTTGTGCCGTTGGGGGAGGATCCCGGGACGCTCTCGTTGGTCATGGTCCGTCTTTCTCTGGATGAGCTGACCTGCATAACTATAGTGAAAATTTTTACCGAATCAATGGTTTTCGTAAAATTCTTGACTAACGGCCACCGACTGCAGCCTGACCTGCGGCTTTGCCGGGTGCCAACGAGCGGCGGGACCGAACCTTCCCCAAAGCATTGACTCTGTGAAGATCTTCAATATAGTTATGTGAGCTGCAACACTCGGATTGACGCTACGAACAAGACTGGGCTCGACGGCCTTCTGGCGGAAGGCACGGCCGGCCCGCGAACGCGTTCGTTTCCGCAGTAAAGCTGCAGTGACATCTGCCAAGCCATCCTTAGAACCCGATTTTGGCCGGTCAGCCGGGACACGTTCCTAAGAACACGTTCCCTGTTGCCGAGCCGGATGGCCCGTTTGCATTCAAGCGCTACGAAGAGGCATGCGTAGCTATCTGGGCTAACTCACCTCCCATGGGGTGAACCGGTCCCGCCTGCGGACCAAGCCAAACGATAGTTTCGATTGCCGGTGACCCCATGAGGGGCTCCCGCCGGCGATCCGTACCCTCACGCACCCCGACGGTGCGGGGGAAGGAAAATCATGACTGACACTGTCGTCAAGACTGACCTGGAGAGCGGCCGGAAGTCCCGGCTCTCTCCGGAAATCCGCCGTGGGCTGCTCGGCCTCGGTCTGGGCAACACGCTGGAGTGGTACGACTGGATGGTCTTCGGCCTCCTGTCGGCCTTCATCGGCCCCAAGTTCTTCCCATCGCAGGACCCTGTTGCCGCGACCCTGAGCGCCCTGGCCGTCTTCGCCGTCGGCTTCGCGTTCCGCCCGCTGGGCGGAATCCTGCTCGGCACCTTCGCCGACAGGATCGGGCGGCGCCGGGTGATGCTCTGGTCCATCATGATGATGGCGGTAACCACCCTGATCATCGCAGTGTCGCCGACCTACGACCAGATCGGCCCCGCAGCCGGCGTCATCCTGCTGGTCTGCCGCATCGTCCAGGGTATCTCCACCGGAGTGGAGGCCCCGCTGTCCACCGCCCACGCCGTCGAACTCGTCCCCGAGGGGCGCGAGGGCTTCGTCGCCGGCATCATCTCCTTCTACGTCAACATCGGCATCCTGCTCGCCTCGCTGGTCAGCTACCTCTGCAGCCTGATGCTCGGCGGATCCGTCATGGCCGACTGGGGATGGCGTGTGCCGTTCGTCGTCGGCGCAGCCTTCGGCTTCGTCGTGGTCTACCTGCGCCGGACGCTTCCGGAAACCATGAAGCCCGAAGAGCTGGCGAACAACTCGGCGAAGACGGTCTGGGGCGGGGTGCGCAAGCACTGGCTCAGCGTGCTGGCCATTACCTTCGTCGTCGGCGCGGCCCAGGCCTACAACTACGCCTGGAACACCGGCCTTCCGACGGCGGCCCGCAGCGGCTTCAAGGAGGACGCGACCGCTGTCTTCGCCCTCACCACCGTCCTCGGCGTCGTGCTGGTCATCGGAAGCCTCATCATCAGCAAGGTCGCCGATGGCAAATCGATGTCCAAGTGGTTCCTGATCACCCGTGCGCTGGCCATCCCATCCGTCTTCCTGATGCTGATGTACGTCAAGCCCGGCATCGCCGGCTTCGCTGCCGTGCTCCTCGGCGGCTCGGTGGTGCTGGTCCTGAACATGACCCTGTACAACGTCGTCACCAGCTCCCTCATGCCGAAGGGTTGCCGCGGCGCCGGAACGGCCCTCGGCTACGGCCTGGGCGTGGCCCTCTTCGGCGGGACGGCCTCCTATCTCCTGGTCTGGCTCCAGTCCATGAATGCGTCCTGGATCTTCCCCGTGTACGTGGCTGTCCTCTCGGCGCTCAGCATCGTGTTCTATCTCCTCGCCAGGAAGAAGAGCGGCATCTTCATCGGCAGCTAGGAACACCGGACAGACAGGAACACAGGAAAGACAGGAACACAGGAAAGACAGGAACACAGGAAAGACAGGAACACAGGAAAGACAGGAAGGACAGGAACGCCCATGGACGCCAGTCGCCCGGACCGAAGCAGCGTGGAGGCAAACGTGATCTCCTTTGAACTCAGCGAACCTGACGTGGAGCTTTACGAGGCAGCCCGCCGGCTGTTGCTTTCCGCCCATCACAGCGAGAACCACCGGGTGGCTGCCGCCATGCGCGGCGGCTCAGGAGCCATCTACCTCGGACTGCACCTTGGCTCAAAGCGCCTCAATGTGTGCGCCGAGTCCAGCGCCCTGGCCAACGCCCGCATGGCCCAGGAGGCATCAATCCATTCGGTGGTGGCCGTCAGCATGGATGGACTCGGACAGCCGCAGGTCACCAACCCGTGCGGGCTCTGCAGGGAACTGCTGCGCACCTACGGGCCTGAGACAACCGTCCTGGTCGATGCCGGGGGAGAGGTGGGAAAGGTGCACGTCACAGGCCTGTTGCCCTATCCCTGGATGCGCGCGGCGGAAACAGAGTGGGACACCCTGCCGCCCCGCGCGCAGGAAACCGCCACCTGACCGCCCTGCCACACCGAACTTCCCCCGGCCCACCCAACTGGCTCGCAGCAGGGGCCGTTCTCAGCGCACAGAACGGCCCCTGCTGGGGTTGCTTTTGCCCGGCGTTCCGCCGGGCAAAAGGAAAGCTGGTGCAGCCGCCGCGTTGCCGCTAAACCACTGCACCAGCAGGTAGTACGAATTTTCAGAATGCTATGAAACGTTACTCATTCGCGGCTCCCTATGTCCCGGGGGTTGATGACCGGGTCTCTGAGTCTTCTAGGTGCCTTGACATCAGCCAGCCCACGCCGGCCATAACGATGCCCATGATCATGAACGCCCAGCTGTCTGCGGTATTCAGCGACAGGAAGTTGGCCGCCGAATCCACACCCACGATGAGCCCATAAATGCTAAGGATGATGTACAGCAGGCCGGACCCCATGAGGAAGTTCCGGGCGCCCAGGGCGGTCCTGGACAGGCTCAGGCCAGTAGCGCCAATCGCGACCTGGACGATGTTCAGCAACATCGATACCTGGAACAGGTTCAGGAACAAAGCCTTGGAATCAGGTCCGAAGAACCTTAGCTCGCTGTAGTTCGTGGTGATGCCGGGGATGAAGCCGAGGATGCCCACGATGATAAGGACGATACCTGCACCCATGCCAACGTTCTGCACATCTGTCCGACCGAAATGAACGCCGTGCGCATGGGGGGATGCGGTAGTCATGTTCTGCCTCCAACCACTGAATGCGGACATTTAATTTTACGACCCGGGTATGGAAAAAGCTCCCGCGGGCAGGCAGCGATGGGGCCGGCCGGGAGGGGCGGAGCGGCCGGATTTCGCGGATCCGCGCGTTGTGCCTGTCGGAAACCGGCGGGATGCCGGGCACATGGCACCATGGATCTCGATGAAACTGCGCGCTGATCAGACCGGACAACGTGGCCTTCCCATGCCCCTGTGGCTGCAGGGTGCGCTCGAGTCCGCCCAGGCCGCTGTCATTTCCGCCCTTGCCGTGGCCGGGCCGATCATCGCCGTCTGGGCCACGGCTGGATTCCACAACAGCGGCTTCGACGTCCTGGCGCGCCTGGCGGGCCAGGCCTGGCTGCTGATCCACGGCGTGCCCCTGCTGCTGGACACCGCCGGCGCCGGGTCCGCCGCGCACCCGGAATCCGGGACGCTCTCGCTCATTCCCCTCGGGCTGGCCCTCATCCCGTTCCTGCTCGCCTGGCGCGCGGGACGCCGGCTGGCCCGCGCCTCCTACACGGACCAGCTCTGGCAGGCGCTGCTTGGATCGTGGCTGGCGTACGCCGGCTTCGGCCTGGCCACCGGGTTCGTGTGCCGCACGTCCGACGTCGGCATCGGCCTTTGGTCCGCCGCCCTGATCCCGCTCATCCCGTTCGGGCTCGGCATGGTGGTGGGTGCGCGGCGCGAGGCCGGATCCTGGAGCCGGCTGATCGGCGTCGATGCCGTGGCCTGGCTTTCGAAGACCAGCCAGCATTCACGCTGGGCCGGCTCCTACCTGGGCTCGGCCATCAAGGCCGGCTGGGTGGCGCTGATGGCGAGCCTTGCGATGTCCGCGGCGCTGCTCGCCGTCGATCTCTTCATCCACTGGAACCTTGTGGTCGCCGTCTATGAAGGGCTCGGTGCCGGCGCGATGGGCGGCGCCGTCCTCACCATTGTGCAGCTGGGCTTCCTGCCCAACCTTCTCGTCTTTGCCCTCGCCTGGATCTCCGGTGCGGGGTTCGAGCTGGGCGTCGGTTCGGTGGCCGGCCCGCTGGGAACCGCCGTCGGGCCGCTGCCGTCGGTTCCCGTGTTTGCCGCTCTGCCGTCCGGCTCGCTCGGCTTCGGCGTCGTGGCCCTTGTGGTGCCGGCGCTTGCCGGGGCGCTGGCCGGCTGGTGGTTCCTGCGCGAAGGCGAGAACCACTTCGACGAATGGCTGTCCATTAAGATCCGGGCCCGCTGGTTCACGGCCGCGGCGTCCACCCTGGTGCTCGGTGCGGTGATCGGCTCCATCGCGGGGCTGCTCGCGGCGGGGCTCGCCTGGCTTGCCCGCGGTTCGGCGGGGATCGGGCGGCTGACGCAGATCGGCCCCGACCCGCTCCGCACGGCACTGTTCGTGGCCGCGGAAGTGGGGATCGGCGTCGTGATCGGCTACGCGGCGGGCCCCTGGCTGGAACGCCAGCAGAAGCTGCGCGAGGCGGACCTCGAGGCGGTCAGCAGCCGCTGACGCAGGTGCTGGACTGATGCAGCTGCCGGAACTAGCTGAGCTGTTGGACTAGCGCAGCTGCGTGGGCATGGAGTTCTGAAGCTGCGTCTGGCACGCCGAAGTGGCCTGCAGCGTCAGGGCGTGGCGGACACACTGCTGGTAGTCGCGGATCTGGTTAAAGAACAGTGACGAGGCCAGGATGACCAGCAGCATCACCACCGAGACCACCATCCCGGACAGCGTGCCGAACAGGACCAGCCGCGGCGCCTTGTATTTCACCGCCCGGATGATCAGCAGGATGCCCAGCACAATCCCGGCCAGGGTGAGGAGGGCCGTCAGCCACAGGTAGCCGACGTCGAGCTGGAAGACGAAAAACGAGGCCAGGACCGCGACGACAAACAGCCGGAACAGGGTGTGCGTCAGCTGCGGGGACGCCTTGTCGGCCGCGCCGCGCGGACGCCCGCCCGGCTCGCCGCCGCCGGAGTCCGTGGGGGAATTCATGTTTTCCAGCCTACGCGAGCGGCCCCATAAGCTAGGACCATGCGCATAGTTGTCCTCGTTTCCGGCACCGGCTCCAATCTCCAGGCGGTGATCGACGCCGTCGCGTCCGGCGCCCTCGACGTCGAGATCGCCGCCGTCGGCGCCGACCGGCCGGGGACCTACGGGGTGGAGCGCTCCGCCGCCGCCGGGATTCCCACGTTTGTGGTGGACTTCAAGGCCTACCCCAACCGGGCCGCCTGGAACGCCGCGCTGACCGATACCGTGGCCGGCTTCAACCCGGATGTGGTGGTGTCCTCGGGCTTCATGCGGATTGTCAGCGCCGGCTTCATCGACGCATTCGGCGGCAAGTACCTCAACACGCACCCGGCCCTGCTGCCGTCCTTCCCCGGCGCCCACGGTGTCCGGGACGCCCTGGCCTACGGCGTGAAGGTCACTGGCTGCACGGTGCACTGGGCCGACGCCGGGGTGGACACCGGCCCCATCATTGCGCAGGAGGCCGTGGCGATCGCGGACGGCGAATCCGAGGACTCCCTGCACGAGCGCATCAAGGTCGTGGAGCGCCGGCTCCTGGTGTCCACGCTGGCATCCCTCGCCGCAGCCGGGTAGCCGACGCCCCCGCATCACCCGCCTCAAGTGATGGCGCATCGGGGCGGGGGGCACCTACTCGAGCCGGCGCTGCTTGGTTTCGGGGGCAAAGAACGCCATCCACAGCACGGACAGCAGCACCAGGCCGCCGGCCAGTGCGAACGATGTTGCGAGGCCCAGCTCCGGCCACAGGACGGCTGCGAAGATCAGCGGGCCGAAGCCGGCGCCGAGCCGGGAAAACGTCGACGCCCAGCCGAAGCCGGAGCCGCGCAGTTCCGTGGGGTAGAGCTCGGAAACGTAGGCATAGAGCACCGGGATGGCCACCTGCACCACGAAGCCGAACACCAGCAGCCAGAACACGGCCGCGGTCGGGATGCCCACCACGACCGCCACGATGACCAGAGTCAGCGCGGACAGCGGGCCGGTGATCGCCAGGATCCACTTGCGGCCCACCCGCTCCACCAGCAGGGCGGCCACCACCACGCCGAGGAGCCCGACGGCGGCCATGGACGCCGTCGTGAGGAACGCCTTGTAATCCTCGAAACCGGCGCCGATCAGGATCCGCGGCATCCACGTCAGCGACAGGTAGTACACCAGCAGGATGCTGAAGAACAGGGCCCAGGCCGCCGTCGTAATTTTCCAGTCGAACTGCCAGAGCGCGCGCAACTGCGTCCAGGCGCTGCCGGCGGAGAGCCGGGGCGCGTCCTGGGCCTCGGGCAGGCTGTAGGCGCGCGGCTCGGCGCCGGTGGCGTCGACCAGGCTGTCGATCACCTTCGCGGCCTCGTCGCGGCGGCCCTTGCGGATCAGGAACAGGGGCGACTCCGGCACGCTGCGGCGGATCCAGAAGACCAGCAGCGCCGGGAGCACCATGACCAGCATGGTCAGGCGCCAGTCGGCGAAGGCGGCAATCAGTCCGGCGGAGACGAAGCCGCAGAGGGCCGCCCCGACCGGCCACCAGCCGTCCATCGCCGTCAGGACCCGCCCGCGCTGCCTGCGGGGGGTGAACTCGCCCACGAGGGCATAGTCCACCGGGATGCAGCCGCCCAGGCCGAACCCGGCCACGAACCGGAACACACAGAACCAGACGAAGTCGGGGGCGAAGGCGCCGAACACCGTGAAGATCGAAAAGATCAGCAGGGTCGCGGTGAAGGCCTTCTTGCGCCCGATGGTGTCCGCAACGGTTCCCCACACAAAGGCACCCAGGGCCATGCCGATCAGGTTCGCCGTGCCGATCCAGGCGGCATCGCCCGGGCTCAGCGACCAGTGCTTGGACAGCAAGGGGATAAGGATGCCGTTGAGGGTGACGTCCCAGGCATCGAACATGAAGCCCAGGCCGCCGATCAGGAAGATCCGGCCTTGGACCTTCCAGCGCCACGGCAGTTCCTGGACCACCTGTTCGCCGCTGGGCACAGTGGTGTACGTGTTCATTTTGGCCTCCTATGAAAACCTTACGTGGCCCGGGCAGCTGCAGCGGCGGCTTCACACTCCGGCGCGCGGAAGGGCCCGGAGCGCTGACGCGATAAACTGGCCGCATCCCCACCACCCGCGGCCGCGCCGCACATACGACGGAGACTTTTGTGAGCTTCACGCAGCCTGACCGTGTATCCATCGACCGAGTGCCCATCCGCCGGGCACTGATCTCGGTCTACGACAAGACCGGTCTGGAGGAGCTCGCCCGGGGCCTGAACGACGCCGGCGTCAAGATCGTCTCCACCGGCTCCACGGCCAAGAAGATTGCCGCCGCGGGCATCCCCGTGCAGGAAGTCGAGGAAGTCACCGGCTCCCCGGAAATGCTGGACGGCCGCGTCAAGACCCTGCACCCGCGCGTGCATGGCGGCATCCTCGCCGACCGCCGCGTCCCGGCGCACATGCAGACGCTGGCGGACATGGAGATCGAGCCGTTCGACCTCGTCGTCGTCAACCTGTACCCCTTTGTCGAGACCGTGAAGTCCGGCGCCGCCCAGGACGACGTCGTCGAGCAGATCGACATCGGCGGCCCCGCGATGGTGCGCTCCGCCGCGAAGAACCACGCCGCCGTCGCGATCGTGGTGGACCCCGCGTCCTACGGTTCCGTCGTGGCGGCAGCGGCCTCGGGCGGCTTTGACCTGAAGGCCCGGCGCCGGCTGGCCGCCAAGGCGTTCGCGCACACCGCCAGCTACGACACCGCAGTGGCCACCTGGACCGCCAGCCAGTTCCTGGACGAGGACGGCGACGGCGTCATCGACTGGCCCGCCTACGCCGGTCTGGCCCTGGAGCGCTCCGAGGTGCTCCGCTACGGCGAAAACCCGCACCAGCAGGCCGCGCTCTACGTGGACCGGGCCGCCCCGGCCGGGATCGCGCAGGCCGACCAGCTGCACGGCAAGGCCATGAGCTACAACAACTTTGTCGACGCCGACGCCGCCCTGCGCGCCGCTTTCGACTTCGCCGAGCCCGCCGTTGCCATCATCAAGCACGCCAACCCGTGCGGCGTGGCCGTGGGTTCGGCCTCCGCGGCGGATCCGATCGCCGACGCCCATGCCAAGGCCCACGCCTGCGATCCGGTGTCCGCGTTCGGCGGCGTCATCGCCGCGAACCGTACCGTGACCGCCGGCATGGCGCGCACCGTCGCGGGGATCTTCACGGAGGTCGTCATCGCGCCGGGCTTCGAGGACGAGGCCGTGGAGATCCTGTCCAAGAAGAAGAACATCCGCCTCCTGGCCCTGCCCGACGGGTACGGCCGCTACCCGACTGAGTTCCGCCAGGTCTCCGGCGGCATGCTGGTACAGGCGACGGACAAGGTCGACGCCGACGGCGACAACCCCGCCAACTGGACCCTCGCCGCGGGCGACGCCGCCGACGCCGCCACCCTGGCGGACCTCGCGTTCGCCTGGACCGCCTGCCGTGCGGCCAAGTCCAACGCCATCCTGCTCGCGGACAACGGCGCCGCGGTCGGCATCGGCATGGGCCAGGTCAACCGGCTCGATTCCTGCAAACTCGCCGTCGAACGCGCCAATACCCTCGGCGTCACCGTGGAGTCCGACGTCGACGGTGCCGGTGGCGCCTCGAACGCGGACTCGGCTGGTTCGCCGGAGCGGGCCCGGGGCGCCGTCGCGGCGTCGGACGCGTTCTTCCCGTTCGCCGACGGACTCCAGATCCTGGTCGACGCCGGTGTCCGTGCCGTCGTCCAGCCCGGCGGTTCGGTCCGGGACGAGGAAGTCATCGCCGCGGCCAACGCCGCCGGCATCACGATGTACTTCACCGGAGCGCGCCACTTCTTCCACTAGGTTCCTCCTCGGCCTGCCGGGCGGTGCCGTGGAAGCACCGCAGAGCCCCACAACGAATGGACATGTCCGCCCTTGCCGGGGGACATGTCCATTCTTTGTTTCCGCGGGGCACCACGGGCGGCCCGGCGCGGGGACATGCTAGTCCGTGGTGGTGCTGCTGGGCCGGTGCGGGGGGAGATGCTCGTTTTTCGCGCTGCAGGATGCGCTGCCGGACCCTCGCCGGGGGACATGCCCATTCTTCAGATCTAGGCCTGGGCATAAGGGAATATGTCCGGGCCTTGGTGTGAGGGGAGGGCATGTCCGGGACCTGTTGCCTACCTTCAGGCCGGCGGCGGTAGCTCGGGGGACATGCTCATTCTTCGCGCTGCAGGATGGGCAGACGGACGCGGCTGGGGGACATGCCCATTCTTCAGATCTAGGCCTGGACATATGGGGAATATGTCCAGGCCTTGGTATGAGGGGAGGGCGTGTCCGGGACCTGTTGCCTATCTTCAGGCCGGCGGCGGTAGCTCGGGGGACATGCCCATTCTTCGCGCTGCAGGATGGGCAGACGGACGTGGCTGGGGGACATGTCCATTCCTTGAGCCGCCGGATGGGCAGACGGACGCGGCTGGGGGACATGTCCATTCTTCAGGCCAAAGCCTGGACATATGGGGGATATGTCCGGGCTTCGGCGTTGACGGAGGGCATGTCCAGCGA
Organism: Arthrobacter sp. NPDC058192; assembly: GCF_042883665.1. Classification (NCBI taxonomy): domain Bacteria; kingdom Bacillati; phylum Actinomycetota; class Actinomycetes; order Micrococcales; family Micrococcaceae; genus Arthrobacter; species Arthrobacter sp. NPDC058192. The sequence goes on along the minus strand of NZ_JBHVVJ010000006.1, from coordinate 186,912 downwards.
GCAGTGGTTAGGCCAGGCAAGCAGCGTTGGCTCGAGGAACATGCTCATCGTTCGTGCCGGGCGCTGGCCGGCGGACGTGCCTCCAGGGACATGTCCGCCGGCCAGGCCCGGAATCGGGCAGGCTAGGAAGCGGCCGCCGCGGTGTAGGCCTGCTGGATGACGCTGCCCCAGTAAGGGCCGTACATCTTGGTGGAGTTGCTGCCGTAACCGTAGCTGTTGATCGAGTTCTGGTACCCGGAGGAGCTGGTGCCGATAAACCACGGGCCGCCCGAGGATCCGCCGGTCATGTTGCACGGGATGCCTTGGGTGCTGAACTGCGGGTTGTAGGGGTCGTTGGTTGCGGTGCCGGAACAGCTCTTGAGGGACTCGCCGTTGAAGGGCGCAGCGGCAGGGTAGCCGAACGACTTGTAGCTCAGGCCGCGGGCGGCGTTGAACTGCACCCCGGATCCGCCGACGACGTCGCTCAGGTACTGGCCGTTGAGCGTGGACATCACGGCGAAGCCGGTGTCATAGGTCATGTCCCCCGCGGAGCTCCACTGTGTGGTGGTGTACAGGGCCTTGGCCGTCCACTTGCCGTAGGGGGCCGCGCCGTTGAGGTAAGCCGGAACAAACGTGAACTTGGTGGCGAAGGCGCCAGGGCCCTCGTTGACGCAATGCCCGGCAGTCGAGACGGTGCTCCTGTTGCCGGAGGAGACCGAGTTGCCGGAGCAGACATAGTTGGTCCCGCCGAGGGTGAAGAACACCTTGCCGATATGCGGGACGGGGGACTCGCTCGCATTCGCCTTCGTCTGGATCGCCGGGGACTGGGTCGAGGGCTGGGCCTGGGGCCGCTGCGTCGGCGCGGTCGCCTCGACCGTGTTCGGGGCGGCGCCCTCCAGCAGCGCCGTCCCGGACTTCGAGGACTTGCCGGCCCGGGCCATCGCCTTGGCCGCCAGGACATCACCCGGGACGGCGTTGCGCATGCGCTCCGAGGTCCAGTAGTCGGCCGCGCCCGTTTCGGTGACGGTGTGGCTTGCGACGTTGGCGGCGGATAACGGTGCCCTGGCGGGGCCGGGGGAGGCGGTGGCCGCCCCCGTGGTGCTCAGAGCCAGCAGCGCTGCCGCCGAAAGGGTGAGCAGGCTGGCGGCCAGAGTCTTGGGTGTTCTCATGGGTGTCCTAACCGGTGGGAAATTTGGGCGGCCGCCGTTGGCGGCCGTTGGATGGAATGAAGCTACGGCAGGTTGACGGTTCTGTAAAGTCGTTTGTCAATTCTTGTTATGCCGCGTTACTGCGTCATGCATCCGTGCAAGCCCGACGCCGGTAGGCGCCATCGAGGCCACCTCGGGTAAGTTAGGGGTGTTGAGATAACACAAGATTCCGGAAATACCCAGACCTTCAGGGAGACGCCCGAGCAATGGCAAAGATTATCTATACCCACACCGACGAAGCGCCGATGCTGGCCACCTATTCGTTCTTGCCGATCATTGAGGCGTTTGCCTCGACGGCCGGTGTGGAAGTGGAGACCCGCGACATCTCGCTGGCCGGCCGCATCATCGCCGCATTTGGCGACTTCCTCACCGAAGAGCAGCGCGTCGGCGATGCGCTGGCCGAACTTGGCGCCCTCGCCAAGACGCCCGAAGCCAACATCATCAAGCTGCCCAACATCAGCGCCTCCGTGCCCCAGTTGAAGGCGGCAATCGCTGAACTCCAGGGCCACGGCTACGCTCTCCCGGACTACCCGGACAACCCCTCCTCGGACGAGGAAACGGACATCCGGTCGCGCTACGACAAGATCAAGGGCTCCGCCGTGAACCCGGTCCTGCGTGAAGGCAACTCGGACCGCCGCGCACCGCTTTCGGTCAAGAACTACGCCCGCCAAAACCCGCACAGCATGGGTGCGTGGACCCCGGAGTCCAAGACCAACGTGGCCCACATGGAGGCCGACGACTTCCGCTCCAACGAGAAGTCGGTGGTGATCGACGCCGACACCAACCTCAAGATCCAGCTCGTCAAGGAAGACGGCACGGTCAAGGTCCTCAAGCGGGCCTTCCCCGTCCTGGCCGGCGAGGTCATCGACGGCACCGTGATGCGCGCAGCCGCCCTGGACGCGTTCCTGGCCGCCCAGGTTGCCCGCGCCAAGGAAGAGGGCGTGCTGTTCTCCGCCCACCTGAAGGCCACCATGATGAAGGTCTCGGACCCCATCATCTTCGGCCACGTCGTCAAGGCCTATTTCGCGGACCTCTTCGCCACCTACGGCGAGCAGCTCGCCGCCGCCGGCCTGAGCCCCAACAACGGCCTTGCCTCCATCCTCAACGGCCTCGAGGACCTCCCCGAGGAGATCCGCGGCGACGTGCAGACCGCCATCGAAAAGGGCCTGAACGAGGGCCCCGAACTCGCCATGGTCGATTCCGACAAGGGCATCACCAATCTGCACGTGCCCTCCGACGTGATCGTCGACGCCTCGATGCCGGCCATGATCCGCAGCTCCGGCCACATGTGGGGCCGCGACGGCCAGGAAGCCGACACGCTCGCAGTCCTCCCGGACAGCAGCTACGCCGGCATCTACCAGGTGGTCATCGACGACTGCCGCGCCCACGGCGCCTTCGATCCCACCACCATGGGAACCGTCCCGAACGTCGGCCTCATGGCCCAGGCCGCCGAGGAATACGGCAGCCACGACAAGACGTTCGAGATCCAGTCCGCCGGCACCGTCCAGATCGTCGACGACGCCGGCACCGTGCTGATCGAGCACCAGGTCGCCCCAGGCGATATCTGGCGCGCCTGCCAGACCAAGGACGTGCCGATCCGCGACTGGGTCAAGCTGGCCGTCACCCGCGCCCGCGCCTCCGCCACGCCCGCCATCTTCTGGCTGGACAAGGGCCGCGCCCACGACGCCCGGATGATCGCCAAGGTGGAGGAATACCTCAAGGACCACGACACCGACGGCCTGGAAATCGCCATCATGTCCCCGGAGAAGGCCACGGCCTTCACGATCGAACGCCTCCGCAAGGGCGAGGACACCATCTCGGTGACCGGCAACGTGCTCCGCGACTACCTCACGGACCTGTTCCCGATCCTGGAACTGGGCACCAGCGCCAAGATGCTCTCCGTGGTTCCCCTGATCAACGGCGGCGGCCTGTTCGAGACCGGCGCCGGCGGCTCCGCCCCGAAGCACGTCCAGCAGCTGCTGAGCGAAAACCACCTGCGCTGGGACAGCCTGGGCGAATTCCTCGCCCTGGCCGTCAGCTTCGAGCACCTCGCCACGAGCACGGGCAACGCCCGCGCCCAGGTCCTGGCCGACACCCTGGACCGCGCCACCGGCACCTTCCTGCTCGAGGACAAGTCCCCGAAGCGCAAGGCCGGCGAGCTGGACAACCGGGGCAGCCACTTCTACCTGGCCAAGTTCTGGGCCCAGGAACTGGCCCGCCAGAACGACGACGCCGAGCTCGCCGCGGCGTTCACCGCCGTTTCGGACGCGCTGAACTCCAACGAGGACACCATCACCGGTGAACTGCTGGCCGTGCAGGGCTCCCCGGTGGATCTTGGCGGCTACTACCGCCCGGACGAGGCCAAGGCCTCCGCCGTCATGCGCCCCTCGGCGACGTTCAGCGAGGTCCTCGCGACACTGGCTAAGTAGCGCCAGAGGCCTCCCGGCCGGACACCACAACGCCCCGCCTCCCAATGGGAGGCGGGGCGTTGTGCGTTCACTGGCCCGGCGTTTGCCGGCGCTGTATTTGCCGGTGCAGTGCCCCGGGTTTAGCGGTCGCTGTCCGGCTTGAACGGCGACTCGGGTGCGAGGTCGGGGTCGGCGTCAACGTGCTGGAAGGTCGGCACCTCGCCGTAGTCCACTTCCTCTTCCAGCGGCACCGCCGTTGCCGCGTCGGAACTGACGGCGCCAGCGGCGGCGCCCACCCCGGCGGCGCCAGTTGTGCCCATCCCGCCGGCGCCGGCCACGGGGCCGCCGTCGTTCGCTGTGCCGCCGCCCTGGACCGTACCGCCGCCCGCCACCGTTCCGCGCCAGGCGCCGGTGACGGCGCTGCGCTCCTCAATGAACGTCTTGAATTTCTTCAGGTCCGAGGCAACCTGCCTGGAATCGAGGCCCACTGCGGCGCCGAGTTTCTCGGCCGCCGTCTCCGGATGCCAGCTGAGCTCGACGCTGACCCTCGTTGCGCCGGTGCTACCCGGTTCGAACCGGACAATGCCGGAGTTGCTGGGCTCGTCGAGGCTTGCCCAGGAGACCAGCCGGTCCGGTTCCTGGGCGGTGATCCGGGCGTCATATTCCCGTTTCACGCCGCCGATGCTGGTCTTGAAATGGACGGTGGTTTCGTCGAGTTGAGTGACGGAATCGACCCCGCTCATGAATTGCGGGAAGTCCTCGAACTGGGTCCACTGGTTGTAGGCCTGGCTTAGCGGGACGTCGACTTCAATGGATTCCTGGACAGTTGCCATGCGTACATCACTCCTGCAGTTGGCGGACCGGGGCCCGCGGTTCTGATGGTCGTAGCGGCTCACACCACACGTCCACGCTAACGCGGATTCCGGCAATCAGTAAGTTTGCTGACGAAGAAGCCGGGGGCGGGCGACTCGCGTACCCGGGCGGTTGTGGACGACGGCGCCCCTCACTAGGGTGCTAAGTACGCTTAGTGTTTTTCGGACCGTCCGCCGCCTCCTGCGGCTGACCCGGGGGCCGGCGTGGCCAAGGCTGTACAACCATGAGGAGTCACCGCATGACATCTGAACGCGACATCATCATCCCCGGCGCCCCGACAACGGCGCCGGTTTCTGTGGGGGAACCCACCGCGCCTCATGACCCACTTCCGCCGAAGCCGGACCAGCAGGGACCGGAGGCGGTCTCGCCCACGGGCTCGCCGACCGGGGCGCCCGAGACCTCGCGCGCCCAGTCCGGGGCCCACCTCACAACCGCCCAGGGCCTGCGCCTCTCGGACACGGACCACTCGCTGAAGGCCGGCCGGCGGGGCCCGGTGCTCCTGCAGGACCACCACCTGCGGGAGAAGATCACCCATTTCGACCACGAACGCATCCCGGAGCGCGTGGTCCACGCCCGCGGCGCCGGGGCGCACGGCACTTTCCGCTCCTACGGTACGGCGGAGAACATCACACGGGCGGGCTTCCTGGCCAGGGACGTCGAGACGCCCGTGTTCGTGCGGTTTTCCACTGTGCTGGGCTCGCGCGGCTCTGCGGACACCGTCCGGGACACGCGCGGCTTCGCCACCAAGTTCTACACCGACGAAGGCACCTTTGATCTGGTAGGCAACAACATCCCGGTCTTCTTCATCCAGGACGGCATCAAGTTCCCGGACATCGTCCATGCCGCGAAACCGCACCCGGACCGCGAAATACCGCAGGCCCAGAGCGCCCACGACACGTTCTGGGACTTTGTCTCCCTGCACACCGAGGCCCAGGCCCACACCATGTGGAACATGTCCGACCGAGGGCTGCCCCGTTCCTACCGCACCATGGAGGGCTTCGGCGTGCACACCTTCCGGCTGGTGAACGCCGAGGGCGCCACATCGCTGATCAAGTTCCACTGGAAGCCGAAGCAGGGCGTCCACTCGCTGGTCTGGGAGGAGGCCCAGCTGATCAACGGCATGGACCCGGACTTCCACCGCCGGGACCTGGCCGACGCCATCGAAGCCGGGGCCTTCCCGCAGTGGGAGCTAGGCGTGCAGGTCTTTCCGGACACCGAGGAGGAGTTCTTCGAGGGGATCGATCTGCTGGATCCCACAAAGTTCGTCCCCGAGGAACTGGCCCCCGTGCAGCCGATCGGCCTCATGACGCTGACCGCCAACCCGGTGAACTTCTTCGCCGAAACCGAGCAGGTGGCCTTCCACCCCGGGCACCTGGTTCCGGGCATCGACGTCACCAACGATCCGCTCCTCCAGGTCCGCCTCTTCTCCTACATTGACACCCAGATCAGCCGGCTGGGCGGGCCCAACTTTGGCCAGCTGCCGATCAACCGGCCGCAGGCGCCCGTCAACGACGCGCTGCGGGACGGCATGCACCAGACGGCCGTCCACGGGGGAGTGGCGCCGTACCATCCGAATTCGCTCGACGGCGGCTGCCCTTTCCTGGCCGGGGCCGACGTCGGCGCATTCGTCGAGGTGCCCGAGGAACTGGCCGCCGCGGTGAAGGAACGCAAATCGCCGGCGTCGTTCGATGACCACTACAGCCAGGCGCGGCTCTTCTTCCGGAGTCTGACACCGGTGGAGCAGGACCACGTGATCCAGGCATACACGTTTGAACTGGGCAAATGCTACGAACAGAGCATCCGCGAGCGGCAGCTGGCCGCACTGGCCAACATCGACGCCGGTCTCTGCGCCGCCGTGGCGGCCGGTCTCGGCCTGCCGGCACCGGCCGCCACTGCGGAGGTGCCGGATGCCGCGCCCAGCCCGGCCCTGTCCCAGGTCGGCGGCACCTGGCCGGTGGCCGGGCGGGTGGTGGGCATCATCGCGGACGAGGGCAGCGACCTGGACCTCGTGCGGGCCGCCAGGACAGCGCTGGACGACGCCGGCATCGTGCCCTTGGTGATTGCCCCGGCCGGGGGAATGTTGGGCGAGGAGGGCAAGGCGATTCCGGTGCAGCGCACGTACGTCACGGCACGCTCGACCGAGTTCGACGCCGTGCTCATCGCCGGCTCGGGCGCGCCGGCCAAAGACGCCGAGCAGGGGCGCGATGCAAAGGCCGGGGAGCCCGGCGCCGCCCTCGATCCGCGGGTGGTGCTCATGCTCTCGGAGATGTTCCGCCATGGCAAGGCGATTGGCGGCTGCGGTGACGCCCTCACGTGCCTGGACGCGGCAAGCATCCCACAGGACGCCGCCGGAATCGCCAGGGGCGACCGCGCGGAGGACATCGTGGCACAACTGACCGGGCTCCTGGCTGCGCATCGGGCCTGGGAACGGTTCCCCGCCACGGGCGCCTAAGCGGCGGGGCCCGCCATCCGGCACGGCGCCGCCGTCCGGCACTAGGCGCCCGAGGGGTAGCGCCGGGACGAACACGAGCAGGAAGTCGGGGAGGGCCCTTCGGGGTCCTCCCCGACGCGCGTGCTCAACCCTTGCCCTTGCCCTTACCTTTGTCCTTTCCCTTGGCTTTGCCGGCGGCCGAAGCTTTCGCCGGCGCGGGAATGACGACGGCGGGTGCTGCCGGGGCGGGGGCGGCTGCCTTGGCCGCGGCCGCTTTCGCCGCCGCCTGGGCAGCTGCCTGGGCAGCCGCTTTTTCGGCGGCCGCCTTTTCCGCCGCGACGCGGGCAGTCTCGGCTGCCGCCTTCTGTGCGGCAAGGTCCGCCCGTACGGCGTCGATCGAGGACTTGATGCCCTGGTGGCGTTTGAAGGACACCTGGCCGCTTGTGGCGGCGGCGTCCAAGCGTGCCTGCAGCTCGTCGAGTAGCTTCAGGCAGCCCGCGGGGTCTTTTGCGGCAGCGGCCTCGCTGACGGCCAGGACTTGGGACTGCAGCTGTTTGGCCGTATCGCGGTCAAGCTCGGGTGGCGGGGAACTACAACCGGCCAAGCTGCCGGCGAGCAGGGCGGCCGCCAGCCCCCACGCCGGAAACCGGACGCCGAAGCCGGCCGTGGCGGTGCCGTCGACGCGGGCGGCCCTCACGGTTCCACGCTCTTCTGGAGTTCCTTCAGGTGCTCGCCGAGCTGCCCGGTGACGGTGGGGTAGGGGACGACGGCGGCGGGGGCTGCGGGCACGGCGACGGCGACGCCGAGGGCGGCAGCCCCTGTGAGGACGGTCAGCGCGGTGAGCACCACGGCGAGGCGGGTCCGTACGCTGGCCTGCCGGAACCAGGCGATCGCCCTGGACACCGACGGGCGGCGGAAGGCGCGGCTCCGGTCGTCCGGATCCCGGACCCGCGCGGCCGGCGTTCCCGGCCGATGACGGGAGCCCGAGCCGGCGCCGGGGATCCTCGGGGGTCTGGCCGGCCGGGCAGGCGCGGTGACTGCGGCAGAGAGGGCCGTTGGAACCACCGGGGCAGGAAGCACGCGGGTGTGCGCCTCGGTCACGGGGCCGGGGAGGGATTCGGGCGATATCAGGGCGTGGCGCAGTGCGGCCTCGACGTCGGCCGCCGCGGGCCGGTCCAGGGGGCTGGGCGCGGTCATGGCACGCAGGAGCCGGGCCCATTCGTCCGGGACGGCGTCCGGGATGTCGGGATCGCGGTGCAACCGGGCAACGGCGGACTCCACTGCGCTCCCGGGATACTCCACCTCACCTTTAAGGCATTCGAGCAGGACCAGGCCGAGGGAATAGACGTCACTCGAGGGGCCGAGGTCTTCGCCGCGGGCCTGTTCGGGGCTGAGGTAGGCGGCGGTGCCCACCATGGTGCCGGTTGCGGTGAGGCGGGTGCCATCGATGATCCGGGCGATTCCAAAGTCAGTGAGCTTGGGCCGGAGCGGCTCGCCGGGCCGGACCGGAATAAGCAGGATGTTGGCGGGTTTGACGTCCCGGTGGATGATTCCGAGCGCATGGACATAGGCGAGGGCATCGGCGATCCCCGCGCCGACGACGGCCACCTCACCCAGGGACAGCGGGCTGTGGCGGATCCGCGTGCGCAGGTCCTGGCCGTCTACCAGTTCCATGGTCAAGAAGGGCCGCGGTTCATCGGCAATCCGGGTGTCTATCCCGGCATCGAACAGTGTCACGAGTCCGGGATGGTTCAGGGTGGACAGCAGTTCGATCTCGGCCTCCTGACGGCGGAGTTCGTCAGGATCGGCCGACTGCGGCGCGAAAAGTTTGAGCGCGACGTCCCGGCCCAGGTTCAGATCCTTGGCAGTGTAGACCGAAGCCATGCCGCCACGGCCGATCACTTCACCGAGCTGATAGCGGCCGCCCAAGGGCTGCTCCGTGATACTGCCGGGCGAACTGTCCACGATGTCCCCGTATTCCATTTCTGTGCGCCAAGGTAGCCCACCTAAAGAATGATACGGGCCGGTAACCTGCACGCTGTCACGTCCGACCATTGCCGGACGTGACAAACGTGCAGACGGACCGCAGTGTTTGCCACTCCTCCTCAGGGACCCTCCGACTCAGCGAGCGCGGGCCGTTCGGTCCCCCAGCGGACCCAACGGCCTCGCTCCGGCGGTGGCAGGACCTCGACGGGAGCGGTGGCATGCCTTACGGCGGCCTGGGCCCGCAACCGGGGCGCGGACGGGCACCGGAACGCTCCGGCCGAGCGAGGACGAGCCGTCCCTTGCACTCCGGCGCAGAGGGTGACCAGGTTGCTGGTGGTGGGGTTGGAACTGGTGATGCTGAAGGAATCAGCGCGTTGTCATTTGGGGTGCCGGAAACCCGGCGGCGGACGGTCGAGGCCATGGGGAGATCTCCTGGGTGACTGGTAACGGGCGGCCGAGGCAGCCCGACGGGCAGTGCTCTGTGGAGGCAGAGACGGCCCGACTAGTCAGGAGAAGAACCGGGGTCAGCGCAAATGGCGTTGTACTCGGGCAGAAGCGGACCGCCGATACGGTCGGCCCCACCTGCGGGGACGATGAAATGCAGGTACGGCACCCACGCGGCAGTCCCGGCAGGACCGTTGCCCGAGTGCCCGCTGCCGGACCCGGAGCCCGGAGCGCTCGGGAACGCGTCCGGTGCGGGCAGGCCTGTGCCGCCGTGCCAGGGACTTGGACCAGGGGCGGCGGGCGCGGGCGGCGGTTCGGGCGTGCCGGCAGGGAGTTGCGCTGGTGGGACGGCGGCAGCCCGGGCGGAGGGCGCGGCGGCTTCCGCCCCCGGGAGTCTGGCATAGAGAATCCGGGCAGCAGGGGAAGCGTTGGCCCCGAACGTGCTGGCCACTGCGGGACCAGCTGTCTGAGTACGCTCCGCCTCAGCACCGGCGGGCTGCACACGGGCGGCAGCGGGTGTCGCCGGTTCCGCCGGCCTTGTCTTACCGCTGTCGGTTGGCTTGGCTGGGTTTGCTGCCGGTACCGGTGTGGCGTCGTCCGGTGGAACTGCCCCCGGGCTGTCCGGTAACGGTGCGGCGGGGTCACCGGGCAGCGGTGCAGACGGATGCGGAACCGGGGGGACCACCACCGGCTGGACCGCGCCCGTGTCCGGCGGCGGTGTGGTGTCCGGTGTTCCGGCGCCCGGTGCCGCGGGGTCGCCCGGGGGCGGCGCGGTGGGGACGGGAACGGCCGGATCGGGAACGGGATCGACCACTGGAACATCCGGACCGGGAACAGCCGGGTCGGGCGCCGGGACACCCTGGTCGGCAGCAGCCGGGTCCCCAACGGGCACGGCAGGCTCCGCTACCGGTCCGGCTGCGGGCGGAGTGGCCTCTGCGGCGGGCAGCGGTGTATCGGATGCCGCCGGAGCGGAGACAGGGGGCGCAGGATCAGTGGCAGGCGGCCGCGCGTCCGGACCCTGAACGGCAGGGTCCACGGCAACCTGGGCAGCATCGGCGGGCTCATTTGCCACGGGTTCGTCGGCGGGGTGGGCTGTGTCGCGGTCACTGGCCGAAGGAGCAAGGGACGGAACGGCGCCAGCCGCCCACGTGGCCGCCGGAGCCGGCCCGGCGTCGAGGACCGCCTGGGCGCCGTCGAGGGCGGGGACGGGGACGGGGAAGTCGTCATCGGCGCAGCCGGCGGGCGCTGACAACTCGCCGTCGTCGGCCGGTCCCTGGCCGGGACAGCCGTCATCCGCTTGGGCGGCAGTGCAGGAAAGCGTCAACCACGCGGCGCCGGCGACGGCAGTTAACAGGACACGCCGCAGAGGGCGGAGGTTGCGGTCCGCACGGGAGGGCGACACTGCAGGATCCATGCGCACCCCCACTCCCGGACGACTGGACAGTTGCCTACAGGGTAAGTCGCCCCCAACAGGCGAGTCCAGAGAAGGGCGGAAACCGTACGCATTCCGAGACCATTCAGTACCCGCTGTTCTAGGGCCCGAGGGAGGTGGTCAGGGGGCGTCGTTCGGGTAGGTCACTCCAAGTTGCGCGCGTACCCCGTCAAAGAGCCGCATGGTGTCCAGGGAGTCCTCCAGCGGCATGACCGGGCTCTCGGTCAGTCCCTGCTGGATGCACCGCGTCACCTCGCGGAGCTCATAGCTGTAGCCGCGTCCGACCACCGTGAACTGCTCGCTGCGGGGCTCGTCGAAGCCGATCCTGACCAGTAGCTCCTTGGGGTTGTTGATGGAGCCAGAGGCCTGCAGGAAACCCTTGTTGCCCGCGACGGTCGCCGTGCGCGGTCCGTGGGCCAGCAACGACGAGGTCAGTTGGGCCTGGGCGCCATGGTGGTAACCCAGGGTCAGGGCGTTCTGGGCGTCCACGCCGTCGTCGTTGAGCCAGCCGGTCGCGCTGACTGTCTGGGGAAATCCCAGGGTGCCCAGGGCCCAGAGCAGCGGGTAGACGGTCAGGTCCAGCAGGGCGCCGCCGCCGTCCCTCGGCGCCCAGAGCCGTGAGGTAGGGGAGTAGGGGGCCGGGAAGCCTAGATCCGCGCCAATCCATTTGACGTCGCCGATTTCGCCCGAGGCGGCGATCTCGAAAGCCCGCTGCATGCTCGGGAGGAAGCGGCTCCACATCGCCTCCATCAGGAACAGTCCGTTGTCCCGGGCGGCGGAAACAAGTTCCGTTGCCTCCCGTGCGTTGACGGTCAGGGCCTTCTCGCACAGCACGTGCTTGCCTGCCTTGAGGGCGGCGAGGGCGATTTCGTAGTGGTGCGCGTGTGGCGTGGCGACGTAGACGACGTCGACGGCGTCGTTGGCGAGCAGCCGGGCGTAGCCGGTCACGCCATCCTGGTCGCCATAGGCGCGGGCGAAGCCGTAGTCGGCCGCGAACGCATCCGCCGCCGCCTGGGTTCTGGAGCTGACGGCATAGAGTTCGGCGTCCGCCAGGAGTTCAAGGTCGCGGGTGACGGCGGCAGCGATGCCGCCGGTCGCGATGACCCCCCAGCGGAGCCGGGCGCCGGTGGCGGTGCGGGGATCCTGGTCGGTCTGGCTGAAGAGCCACGGCTTGGCGATGGGGGCAGTCATGCAGCCATCCTCTCACTGAGCTGCGGGAGGGTTGGGGTTTTGGGGGCAGGAGCTGCGGGAGGATCGAAATAGAGAGCCGCCCGCAGCTCCTGAAGGGGCAGCCGTGCTGCCCCGGCCGCCGCGGCTACGCGCGTGCGCCCGCAGCCGCCCTGGCTGTTTCCTCCGTCAGCCGCCCCTGCTGGAGCCGGAAGCGCCGGTCGGTCTTCTGCGCCAGGGCACGGTCATGGGTGACCACGAGGATGGTGGTGTTGTGGTCCCTGCTGAGCGCGCTGAGCAGTTCGATGATGTGATCGCCGGTCTGCTCGTCCAGGTTGCCGGTGGGCTCATCGGCCAGGATCAGCTTGGGCTCGTTGGCCAGTGCCCGGGCAATCGCCACCCGCTGCTGCTCGCCGCCGGAGAGCCGGTTGATGCGCCGCACGTGCTTGTCCGGGTCCAGCTGGACCTGTTCGAGCAGTTGCCGGGCACGCTCCAGCCGGGCACCCCTGCGTAATCCGGCAAATTCCATCGGCAGCATCACGTTGTCCGCGGCCGAGAGGTTCGGGATCAGGTTGAACTGCTGAAACACGAATCCGATGTCCCGGCGCCGGTAGTGGGTCAGCTTCGCGTCCGGCATGCTCGCCAGGCTCACGCCGTTGACCACCACATCGCCGCTCGTGGGCTTGTCCAGGGCGCCGAGCAGGGAGAGCAGGGTGCTCTTGCCGCTGCCGCTCTTGCCGACGATCGAGGCCAGCGTGCCCTGTTCGAGTTCGAAACTGACGTCATTGACGGGCTTGATGGTCCGGTCACCGGTTTTGAAGGTGCGGACCAGGTTCTTGACTTCAATCATGGCTATTCTCCTCGGAGGACTTCGATGGGACGGATGCGTGCCGTGAGCAGCGAGGGAACGAGCGCCCCGATGATGGCGACGCCGAACACCGCGGCGATGCCGGTGGCGATAACCCCGGGGGAGGCGCTCGCTGTCACGGAGGTCAGCAGCTGGCTGGCCCCGCCGAACGGGCCGCCCTGGCCGCCGGGGAAGCCGCCGGGGCCGCGCTGGCCGGTAGCCGCCGTCGTACTGCTGGAGCTGATGAGGGCGCTGGCTATCCCGCCGCTGGCAAAGGAAGCGACGGCGGCGCCCACCACGCTGCCCAGGGCCACCAGGACTAGGGCCTCGAGCACGAACTGCAGGCCGATGGTGCGGTTAGGGGCACCGATGGCCTTCAGGACGCCGATCTCGCGGCGGCGTTCCCGGACCAGCATGACCATGATCAGGAGGATGATCAGGCCGGCGGTGGCGAGGGCCGCAGCGAAGGCGACGAAGGAAATGTTCTTGACGCTGTCCAGCGAGCTGACGGCGGTCTGCAGGTTCCGCTGGCCCTGGGTGACGTCCGCCTTGTCGGAGCCGAGCGCCGTCGTGAGGGCTGTCTTGGCGGTGTCGACGTTTTCCATGCTGTTGACGGTGACGATCATGGTGGACAGCTCGCCGGGGAGGGCGGCAAGGGTCTGGGCGGTCGGAAGGGTCAGGTAGAGGGCGTTGTTGCCAAAGGCCGTGCCCGCGTCGAAGAGGCCCTTGACGGTGAAGTTCTTGTCCCCGATGGTGAAGGTCGAGCCGATTTTTAGACCGTTCTTCTCGGCCAGCGTGGTGCCGAGCAGGGCGCCGGTGGATTCCGCCGCGTAGTCGCCCAGGCCGGTTCCCTGCGTCAGTACCAGCGCCTTGCCGGTGGAGTCCACCTCGGCGCCGATGCCGGTCGCGGCAACGGGCAGCGAGAAGGACGGGGCGGCCTGCCCTGTACCAGTGGCGCCAGTGGTGCCGGTGGTGCCGGTGGCTGCCTGGTTGCGGTTGCCGAGCGTTCCGGCGTCGACGGCGGCGGTGAGGCTCGTGGTCACGGTGGTGGCTGATTGGCCGCCCGGGCCGCCTCCTGGGCCGGCCTGACCCGATGCGGATTGGGCAGCGGCCTCAGTGGCCTTGCGCAGGCGCAGTGCCTTGGTGCCAACCACGCTCGTGACGTTGGGGACGGCCGCTGCGGTGGCCGCCTGCGTGGCGGTCAGCGGCTCGCCGCCGCCCTCGAAACCCTGGCCCCCGGCCGGGTTCACGGTCAGGACCGTGCCAACGGAGGCGTTCAGCTCGGCGACCTTGCCGGCGACGGCCTGGTTGGCCACGAGCATGGCCAGGGCAAGTCCGATGGCTACGGCCAGCACGGCCACCACGGCGGCGGTCCTGACCTTGTTTCGAAAGGCGTTGCCTACACTCCGGGCAAGAACGCTCACGGTACTCCTAATTTTTCTTGGGTGTCTTTTGCCGGGCGGAATGCCCGGCGGCTGCTCCCACAGTGGTACGGGCTGCTGTGTGCATCTCCCGGTGAAGCTATGGTTCCGCTGTGAGGCGCCCGCCCCGGCGTCGCAAACCCGGTATGTTAGCGCCGGCAACGCAAAAGCCCCGGCCCTCCCTTGCGGGGAGAACCGGGGCTCTGCTGCCTGGCTGGCGCTGGCGTGGCGCGCGACGGGCGGGAACTACTGCTTGGTGATCGGGCCGAGTACCGGGTCGTTGACGTAGGCCGTGTGGACGTTGTCCTTGGTCACGATGACCGGCTTCAGCAGGTATGCCGGAACAACCTTGACCGAGTTGTTGTAGGACTTGTCGTCGTTGATCTCAGGCGTCTTGCCGGCCTGGATGTCGTTGACCATGGTGATCGCGTGCTCAACGAGCGCGTTGGTGTCCTTGTTGATGGTGGAGTACTGCTCGCCCGCCATGATGGACTTAACCGACTCAACCTCGGAGTCCTGGCCCGTGACAATCGGGATCGGCTTGCCGGCGGCCTTGACGGAGGTGATGATGGCGCGGGCCAGGGTGTCGTTCGGGGACAGCACGCCGTCAAGCGGGGCGGAGCCGTAGGTTCCGGCGAGCAGGGTATCCATGCGCTTCTGGGCGTTCTCTGCCTTCCAGCCCTGGGTAACGGCCTGTTCGAAGCTCGTCTGGCCGGAGAGGACCTTCAGGGTGCCGTCATCGATCTTCGGCTTCAGGACGCTCATGGCGCCGTCGAAGAAGACCTTCGCGTTGGCGTCATCGGGGGAGCCGGCGAAGAGTTCGATGTTGTACGGGCCGGAGGGCTTCTTGCCCTTCATGCCGTCCAGCAGCGCCTGGCCCTGGAGTTCGCCGACCTTGAAGTTGTCGTAGGCCACGTAGTAATCAACGTTCGGGGTGTTCAGGAGCAGACGGTCGTAGGCGATGATCGTGGCGCCGGCGTCCTTGGCCTGCTTGAGCTGGGTGCCCAGCTGCGCGCCGTCGATGGCGCCGACGATGATGACCTTGTCGCCCTTGGTGATCATGGCGCTGATCTGGTTCTGCTGGTCCGACACGCCGCCGTTGGCGAACTGCACGTCCGGCTTGTAGCCGGCCTTGGTGAGGCCGTCGTTGAACAGCTGCTCCGCCAGAACCCAGTTTTCCGAGGTCTTCTGGGGGAGCGCGACGCCGATCGAGGAGCCCTTCGGGAAGGCCTCGCCTCCGGAGGAAGATCCGCTGGACGTTCCGGAGTCGGAACGGCCGCAGGCTGTCAGCGCCAGTGCCGCAATGGCAGCGATTGCTGCCGCCTTTCCTGCTGTACCAATCATTCGCATTGCTTGGTTCTCTTTCTTTTGGTGGTGTGCGGAGAATTGTGGGATTCGGGAACCGGGATAGTGGATCAGATTCCCCTTGAGATGACCTCTTTGGTTTGAGTGGTCTCGTCGGCCTTGATCTCGCTGCTGCGGCCGAAGTTCTTCATCAGCATGCCGATGACGGACCTCTTGCCCGCGGACTTGTTGTAGACGTCGAATGCGACAGCGATCAGGAGGACCAGGCCCTTGATCATCTGGGTGAGGTCGGCGCCGACGCCGAGTAGCTGCAGGCCGTTGTTCAGCACGGCCATGACCAGGCCGCCGATGATCGAACCGATCACGGTGCCCACACCGCCGGTGACCGCGGCGCCGCCGATGAACACGGCCGCAATGGCGTCCAGTTCCCAGCCGACGCCGTCGAACGGGCCCGAGGCGGTGGAGCGGCCGACGAAGATCATGCCGGCCAGGCCGGCGAGGATAGACATGTTCATCATCACCAGGAAGTTGACCTTCTTGGACTGGACGCCGGAGAGCTCAGCGGCATGCCGGTTCCCGCCGACGGCGTAGATGTGCCGGCCGATGACGGTCTTGGCGGAGATGAAACCATAGATCAGGATCAGGACGGCCAGAATAAGGCCCGGGATCGGGAAGGACGTGCCCGGCCGGCCGGTGGCGAACAGGTAGGTCGCGTAGAGGATGGCGCCGCAGACCAGGACCAGTTTGAGGACCATGACCCAGGTCTCCGGGACCTCGGCGCCGAGGGCCTTGGCGTTGCGGCGTGAGCGGATTTCGCTGTAGATCACGTACGCGACGGCGGCGAGGCCCAGCAGCAGGGTGAGGTTGTTGTACCCGGTCTGCGGGCCTACCTCGGGAAGGTAGCCGGACCCGATGTACTGGAAATCCGTCGGGACGGGGATGGTGTTCGACTTGCCGACGAACTGGTTGGCGCCACGGAAGATCAGCATGCCGGACAGCGTCACGATGAACGCGGGTATGCCGACATAGGCCACCCAGAAGCCGTGCCAGGCCCCGATGGCGACGCCCAGCAGCAGCCCGAGCAGGACACCGACGTACCAGGGCAGTCCCCAGTCGCGGATGAAGAGGGCCACGCAGACGCCCACGAAGGCCGCGACGGAACCCACGGAAAGGTCGATGTGTCCGGCGATGATCACCAGCACCATGCCGATGGCCAGGATCAGAATGTAGGAGTTGCCGTTGAAGAGGTTGATGACATTGCCCGATGTGAGCGTGCGGCCCTCCGTGAAAATCTCGAAGAACACGATCAGCGCCACCAGGGCGAAGATCATGCCGAATTGGCGGGTGTTGCCGCCAAAGAGCTTCTTGAGCGCGTTCATTGTTCAGTCCTTGTTTCCGGGTAGTTCGGCTAGTTCTGGATTCCCAGAGGGTGAGGCGGTCTTGCGGGCGGACGTCATGAGCTTCATCAGGTTTTCCTGGCTGGCTTCGTCCTTGTTCAGCACGCCGGTGATGGCGCCTTCGAAAATCGTGTAGATCCGGTCCGAGAGGCCCAGCAGTTCGGGCAGCTCAGAGGAAATGACGATCACTGCCTTGCCCTGGTTGGCCAGCCGCTGGATGATGCCGTAGATCTCGTACTTCGCGCCGACGTCGATTCCGCGGGTGGGTTCATCCAGGATCAGCACGTCCGGGTCGGTGAACATCCACTTCGCCAGTACGACTTTCTGCTGGTTGCCGCCGGAGAGCTTCGCGACGCCTTCCTCGACCGAGGGCGTCTTGGTCCGCAGCGACTTCCGGTACTCCTCGGCGACGGCATATTCCTTGTTGGCGTCCACCACGAAGTGCTTGGTGATCTTGCGCAGGTTGGCCGAGACCGTGGTGGCCTTGATGTCATCCAGCAGGTTCAGGCCCAGGGACTTTCGGTCCTCAGTGACGTACCCCAGCCCGGCGTCGATCGCCTGGCGGACGTTGCGCAGCTGCAGTTCCTTGCCCTCTTTGTAGATATGGCCGGAGATGAAGCGGCCGTAAGAGCGCCCGAACACCGACCGTGCCAGCTCGGTGCGGCCGGCGCCCATCAGCCCGGCGAACCCGACGATCTCGCCGCTGCGGACGAAGAACGAGGAGTTCTTGCACACCAGGCGGTCCTGGATCTGCGGGTGGCCGACGTTCCAGTCCTTCACCTCGAAGAGCACCTCGCCGATCTTCGGCTCGTGGTCCGGGAACCGGGATTCGAGTGTCCGGCCCACCATGCCCTTGATGATCCGGTCCTCGTCGACGCCGTCTTCCTTCACATTGAGGGTCTCGATCGATTTGCCGTCGCGGATGATCGTGATTTCGTCGGCGATCTGTTCGATCTCGTTGAGCTTGTGCGAAATGATGATCGAGGTGATGCCGCGGCCCTTCAGGCCCAGCATGAGGTCCAGCAGGTGCTGGGAATCGGACTCGTTCAGCGCCGCCGTGGGCTCGTCCAGGATCAGGAGCTTGACCGACTTATTGAGGGCCTTGGCAATCTCGACGAGCTGCTGCTTGCCGACGCCGATCTCCTTGATCGGAGTGTCCGGGTCCTCCCGCAGCCCCACCCGGGCCAGCAGCTCGGTGGTCCGGGTGCGGGCCTCGGCCCAGTCGATCACGCCGCGCTTGGTGGGCTCGTTGCCGAGGAAGATGTTCTCCGTGATGGACAGTTCGGGAATGAGCGCCAGTTCCTGGTGGATGATCACGATCCCGGCGTGCTCGCTGGCCCGGATGTCCTTGAACTGCTGGATCTCGTTCTGGTAAACGATGTCCCCGGCGTACGTGCCGTAGGGGTAGACGCCTGAGAGCACCTTCATCAGGGTGGACTTCCCGGCGCCGTTCTCACCGCAGATGGCGTGGATTTCACCGGCCTTCACGCGCAGGTTCACATCGGCCAATGCTTTAACGCCGGGGAATTCTTTGGTGATGGAGCGCATCTCGAGGATTACGGGATCGCTGTGCGTGTTGAGGGACGTCATCTGCCCTTACGCCTCCAATGCATGACTTCGTTGTCCGCCCCTGCAAACCGCAGGGCCGTCTGATGGAAAAGTAAACTAGCTCACGCCATTGTCGTCAAGTCTTTAACGCAACGGCCCGATAACAAATGCTCAGTTCCGCCGGATGCCGGCGTGCTGGAACACCAGTGCGGTGGCCCCGAGGGCTTCGGCCCGGTCGCCCAGGGAGGACATCGTGAGGGTGGTCGACTCGCCGATCACCGGGACGGCGTGGCGGATAAGGCCGCGCCGGATGGGGCCCAGGAGCAGCTCGCCGAGATCTGCCAGCGGGCCGCCCACCACGATCACTTTCGGATTGATCAGGTTCGCCACGTTGCCCAAAGCGCGCCCGACGGCGAGGCCGGCGTCGTCCACTACGCGCAGGGTCGCCGAGTCCCGTTCCAGCGCCTTGCGGACGATGTCCCCGGGCGAGAGCGGCCGGTCCTCGCCGCGGCCCAGAAGTTCGATCATGGTGGTGGTGGAGGCGATGGTTTCCAGGCATCCCCGGTTCCCGCAGCGGCAGATGAGCCCGTGCTCGTGGATGGTGGCATGGCCGATCTCGCCGGTGATGCCGACGTTGCCGTAGTACGGGACGCCGTTGAGGATCAGCCCCGCGCCGATGCCCGAACCGATCTTGAGGAACATCAAGTTGTCGATCCCGCTGTGCGGCCCCCACGTGACTTCGGAGAGGGCGCCCAGATTGGCGTCATTGTCAACGAATACGGGCAGGTCAAGCGCTTCCTCGAGGCTCTTGAGGATGTTGATGCCCACCCATTCGGGCAGGATCGCGCCCTGCGCCACCGTTCCCGTGCGCCGGTCGATGGGGCCGGGAATCCCGACGCCGGCACCCACCAGGGCGCTGCGCTCCACACCGCTGTCCGCGAGCAGCCGGTCCAGCACCCCGACGGCGGCCTGGATGCCCTCCTCGGCGCGGTGGCCCAGGGGAAGCAGGACGGAGTCCTCGGCGACCACGTGATAACTGAGCGAGGCAAGCACGACGCGCAGGTGCCGCCGGCCGAAGTCGATGCCGACGGCGACGGCTCCGTTGCTGTTGAGCCGGACGTTCAGGGCGCGCCGCCCGGAGCTGGTGGTCGGCTCGGTCGAGGCCAACCCGGCCTCCTGCATGATCCGGACGATATTGGAGACCGTGGCTGTGGAGAGCCCGGTCTGGCGGGCCAGCTCCGCCTGGGTGGAAGGGCCCGTCAGGAGACATTCAATGATCCGCTGCTGGTTCAGATGCCGGAGGGCGGACTGCGATCCGGGGTTTTTGGTTCGGCTCCTCGTTGAGCTCGTTGGTGAGGGCATGCAATGAAGCGTGACTCATCCGCGGCTTGTAGTCAAGAAGTTAACGCATTGGTAACGGCCAGTCCGGTTTTCAGGACGCGCGGCTGCTTAACTCCAGGTCCTCAGCATCCGTGGGGCGTTCTGCCCTGTTCCTTGTCTGGCGGGGAGGAATTGCACCGCATGGTGCGCCCGGGCGCGGCTACGCTGGAAGCAGAGAGTCCGCAGCGCTCCTGCGGACTACCGGCGAGTCGTGAGGTGGTAATGGTGCTGCTGGCCCTGATGCAGGCGAACGCCCGCGTGCTTGATGTTGAAGCCAACTGTGCCGCGGTGGAGGAAGGGGCGCGCCAGGCGGGCGACGCGGGAGCGCAGCTACTCCTGACGCCGGAGCTTTTCCCCGTTGGCTATGCCCCACGCCGGCTGAGGTCCACCTTCGATCCCGGCACGCTGCCTGCGCTCCGGCAGACACTGGCCAGCATCGCGCGGCGCAACAGCATTGGCTTGGTCTACAGCCTCCCCGCCGTGACGCCTGCGGGAGAATGGCGCATCTCTGCCACACTGGTTGACGCGTCCGGCGACGAACTGCTCAGTTATGAGAAGGTGCACCTGTTCGGCCCCGACGAACGCGCAGCATTTGCGCCGGCCGCGGCCGCCCCCGGCGTGGTGGAATTCCAAGGGCTCAAGACCGCCCTCGTCATTTGCTACGACATCGAGTTTCCCGAGTCAGCACGGGCCGCAGCCGTGCGCGGCGCCGAACTGCTGCTGGTGCCGACGGCACTCGCCGGCGGGTTCGAGGCTGTGCCCCAGGTACTGGTCCGGGCCAGGGCGCTGGAGAACCAGCTGACGGTTGCGTATGCCAACCACACCGGCAGGGAGGAAGGCTACGACTTCCGCGGCGGCAGCATCATTGCCGGCGCGGAAGGCACGGTTTTGGCCGCCGGCGGTACCGGGGCGGAACTGCTCTTTGCCGAACTGGGGCGGACCGCGGACGCCGGCGCGGAGGCGACGGACAGGGCGTCCGCTGCCGATGACGCCGTGGACTACCTGCGTGACAGCCGCCCGGACATCTACCGTTCCTGGGGCATCTGACCGGCGGGAGCTGCGACCGCCGGTGATGCGACGGCCGCCCCAGCTCCGGGCAACCCCGCCGCCGCCGCGCCTGGCGTGCCAGGACCGCCCTGATCGTCCCGGGTGATGTACTGGAGCGCGATCCACAACTCCGCGCGGGCCTGAGCCTGGTTGAGGTCCATGCCAAGCAGTTCAGCGACGACGCCGACCTGCCGGCGGACGCTGTTGCGATGCAGCCCGCTGGCCTTTGCCGTCGCGTCCCAGCTGCCGTTCGCACCAAGCCACGCCCGCAGGATCCCCAGCAGGGTATCGCGGCGTTCCGGCTCGAGGGCGAGCAGGGGCGCCAGCAGGCGGTCCGCCAGCATGGTGCCGGCCTCAGAGCCCAGCAGGCCCGCCACGGACCAGGTGATGTCCTCGGCCCGGACGCTCCGGCGGCTCGTCAGCACACGGTTGCGCAGCGAGGAGGCGAGCTGGTAGGCGTCCGCCAGGGAAGCGAACTCGGTGTCGCTGCCGATCACGAGGCGCCAGCCGAGCCGCTCCACCTCGGCGAGCAGGGTGTCGTCGATTTTCAGGCGGGTGATGGCGGCAAAGCCGTAGTCGGTGTGCTCCACCAGCTTCGTGTCGAACAGCCTGCGCCATTCGAGCAGCTCCCGCACGGGGCCGTCGCCCGCTCGCCGCGGTCCGGCGGCCGCCCGGTCGCTGCCCGTTGCGGCGTCCACCCGGACGCCCTGGATGACGCGCAGCTGGCCGGACCGGGTGGAGGAGACGCTCTGTGCCAGGAGGTCCTTCAACCCGTTGACCTGCCGAGCAGTTCCCGACGCCACACTCTCCGGATGCAGCAACAGCGCCGTGGCCAGCTGGCTGGGTGCCAATGAACCGCTGGTGCGCTGGCGGACCAGCAACTCCAGTAGCCCGACGGCGGTGGAAACCACGCTGTTCTGGGCCGGGGTGAGCGGAGCGTCGGTGCCGAGGACAAGGCCGCCGAGATTGGCGTCCCGGGTGCTGCGCAGGGGATACCCGAAGACCAGCGCCGAGCCGTCTGCGTCGAAGGAATCCGTCTCCACCCGGGGGCCGCTGCCGGAAAGCAGCCGGGCCAGCAGAGGCTGCAAAGCGGCGGCGTCAACTCCTGGCACGGCGCCGGCGGCAGTGCCGGCGCCGGGCGCGCCGGGGGAAGCGGCCGAGCCCCGGGCGCGGACCCGCCCGTCGGCTCCGACCAGCACGGCCCAGACCGGCACGCGCTGCACCAGGGCCGCGAGGAGTTCGTGTTCGGGCCGCGCGGACAAGACCGCCCGCATGAGCTGCCGGTTAGTGTCGGCCAGTTGGCGGAATGTCTTGGCGTTGTCCGACTCGAGGAGCCGGGAGAACTCGAGCCCCAGCGCGGCGAACGGGATACTCCCCGGGATCGAGACCAAGGTCAGGTTGTGCTCCCGACAGGCCCGGACCACAGCGGCCGGCACGGCCTCGAAGTAGGGCTCCAGGCCAAAGCCGAGGGCGCCCACACGGGCCTCAACCAGGCGCCGCACATAGGCGTCCACCGTCGCTTCGCTGCCACCATCGCCCACGAACGGCAGGCCTGCCGTGAGCAGGAACTCCCCGTCGAGCAGGTAGGGCGTCGGATCGTCCAGCTCGCTGGGCTCTACCCAGCGCAGGCGCTCGTCGCCGTTGCCGCCGTCGTGCATGACACCGAGCGCCGGCAGTTGGCGCAGGAACTGCGCCAGTGTGACGAAACCAAACCGCTCGGAGTCCTCAGCGGCCACGCCGGCGGCCCCCGTCCCGCCGCACCGGACGCGCGGCCCGCAGTGCATTAAGTCTCATGACGGAAGGCTACAGGTTTTTTTGCACAAGGGTGAGAAGTAGCTCACATGCCTAGTGTGGTCAGGGGAAACCGACCACTACTGAAGATAAGGACGTCAACGATGACTGTGCCAACTCTGATCGGGGAACGCCCGCCGGCCGCCGCCGGCCGTCCCGGAATCACCGCCCAGCTTCTGCGCCGCAAGCCGATCGGGCAGCTGGTCAGCGAAGCCGAAACCGGGCACGGCGGCACTCGGCTGGTCCGCAGCTTCGGCGTGCTGCAGCTGACCATGATCAGCGTCGGCGCCACGCTGGGCACCGGTATCCTGGTCATCCTGGGCGAATCCGTGCCCCTCGCCGGCCCGGCCATCTGGATCTCCTTTGCCATTGCCGGGCTCGCGGCACTGCTGTCCGCCGTCTCCTATGCGGAGATGGCCGGCCTGGTGCCCGCCGCCGGATCCAGCTACTCCTACACCTACGCCACCATGGGCGAGGGAATGGCCTGGATCTGCGGCTGGTGCCTGGTGCTCGAATACGCCGTCTCGGTGGCAGCCGTGGCGGTCGGCGCGGGCCAGTACGTCAACGAGGCCCTGGCGGTCTTCGGCCTAGGACTCCCCGACGCCATCTCGCAACCGCCGGGAGCGGGCGGAGTGCTGAACGTGCCGGCAATGGTAATTGTCACCCTGGCCATGGTGCTGTTGGTCCGCGGCGCCAAGGAGAGCGCCTGGATCAACACGGGGATCGTCCTGGTCAAGGTCTGCATCCTGTTGTTCTTCTGCGCCGTGGCCTTCACCGCCTTCAACGGCGGACACTTCCAACCGCTCATGCCGATGGGCGCCGCCGGCGTCTCAGCCGCAGCCTCCCGGGTGTTCTTCTCGTACATCGGCTTCGATGCCGCCTCCACCGCCGGCGAGGAAGCCCGCAACCCGAAGCGCGACCTCCCGCGGGCCATCCTGCTCTCGATGCTGATCGTCACCAGCATCTACGTGCTCGTGTCCGTCGCTGCCATCGGCGCACGCCCCTGGGGCTGGTTCGACGGCACAGAAGCGGCCCTCGTGAAGATCCTCGAGGAAATCACCGGCCAGCCATGGGTCGGCGTCGTGTTCGCAGTCGGTGCCGTGCTGGCCATCGCCAGCATCGTGCTGACCGTCCTCTACGGGCAGACCCGGATCCTGCTGTCGATGTCGCGCGACGGCCTGGTGCCCAAGGTCTTCAGCCGGGTCTCGGCCCGGACCGGCACGCCGGTTGCCGGAACCTTGATCGTGGGCACCGCTGTCGCACTGACCGCCGGCCTGGTGCCGCTCGGCGCCCTCGCGGACGCGACCAGCATCGGCACCCTGTTCGCGTTCGCCCTGGTCAACCTGGCTGTGATCTACCTGCGCCGGAGCCGTCCGGGGCTCACGCGCAGCTTCCGCGTCCCGCTCTTTCCGCTGACGCCGCTTCTCGGGGCCCTCATGTGCGCCTACCTCATGGCCAACCTCGGCGCCGAGACCTGGGCGGTCTTCGGCGTCTGGATGCTGGTCGGCCTGGCCGCCTACTTCGGCTACGGCCGCAGGAACTCCAGGCTGGCCGCTCTGAGCCGCGAGGAATACCGTGAGCTATCAAGCCGCCCCGCAAACACCACCACAACCGAGAAAATGAAGGCTGAAATTTCATGACGACCGCCACCGAACTGCCGGCCCCAGAACCGGCCGCCGCCCGTGCCGGCACCCGTCCGGCCGAGGCGCCCATCACCATGCTGAATCCGGATTTCCCGTTCAGCTACGACCACTACCTGGCCCACCCCGACGGACTGGGGTCGGTGCCGCCCGAACTGCACGGGACGGAGGTAGCGGTCGTCGGCGCCGGCCTGTCCGGGCTGGTGACCGCCTACGAACTCATGAAGCTGGGCCTGCGGCCTGTGGTCTACGAGGCCGACAGGATCGGCGGCCGGCTGAGGACCACCAGCTTCCCGTCCGCACCCGGCATCGTGGCAGACCTTGGCGGCATGCGGTTCCCGGTCTCCGGCAAGGCCTTCTACCACTACGTGGACTTGCTCGGGCTGCAGACCTGTGAATTTCCCAATCCGCTGGCGCCGGCCACCTCCAGCACCGTGATCGAGCTTGCGGGCCGGAAGTACTACGCGGAGACGGCGGCGGACCTGCCACCGTTCTTCCTGGAGGTGGCGGAGGCCTGGAAGGCGGCTGTGAACGGCGGCGCCCGGTTCGCCGAGATGCAGGCGGCCATCCGTGACCGTGACACCGCGCGGATCAAGGAACTGTGGAACGCGCTGCTCCCGGAGCTCGACGAGCAAACCTTCTACGGCTTCATCGCCGGCAGCGACTCCTTCAAGGAGGCCGGCTTCGCCCACCGCGAAGCGTTCGGGCAGGTGGGGTTCGGCACCGGCGGCTGGGACACCGACTTCCCCAACTCCATCCTCGAAATCCTCCGGGTCGTCTACACCGACGCCGACGACCAGCACCGGTTCATCGCCGGCGGCGCCCAGCGGCTCCCCGAGGCGCTCTGGGAGCACGCGCCGTCGGGCATCGCCCACTGGCCGGACGGCACGTCCCTCGCGTCCCTGCACGGAGGTGCCCCGCGGGGCGCCGTGGACCGCATCGCCCGCGACGGCGCCGGTGACTTCCGGATCCGCGAACGGTGGGGACGTGAGTCCGCCTACCCCGCGGTGGTGACCACGTGCCAGTCCTGGCTGCTGTCCACGCGGATCCACACCGAGGAGTCGCTGTTTCCCGCCGAGCTGTGGACAGCGGTCGAACGCTCCCACTACATGCAGTCCTCGAAGACCTTCGTCATGGTCGACCGGCCGTTCTGGAAGGACACCGACCCGGAAACGGGCCGGGAGGTCCTTTCCATGACCCTGACCGACCGGCTGAACCGGGCCACCTACCTGCTGGACAACGGCCCGGACCAGCCCGCAGTGATCCTGCTGTCCTATACGTGGAACGATGACGCACTGAAGTGGCTGGCGCTCGACGCGGAAGAACGGGTGCGGCTCATGCTTCACTCCTTGGAGCAGATCTATCCCGGCGTCGACATTGCCGGCCACATTGTGGGCCAGCCGATCACGGTCTCTTGGGAGGCCGACCCCAACTTCATGGGCGCCTTCAAAGCCAACCTGCCGGGACACTACCGCTACCAGCAGCGGCTCTTCACCCACTTCAAGCAGGACGGGCTGCCCGCCGAACAGCGCGGCATCTTCCTGGCCGGAGACGACGTGTCCTTTACTGCAGGCTGGGCCGAAGGCGCCGTCACCACGGGCCTCAACGCGGTCTGGGGCGTGCTTAACCACCTCGGCGGTAGGACGTCTGCAACAAACCCAGGACCGGGCGAATTGCTGGACGCCATTGGCCCGATCGCCTTGGACTGATGCATCGGAACGATCGCCGACACGCAAACACGCTCGCGATGCGCAACAGCCCCGGGGACGGCCGAATTGCGGGGCTCCCAGGGCTCTTGTGCGTCGTGAGAGCGGAAGCGCGTCCTAGCCGGCGTGGAGTTCCCGGTGCGCGCGTGCCAGTTCCTGGTAGTGCGCGGCGTTGTGCTGGACGCCCGCGAACTCTTCGTCGCTGAGCTCGCGCCGGACCTTGGCCGGAACTCCGGCGACGAGCGAGCGGGGCGGGATGACCGTGCCCTCCAGCACCACGGCGCCCGCCGCGATGAGCGAGCCGGCGCCGATCACTGCCCCGTTGAGGATGGTGGCACTCATGCCGATCAGGCAGTCGTCCTCGACGGTGCAGCCGTGCACGACGGCGCTGTGGCCCACGCTGACCCGCGCGCCGACGCTGCACGGGAAACCGGGGTCGGCGTGCAGCACCACGTTGTCCTGTAGATTGCTGCCGGCGCCCACCGTGATGGCGGCCGTGTCGGCGCGGACGGAGACGCCGTAGAAGGCGCTCGAGCCTTCGGCCAGGGTGGCGTTGCCGATCACCGAGGCCGTGGGGGCGATGAAGGCGGAGTCATGGACGGCCGGGCTCGTGCCGGCGAATGCGTAAAGGGGAGCCATGCCTTCAGCCTAGAACACGCCGCCCCCACCCCACCGGCTAGCGCTTAGTTGGGTGGACGCGGGCCTGGTGGTGTCAGGCGGGGGAGCGGAGGACGGTGAAACGGTCGCCCTGGCTGTCGCCCCCGCTGTCGCCCCCGCTGTCGTCCCGGTTGTCGTCCCGGTTGTCGCCCCCGCCGCGCGGGTCGGGTACGGGAAGCACGACG
The DNA here is from genome assembly GCF_042883665.1 of Arthrobacter sp. NPDC058192. Classification (NCBI taxonomy): domain Bacteria; kingdom Bacillati; phylum Actinomycetota; class Actinomycetes; order Micrococcales; family Micrococcaceae; genus Arthrobacter; species Arthrobacter sp. NPDC058192. Next base: position 160,060 of record NZ_JBHVVJ010000006.1, on the reverse strand, counting down.
GCGATCGGGGCGCCGGGTTCCGCCACCCGGCCAAGTTCCCGGACGACGTCGTCCCACTGCTCCGGCGGCAGGCCGGACAACGCGTCCACGGCCCAGACCGAGGAAAACGCGGCGTCCGCGAACGGCAGCGACTCCGGGCCCGCCACGCTGGCCTCCAGCCCGCGTGCCCGGGCGGCGCGGATACTCTCCTCGGACATGTCCACGCCGGTGAAATGGATGCCGGACTGCACGAAATGCAGCCCATCGACGCCCGCGCCGCAGTCGAGCCCCAGCACTCCGTGCCGCCCCTCGGACTTCAACAGGGACACGAATGACTCGAGCCGGTCCCTCCGAATGGATTCCATGGCTCTAGTCAATGTCGGGATTCAGTTAAAAACAACCGGAATCAGTTAAAAACAACCGTCCGGTTGCCGTCGAGCAGGACGCGGTGCTCGGCATGCCACTGCACCGCCTGGGCCAGGGTGCGGCCCTCCACGTCGCGGCCCATCTGGACGAACTGCTCGGCGGTGCGCCGGTGGTCCACCCGGATGACTTCCTGTTCGATGATGGGTCCCTCATCCAGGGCCGCGGTGACGTAGTGCGCCGTGGCGCCGATGAGCTTCACGCCGCGGGCATGCGCCTGGTGGTAGGGCTTGGCGCCCTTGAAGGACGGCAGGAACGAGTGGTGGATGTTGATGGCCTTGCCCGTCAGTTCGCTGCACAGATCGTCGGAAATGATCTGCATGTACCGCGCCAGGACGGTGAGCTCAATGTCGTGTTCCTTCATCAGCGCCCGGAGCGCGTCCTCGGCCTGGAACTTGGTGTCCGCCGTGACCGGGATGTGGTGGAACGGGATGCCGTAGAACTCCGCCAGGCCTTCAAGGTCACGGTGGTTGGACACGATGGCCGGAATGTCGATCGGCAGGGTGCCGGAGCGCTGCAGGAACAGCAGGTCGTTCAGGCAGTGGGCCGAGGTGCTGGCCATCAGCAGGGTGCGGATCTTGCGCCCGGCCGGGTTGAGGCTCCACTGCATCCCGAATGCCTGCGCCACGGGCTCCAGCGCCGCCTGCAGCTCCGCCAGGGGAGCCGTGGTCGTCGCCTCCACCCGCATGAAGAAGGTGCCGGTGCCCTGGCTGCCGTATTGCTGGGAGTCCGTAATATTGCAGCCCGCCACGAGCAGGGCGCCGGCGACGGCGTGCACGATGCCCGGCCGGTCGGGACAGGACAACGTAAGGATGTAGGAGGAGGTGGGAAACTCGTTAGTCACGGACAACAGCCTACCCGCGCTTCAGGGGCAGTTTTGCAAGGGTTTTGGTAGTGTTAACCCCGTCGCAACTGGCGTTGGATGGCTAACCATCAGGGAGCGGCACTCACGAAGACCACGGATCGTACGCCTGGGCCGAGGGTCATGTCTTACCGGTTGGCAGCACCACCGCTGCCGGCCCGTTTGTTGGCACCCGCGCAGGTGCCTTCCGCCGCTGTCGCGGCCCGCCGTCAAGGGGGCCGTAACCAAGGGGCGGTGGAACGGGCATGCCGGTAGCCTGACCAATAGCCGTTCCCGTGCCTACCAGGAGTTCCTCGTGACTACTACCACCGCCACCTCAGCCGCCGTGAGCAACCAGCCGCTGGCCGAACTCGACCCTGAAATCGCCGCCGTCCTGGCCCAGGAACTTGGCCGCCAGCGCGGCACCCTGGAGATGATCGCCTCCGAAAACTTCGCCCCGCGCGCGGTCATGGAAGCCCAGGGCTCCGTCCTGACCAACAAATACGCCGAAGGCTACCCGGGACGCCGCTACTACGGCGGCTGCGAATACGTCGACGTCGCCGAGCAGCTCGCCATCGACCGCGTCAAGGAGCTCTTCGGCGCCGAATACGCCAACGTCCAGCCGCACTCCGGCGCGCAGGCCAACGCCGCGGCCCTGCACGCCATGATCACCCCGGGGGACAAGATCCTGGGCCTCTCCCTGGCCCACGGCGGCCACCTCACCCACGGCATGAAGCTGAACTTCTCCGGCAAGCTTTACAACGTGGCCGCCTACCAGGTCGAGGAAGACAACTTCCGCATCGACATGGACAAGCTGCGCGAGCAGGCCATCGCCGAAAAGCCCCAGGTCATCATCGCCGGCTGGTCCGCGTACCCGCGCCACCTCGACTTCGCCGCATTCCGGTCGATCGCCGATGAGGTCGGCGCGCTGCTCTGGACCGACATGGCGCACTTCGCCGGCCTCGTCGCCGCCGGACTGCACCCGAGCCCGGTCCCGCACTCCGACGTCGTCACCTCCACCGTGCACAAGACGCTGTCCGGCCCGCGCTCCGGCGTCATCCTGGCGAAGCAGGAATGGGCCAAGAAGCTCAACTCCGCCGTCTTCCCCGGCCAGCAGGGCGGCCCGCTCATGCACGTGATCGCCGCGAAGGCGGTGGCCTTCAAGATCGCCGGCACCGAGGAATTCAAGGAGCGCCAGGAACGCGTGCTGGAGGGTGCCAAGATCATCGCCGAACGCCTCGGCCAGGCCGACGTCGCCGACGCCGGCGTCTCGGTCCTGACCGGCGGCACCGACGTGCACCTGGTGCTGGTGGACCTGCGAAACTCCCAGCTGGACGGCCAGCAGGCCGAGGACCTCCTGCACTCCGTGGGCATCACCGTGAACCGCAACGCGGTGCCGTTCGACCCGCGCCCGCCGATGGTCACCTCCGGCCTGCGCATCGGCACCCCTGCCCTGGCCACCCGCGGATTCGGCGCCGAGGAGTTCTCCGAAGTGGCGGACATTATCGCCGCCGCCCTGAAGTCCGGCGCGGCCACGGATGTGGAAGCCCTGCAGGCCCGCGTGGACAAGCTCGCCGCCGACTTCCCGCTGTACCCGCAGCACGAGCAGTGGTAGGCCATGGCTTCTGCAAAAGCGGCTGAAACCGCACAGATCCTTGACGGCAAGGCCACAGCCGCTACCATCAAGGCCGAGCTGACCGGGCGCGTGGCCGCGCTCAAGGCCAAGGGCATCACCCCCGGACTGGGGACCATCCTGGTGGGTTCTGATCCCGGAAGCACCTGGTACGTGGGCGGCAAGCACAAGGACTGCGCCGAGGTGGGCATCACGTCCATCCGCCGCGACCTGCCCGAGGAAACCACCCAGGACGAACTCCTGGCCGTGGTCCGCGAACTCAACGAGAACCCGGCCTGCACCGGCTACATCGTCCAGCTGCCGCTGCCGGCGCACATCAACCAGGACGTCATCCTCGAGGCCATGGATCCTGACAAGGACGCCGACGGCCTGCACCCGATGAACCTGGGCCGGCTCGTGGCCAACGTCAGCGGACCCATGAAGTCCCCGCTGCCCTGCACGCCCAAGGGCTGCGTGGAGCTGATGACCCGGCACGGCATCGACCTGAAGGGCAAGCGCGTGCTCGTCGTGGGCCGCGGCGTCACCATCGGACGCCCGGTGGGCCTCCTGCTGACCCGCAAGGACGTCAACGCCACGGTCATCCTCGCGCACACGGGAACGGTGGACCTGCCGGCCGAACTCCGGCAGGCCGACGTCGTGATCGCCGCCGCCGGACAGCCGCACATGATTAAGGCCGCGGACCTCAAGCCCGGCGCGATCGTGCTCGACGTCGGCGTCAGCCGGGTTGACGACGGCAACGGCAAGGCGGTGGTCACGGGCGACGTCGACCCTGCGGCGGCGGATGTCGCTGCATGGCTCTCGCCCAACCCCGGGGGAGTGGGTCCCATGACCCGGGCCATGCTGCTCGCCAACGTCGTGGAAACCGCGGAACGCCAATTGGCAGAGAAAAGCCACTCCGGGCTCGCCTAGGAGGCCGAATAAAGTGTCACGCGCGGTGGTTGAGCCTTGTATGCAGGCTCAACCACCGCAGGATTCGGCGCGCTTCACCGCCGCCGGGCATAACGGATCGGATACGTACGGCGTTTTTACGAAAAGACCCTTTCATAGTTTGCGGGGATCCACTACCGTGGTGCGGGTGTCCGAACTTGCCGCTAAAGAATCAGCCGTGACCAGCTCCTCTGACGCCGCTCACCAGTACGTCATCACCGCCGAGAACCTCACCAAACGCTACGGCGACGTCACCGCCGTCGACGGTATCTCCTTCCGTGTCCCCGCCGGGGAAGCCTTTGGCCTGCTGGGCCCCAACGGCGCCGGCAAGTCCACCACGATGAAAATGATCGGCGGGGTCTCGCAGCGCACCTCCGGCAGCCTCAACATCATGGGCCTGGACCCCGAGCAGCACGGGCCCGAAGTCCGCGCCCACCTGGGTGTCGTCCCGCAGCAGGACAACCTGGACGAGGAACTGAAGGTCCGGGACAACCTGCTGGTCTACGGCCGCTACTTCGGCCTGCCCATGAGCTACCTCAAGCCCAAGGCCGACGAGCTGCTGGAATTCGCCCAGCTCACGGACAAGGCCAAGTCCAAGGTGGACGCACTCTCCGGCGGCATGAAGCGACGCCTGACAATCGCCCGCTCCCTGATCAACGAGCCCCGGATCCTGCTGCTGGACGAGCCGACCACGGGCCTGGACCCGCAGGCACGGCACATCCTCTGGGACCGGCTGTTCCGGCTCAAGGAACAGGGCGTCACGCTGATTCTCACCACGCACTACATGGATGAGGCCGAGCAGCTGTGTGACCGGCTGATCGTGGTGGACAAGGGCAAGATCATGGCCGAGGGCTCGCCGGCCAGCCTGATCCGCGAATACTCCACCCGGGAGGTCCTGGAACTGCGCTTCGGCTCGGAACGCAACGCCAGCGTCGGCGCGGAACTCGACGGCGTCGGCGAACGGCTGGAGACCCTGCCGGACCGGGTGCTCATCTACGCCCACGACGGCGAGGCCGCCCTGGAGCAGGTCACCAGCCGCGGCCTCCGGCCGGTCACCTCCCTGGTCCGCCGCTCCTCGCTGGAAGACGTCTTCCTGCGCCTGACCGGCAGGAGCCTTGTTGATTAAGAAGGCAGAGTCGACCAAGGCACCCCAGCCGGCAGGTACAGCGGCGGCCGGTGCAGCGGCGGCCAGCCCGACGACGGCGGGAACCGGGACGCTGCGCGCGCACGCCCCGGAAGTCTCGGCCGTCCGCGCCCGGCGCTGGGGCGCCTTCTACTACGCCGAACAGGTCCTGCGCGTCATGAAGGGCTACGGCTGGACCATCGTCATGTACGGGGTCGGGCAGCCGGTGGCCTACCTGTTCGCGATGGGCGTGGGCCTCGCGACGCTGGTCCAGGCCAACGGCGCCGGCGCCTTCGGGGGCGTCAGCTACCTGACGTTCATTGCCCCGGCGCTGCTGATCTCGGCGGCGGTCATGACGGCCGCGAACGAGTTCACGTTCCCGGTCATGGACGGCTTCAAGTGGCGGCGCGTCTACTACGGCCCGCACGCCTCTCCGCTGACGCCGGAACAGATCGCCGGCGGGCAGGTCATCGCCGTCACCGTCCGCTTCCTGCTGCAGTCCGCCATCTACTTCGCGGTGGTCGCGCTGTTCGGGGCCGCCCCCGGCGCCTGGGGCTGGGTCTCCATCCTGGTCGCCACGCTCGCCGGCCTGTCCTTCGGCCTGCCGCTCATGGCCTACGCGGCCACCATCAAAGATGACCGCGGCCAGTTCGCCATGGTCATGCGGTTCATCGTCATGCCGCTGTTCCTGTTCTCCGGCACGTTCTTCCCGCTAGACACGCTCCCGCTCGGGGTCCGCTGGATCGGCTGGATCTCACCGATCTGGCACGGAACCGAACTTGGCCGCGTGGTCAGCTACGGGTACGAGGAAGAGCCGTGGCTCACGATCGTCCACGTCGTCTTCCTGCTCGGCCTGGCCGCCGTCGGCTGGGTCCTGACCAAACGCCAGTTCGCCAGGAGGATGGGCTCATGAGCGTCCTGACCGGAAGTTTCAGCGCCGGGGACCACAGCGCCACCGACGCGGCACGCCGCCGGCGGTTCGGGCCCATCTACTCCCGCAACGTCCGCGCCGTCGTGGCCCGCGGGCTCATGGCCACCAAGAGCAGCAACTGGATGGTCATGGCTTCGGGGTTCTTTGAACCGGTGCTGTACCTGATCTCCATGGGCGTGGGGCTGGGCGCAATCGTGGGGTCGGTCCAGGGCCCGGGCGGCCAGGAAATCAGCTACGCCGCCTACATCGCACCGGCCCTGCTGGCGGTGTCTGCCATGAACGGCGCCGTCTACGACTCCACCTGGAACGTCTTCTTCAAGATGAACTTCGCCAAGCTGTACCAGGGAATGCTCTATACCTCGCTGGGGCCGCTGGATGTTGCCATGGGCGAAATCTTCCTGGCCCTGCTGCGCGGATTCATGTATGCCACCGGGTTCACCGCCGTCATGGCCGTGATGGGCCTGATCACCACGCCGTGGGCCATCCTGATGATCCCGGCCTCGGTGCTCATTGCCTTCGGTTTCGCGAGCTTCGGGATGGGGATCACGAGCTTCATGAAGACGTTCCAGCAAATGGACTGGATCAATTTTGTGATGCTGCCGATGTTCCTCTTCAGCGCCACGTTCTACCCGCTCAGCGTGTACCCGCAGTACATCCAGTGGTTCATCCAGGCCATGCCGCTCTGGCACGGCGTGGAGCTGCTGCGCCAGATCAGCGTGGGCGTGTTCAGCCCGGCGACCGCCGTGCATGTTGGCTACTACCTCGTCATGATTGTCCTCGGCGTCCTGCTCACCACAAGCCGCCTGCGCCGGCTGTTCCTGAAATAACGCAAATCCTGGATTAACGGATCAAGGGGATCCAATGATCGGAAAATGGCAGGCACTCGTGATCGGCTGCGAGGACCCGGCCAAGCTCGCGGGCTTTTACCAGGAGCTGCTGGGCATGATCCGGGTGCAGGACGACGAGCATTGGATTTCGATCGGCGACGCCGCCGACCGTCCCGCCGTCGCCTTCTGACGCGCCCGTACCGTCCGCTGATCGCGCCCAACAGGCGTTGAACGATGAGCATGTTCTCCGAGCCATCTCCTGCGGCTGGACATGTTCGGCGGCGGCCACAACCAGTGGGCGGAATGCTGTTCTGTCCACTGGTCGCGCTTACCAATGAGCATGTCCTACCAGCGACTCGAATAATGAGCATGTCCTCTGGGGGTGAGCGCCGCGGCCGGACATGTCCACCGGTGGCCACGACCAGTGGGCAGTTTCGTGTTCTGCCCCCTGATCCCTTGCAACGAGGAGCATGTCCTCCCTGTAGACGGCCCGCGGCTGAACATGTCCACTGGTGCTGCTCACGAAAGAGCATGCCCTCCCGGAGGACAGCCCGCGGATGGGCATGTCCTTCCGTGATGCTGGCGAAGGGGCAGGTGCCGGAGCGCAATAGGCCCAGCTGCCGACCGTTGGACATGTCCCCCGGGCCCATACGCCCCGGGTCACGTACGTTCCGGGCCAGGCCAGACGCCGGGGCCGGGTGTGGAAGTTCGCCCGCGGTGGAAGCGCTCCGGGCGGTTGGGTGGGTGGGGCGGGCGTTTGCGATAATGGGCTCATGCAATCTCTGGGTAGCTCCGCCTCCACGTCCAACGCCACCCCGGCCGCTAGCCGGTTCTCCATGTTCCGCATCAGCGGGCCGGGCATGCTGGTCTTCATCATCGCGTTCACGGTGGCCGTGATCTTCGCGGCGAACCAGAACGACGTCGTCGGCTGGGTGGTGGCGATCATCGCCGGCTGCTGGCTGGCGCTGGCCGCGTTCGTGGTGTTCAGTATCCAGAAGGCCGCCAAGAAGGCCGGCGCCAGGCTCGACGAGGCACAGAATGCCTTCAACGCCGCCACCGGGCGGGCGCCGTCGTCGGGCAGTGTGGACCACGGCGGCACCCGGCTCATCAGCGAACGTCGCGAAGCGGACAGCGTCCGCGACATGAAGCTCGACCACTCCTTCAAGATCGTCCAGGTCCAGGTCCGCGTTGTGGACGAGGAACGGGCCAAGGGCGATGCCGCGGACCAAGACACGATCCGCCGGGCCCTGGAGACCATTGAAATCACCGCGACCAACGCGCGGGACATGATCAAATCCTCCGACGGCGGCAGCGAACCCGTCAGCGGAACCATCATCGACTAGAGTGGATCGGGTGAGCTCGGCATTGAAGAAGGACCACCTTCGCATCGCATCGGTCAACGTCAACGGCCTCCGTGCCGCCTACAAGAAGGGCATGGCGGAGTGGCTGGAGCCGCGCGAAGTCGACATCCTGTGCCTGCAGGAGGTCCGCGCGCCTGATGCGGTGGTCCAGGAGCTGCTCGGCGAGGGCTGGTACGTCCTGCACGCCGAGGCGGAAGCCAAGGGCCGGGCCGGCGTTGCCATCGCGTCCCGCGAGGAGCCGCTTGCCACCCGCGTAGGCATCGGGGAGGACTACTTCGCAACGACCGGGCGCTGGGTCGAGGCCGACTTCATCGCGCGGGACGCCGAAGGCCGGGCCTCCCAGCTGACCGTCGCGAGCGCCTACGTGCACTCTGGCGAGGCCGGCACCCCCAAGCAGGAGGACAAGTTCCGTTTCCTGGACGTCATGTCCACGCGGCTGCCCGAGCTCGCCAAGCACAGCGACCACGCACTTGTGGTGGGCGACCTCAACGTCGGCCACACGGAGCTGGACATCAAGAACTGGAAGGGCAACGTCAAACGTGCCGGGTTCCTGCCGGAGGAGAGGGCCTATTTTGACCGCTTCTTCGGCGAGGAAATCGGCTGGAAGGATGTTCACAGGGGCCTGGCGGGTAACGTCGACGGCCCCTACACTTGGTGGTCGCAAAGGGGTCAGGCCTTCGACAATGACACCGGCTGGCGCATCGATTACCACATGGCCACGCCTGCCCTCGCTGCTGCCGCAGTGTCTGCCGTTGTTGACCGGGCACTGTCCTGGGACACCCGCTTCTCCGACCACGCCCCGCTGGTAGTGGACTACCGGCTCTAGTTTTGAGGCTTCCACGAATGACCACCACTTCCACTGTGACCGACGCCGGCGCCGCGCCGGACGCTGAGACTGCCGCCGGCAAAGCCGCTGCGGCGACCACCGGAGCCCGTGACCGCATCCTCTCCGGCATGCAGCCCTCCGCCGACTCCCTGCACCTGGGCAACTACCTCGGCGCCCTCGTGAACTGGGTCCGGATGCAGGACGAGTACGACGCCGTCTTCTTCATCCCCGATCTGCACGCGATCACCGTCCCGCAGGATCCCGCCGAACTGGCCCACCGCACCCGGGTGACGGCCGCGCAGTATATTGCCGGCGGCGTGGACGTGGACAAGTGCACGCTGTTCGTCCAGTCCCAGGTGCCGGAGCACGCCCAGCTGGCGTGGGTCCTGAACTGCATCACGGGCTTCGGCGAAGCCTCCCGGATGACCCAGTTCAAGGACAAGGCCCACAAGCAGGGCTCGGACCACGCCAGCGTCGGGTTGTTCACCTACCCCATCCTGCAGGCCGCGGACATCCTGCTGTACCAGCCGCACGGCGTCCCCGTGGGCGAGGACCAGCGCCAGCACGTGGAGCTGAGCCGCGACCTGGCCCAGCGGTTCAACACCCGCTTCGGCCAGACGTTCACGGTCCCGCAACCCTTCATCCAGAAGGAATCGGCGAAGATCTACGATCTGCAGCACCCCACGGCCAAGATGTCCAAATCGGCGGAGTCGCCGGCGGGCCTGATCAACCTGCTCGACGACCCCAAGGTCACCGCCAAACGGATCAAGTCGGCCGTGACGGACGCGGAGACGGAAATCCGCTTCGACCGTGAGGCGAAGCCGGGCGTGTCCAACCTGCTGACCATCTACTCGGGGATCACCGGGCAGAGCGTTGACGCCCTTGTCGCCGCCTATCAGGGCAAGATGTACGGCCACCTCAAGGTGGACCTCGCCGAGGTTGTAGCGGAGCACCTGACACCGATCCGCAACCGCGCCGTCGAACTGCTGGACGATCCCGCGGAACTGGACCGGCTGCTGGCCGTCGGCGCGGACAAAGCCCGGGAGATCGCGTCGGTGACCCTGCGCGATGTCTACGCCAAGGTGGGTTTCCTGCCGTACGCCGGAGCCCAGGGAGTCCGCTAGGTCAATGTCCCCCGTCAGCAAAATCAACCCGAAAGTCGCCACGTCCAACGGGCAGGTGCGCAGCGAAGGCATCAGCACCGGTGTGATCCTGAGGTTCCCGGCGGACATCGCCGAGGAGCTGCAGCGCTGGCGCGCCTCCTTCGGGGACCCGATGGCCGCCGTCGTCCCGGCCCACATCACGCTGGTCACCACCACCATGACGCAGGACTGGGAAGCGACCCGCAGGCATGTCCGGGACGTGGCGCGCCGGCAGGAGCCCTTCATGGTGACCATCGCGGGGACCGGGTCTTTCCGGCCGGTGTCCCCGGTGGTGTTCCTGAACGTGGAGGACGGTTTCGGGGAATGCGTTAACCTGCACCGCCAGCTGCAGACGGGCCCTCTGGAGCGGGAGCTGCCGTTCGGCTACCACCCGCACGTCACCGTGGCCCACGACATCGCACCCGAAAGCCTGGACGAGGCCGAAACGGCCCTCAAGGATTATCGAGCCACGTTCCCGGTGGCTAGCATGGGTCTTTACGAGCACGATGACAACGGCATCTGGCACCTACGGGAAGAGCTTGATTTTGGGACCAAACCTGAGCGCCGCAGGGGCCGGGACGGCAGCGCAGGCGCCCGCTAAGCCGCCCCTTCCCACCGACCTGGCCGGGCTGAAACTGGAAGTCATCCGCAAAAGGGTCGACTGGGGCAGGTCCCGACGCTCCGGCGGAGGAATCGCGTCGCTGATGGCGATGGTGCCGTGGCTGGTGGCCAGGGTGAACACGTGGCTGCCGGTGCGCGTCTTCACGCACTACAACATCCAGCGCGGCCCGCTGATGAGTGCCGGTATCGGGTTCCGGATGTTCTTTTCCATCACTGGCCTCCTGGCCACCGGTTTGTCCGTGGCCGGCCTGGTCCTCAGCGGGCACCCGGCCCTGCTGGACCAGATCATCAAGAGCGTTGCCGCGGCGGCGCCCGGCCTTCTGAAAGTCAACGGCAGCGAGGGCCTGGTCGATCCCTATCAGCTGTTGAACCCCGCCAGCCTGGGCTGGGCGGCCGTGATCGCCGCCGTCGTGACCGTGTTCACCTCGCTGGGCTGGATCGGCGGCATGCGCGACGGTACGCGCACCATGATGCAGCTCGGACCGCTGTGGATGAACCCGGTCCTGCAGATACTGCGCGACGTCGGCACCCTCCTCCTGCTCGGAGTGGCCCTGGTGGTCAGCTCCGCCGTGTCCCTGGTGTTCGGTACGGCGGCGGACTGGGTGGCCGGGCAGCTGCACCTGGACCCGTTGCTGGCCGGGCCTCTGACAACCTCCGTCACGATCGTTGTGCCCCTGCTGCTCGGCTGGGGTACTGCCCTGATCATGTATCGGGTGGCCGCCGGCCTGAAACCGGCCCGGCGCTCACTGCTGGAAGGGACAATCCTGGCCGCGGTGGGCACCACCGTGCTGCAGATCTTCAGCACCCAGCTGCTGGCCAGCGCCGGAAAGAATCCCATCCTGGCGCCCTTCGCCATCATCATCGGCCTGCTGATCTGGTTCAACCTGGTCAGCCAGGTTTACGTGCTCTGCGCAGCGTGGCTGGCGATCCGCGAGGAGGACCTCAAGACCCAGCCGGCCGCCACGACCACCGGCTGGGGCGCGCGGCAAGTACAGCCGGGCAAGACGCCGGTGGAGTCAGGGCCGCGCCGGCGGCCTCTGTCCGCCGCGTTCAGGCGTCGAGGTACTGGTCGGCCCACGCCGAGATGATCTTCGCGGCGCGGGCCGCCTGGCCCTTGCCCGTCAGGAGGTGGTCGCTGCCCTCCAGCGAGACGAAGCTGCGCGGGTGGCGTGCCGTCTGAAAGATAGTGCTGGCGTTTTCGATCCCCACCGTATTGTCCGTGGGGGAGTGGAGCACCATGAGCGGCTTGTGCAGCTGCCGGATGCAGTCGGTGAGGTCGGCGTTCTCCAGGTCCTCGACGAAGTGCCGCCGGATCTGGACCCGCTTGCCGCCGAGATCCACCTCGGCGCTTCCCTCGCTCAGGATCCGGTCCAGCGCAGTGTCAAAGACGTGGGCCACATGCTTGGGCGAGAACGGCGCGCCCACCGTGGCAACTGCCTTGAGCTCGGGGATCTGCCGTGCGGCGGAGAGGACCGCCGCGCCGCCGAAGGAGTGGCCCACGAGCAAGGACACGCGCCGGCCCGAATCCCGCATGAACTCGACGGCCTTGACCGTGTCCGCCACCTTGTGGCTGAAGGACCCCTCGGACCACATTCCCGCGGACTCGCCGAGCCCCAGGTTGTCGAACCGGAGCATGCCCACACCGCTGTCGGCCAGGGCCTTGCACATCCGCGACGCCGACGGGCTGTCCTTGCCCAGGGTGAAGCCGTGGGAGAACACGCCCCAGCCCTTCACCGGGCCTTCGGGAACGTCAAGGACGCCGGAGAGCAGTTCGCCGGTGGAACCCTGGAAGGAGACTTTTTCTGAGCGGGACACGGTGTCCCCTTTCCTGTAAGCGGGAAGACGACGACGGCGCCCCCACCCAAGGTGAGAGGCGCCGTCGTCGGTATATCGTGAGTTGTCCTGCGGACCCTAGATCTTGCGGGCCAGGATGGCCTGCTTGACCTCGGCAATGGCCTTCGTGACCTGGATGCCGCGCGGGCAGGCCTCGGAGCAGTTGAAGGTGGTGCGGCAGCGCCACACGCCTTCCTTGTCGTTGAGGATCTCCAGGCGCATGTCGCCGGCGTCATCACGGGAATCGAAGATGAAGCGGTGGGCATTGACGATTGCCGCCGGGCCGAAGTACTGGCCGTCAGTCCAGAACACCGGGCAGGACGAGGTGCACGCGGCGCAGAGGATGCACTTGGTGGTGTCGTCGAACCGTTCGCGGTCCTCGGCGGACTGCAGGCGTTCCTTGGTGGGCTCGTGGCCGCGGTTGATCAGGAAGGGCATGACTTCGCGGAAGGACTGGAAGAACGGCTCCATGTCCACGATCAGGTCCTTCTCCACAGGCAGGCCCTTGATCGGCTCGACCGTGATGGGCTTGGACGTGTCCAGGTCCTTCAGCAGGGTCTTGCAGGCCAGGCGGTTGCGGCCGTTGATGCGCATGGCATCGGAGCCGCAGACGCCGTGGGCGCAGGAACGGCGGAACGAGACGCTGCCGTCCATCTCCCACTTGATCTTGTGCAGGGCGTCCAGGACACGGTCGGTGCCGTACATGGTGACCTTGAAGTCATCCCATGTGGCGTCCTCGGAGACCTCCGGGTTGTAGCGGCGCACGCGCAGCGTGACGTCGAAGGACGGGATTTCCCCGCCACCGCCGACGCCGGCGGGCAGTTCGACCTTGGATGCTGGCTCAGCGAGTTCAGCGCTCATTTTAGTACTTCCTCACCATCGGCTCGTAGCGCGTAAAGACCACCGGTTTGGTGGCAAGCCGGATGCCAGCAATTGCCTCGGCCGAGCCATCGGCCGGGGCGTGCTCATCCTTGTACGCCATGGAGTGCTTCATGAATTTTTCGTCGTCGCGCTCGGGGAAATCCTCGCGGAAGTGGCCGCCGCGGGACTCTTCACGGTGCAGGGCCGCCACGGTCATGACCTTGGCGAGCTCCAGCAGGAAGCCCAGTTCCACGGCCTCGAGCAGGTCCAGGTTGAACCGCTTGCCCTTGTCCTGGACGCTGATGCGCTGGTACCGCTCCTCGAAGGACGCGATGTCCTTCAGGACCTGGTTCAGCGTTTCGGCAGTGCGGAACACCTGCATGTTGGCATCCATGGTGTCCTGCAGTTCCTTGCGGATCGCAGCGACCTTCTCGGTGCCGTTGGCGGTGCGCACGTGCTCCAGCAGGTCCAGGGTGTACGCCTCCGGATCCGCCGGGAGCTCCACGAAGTCCGCCGTCTTGGCGTATTCGGCGGCGGCGATGCCGGCGCGCTTGCCGAACACGTTGATGTCCAGCAGCGAGTTGGTGCCCAGGCGGTTGGAACCGTGGACGGAGACGCAGGCGACCTCGCCGGCGGCGTAGAGGCCCGGGACCACGGTGTCGTTGTCCTGGAGCACCTCGGCGCTGATGTTGGTCGGGATGCCGCCCATGGCGTAGTGCGCCGTCGGGAACACCGGCACCGGCTCCGTGTAGGGCTCCACACCGAGGTAGGTGCGGGCGAACTCGGTGATGTCCGGCAGCTTGGCGTCGATGTGCGCCGGCTCGAGGTGGGTCAGGTCCAGCAGGACGTAGTCCTTGTTCGGGCCGCAGCCGCGTCCCTCCCGGACCTCGTTCGCCATGGAACGGGCCACGATGTCGCGCGGGGCGAGGTCCTTGATGGTGGGCGCGTAACGCTCCATGAAGCGCTCACCCTCGGAGTTGCGCAGGATCGCGCCTTCGCCGCGGGCGGCCTCGGAAAGCAGGATGCCCAGGCCGGCGAGGCCGGTCGGGTGGAACTGGAAGAACTCCATGTCCTCCAGCGGGATGCCGCGCCGGAAGGCGATGCCCATGCCGTCACCGGTGAGGGTGTGGGCGTTGGACGTGGTCTTGAAGACCTTGCCCGCGCCGCCGGAGGCGAACACCACGGACTTGGCCTGGAAGACGTGCAGTTCGCCGGAGGCGAGGTCGTAGGAGACGACGCCGGCGACACGCTTCTGCTTGTAGGCCGTGCCGTCCTCGCGGACGGCGTCTTCCTCGACGGTCAGCAGGTCCAGCACGTAGTACTCGTTGTAGAACTCAACGTTGTGCTTGACGCAGTTCTGGTACAGGGTCTGGAGGATCATGTGGCCCGTGCGGTCCGCGGCGTAGCAGGCGCGGCGCACCGGTGCCTTGCCGTGGTCGCGGGTGTGGCCGCCGAAACGGCGCTGGTCAATGCGGCCCTCGGGCGTGCGGTTGAACGGCAGGCCCATCTTTTCCAGGTCCAGGACGGCGTCGATCGCTTCCTTCGCCATGACCTCGGCGGCGTCCTGGTCTACCAGGTAGTCGCCGCCCTTGATGGTGTCGAAGGTGTGCCACTCCCAGTTGTCTTCCTCGACGTTGGCCAGGGCCGCGCACATGCCGCCCTGCGCCGCGCCCGTGTGGGACCGGGTGGGGTAGAGCTTGGTCAATACTGCTGTTCGGGCGCGCTGACCTGATTCGATCGCCGCGCGCATCCCGGCGCCACCGGCGCCGACGATCACGACGTCGTACTTATGGACCTGCATACCAGACGCTCTTTCTCTCAAAATTCGCTATAACCCCCCCGGCAGGCCGCGCCTGCCCGGTGAAGTCTTGTGTAATCCGCGCCTGCGCTCGGCAGGCAAGATCGATGGCCGTGGCGGGCCGCCGTCTCCTGCCCGCAGGGGCAACGGTCAGCGGCGGCTCCGCCCTTGCGGCGTACGCCCTTAGGGCGCGGGGCAGAAGCCGCCGGGCAGCTGGACGCCGTTGGCGACGGGGCACGGGTCAAACGTGAAGATGACCAGGGTGCCCAGGACGACGATGACCGTGGTGGCCGCGTAGAGCACGATCTTCAGCCAGAGGCGCGTCGCGTCCTTCTCGGCGTAGTCATTGATGATCGTGCGGACGCCGTTGGTGCCGTGCAGCATGGCGAGCCACAGCATGGCCAGGTCCCAGACCTGCCAGAACGGGTCGGCCCACTTGCCGGCCACAAAGCCGAAGTCGATCGCGTGGATGCCCTCGCCGACCAGCAGGTTGACGGCCAGGTGACCGAAGATCAGTACCACCAGCACAACGCCGGAGAGCCGCATGAAGAGCCAGGCGAGCATCTCGAAGTTGCCCTTGGACGAACCAGTGCGGCGGTACTTCGGCTGGATCTTCCCACTGCGTGGGCTCTGAATGGTTGCAGTCATGGCTTAGTGACCTCCAAAGGCGAGGGACAGGTGGCGGATGGCGAAGCCGGCCATAACGACGACCCAGAGGCCCAGGACCGTCCAGAGCATCTGACGCTGGTACTTGGCACCCTTCTTCCAGAAGTCGACGGCGATGATCCGCAGGCCGTTGAAGGCGTGGAACACGATCGCTGCGACGAGGCCCGTTTCCCCCAGGGCCATGAGGGGGTTCTTGTAGGCACCGATCACGGTGGTGTAGGCCTCGGGGGACACACGCACCAATGAGGTGTCCAGCACGTGGACCAACAAGAAGAAGAAAATCACTACACCGGTAATGCGGTGTCCAACCCAGGACCACATGCCTTCACGGCCGCGGTACAAGGTGCCAGCTGGTTTTGTCGGCACTGAATAAACCTCCCTGCAACACAGCGGCGCTGGCATGGGATCCACGCGGGGGGAACGCCTGCTGCGAGAGCACTCGTAAGCTCAAGCCTAAATCTAGGCTTCGCTCTCAGCTTATTCAATTTGGGAACCCGTTGTTGACCGGCCCCGGCACCGATTTGCACCGCTTTTGAGACGAACGCCACATCTGCTTGCGGTTCCGGGCGCCGGAACGGCGCAATCGGGGGGCCCCGTCAAGGGCGGTCGGGCCGCCGTCGGCTAAAGTAGCGGTAATGACTACAGACAAAGTGACAAGCCAGGATTCCCCGCTGGACCGTTTTATTGCGGTCATCCCAGCGGGCGGGGTGGGGACCCGCCTCTGGCCCCTGTCACGGGCAGCAGCCCCCAAATTTCTTCATGACCTCACCGGGTCGGGCAGCACTTTGCTGCGTGCGACCTACGACCGCCTCCAGCCCGTCGCCGGCAAGCATGTGCTGGTGGTGACCGGCGCGGCCCACCGGGATGCCGTCTGCCGCCAGCTGCCCGAAGTGCTGGAATCCGATCTGGTCCTCGAAAGCGAGCCCAAGGATTCCGGCGCGGCGATCGGCCTAGCCGCGGCCATCCTCCGCGAGCGGGACCCGGACACCATCATGGGCTCGTTCGCCGCGGACCAGGTCATCAGCCCCGACGGGCTCTTCCAGGACGCCGTCCGGGAAGCCGTTTACACCGCGGCCGCGGGCAAGATCGTCACCATCGGCATCAAACCCACCCACCCCTCCACCGGATTCGGCTACATCCGCTCTGGCGCGAACCTGCACATCCCGGACGCTCCCAGCGCGCAGTCCGTGGTGGAGTTCGTGGAGAAGCCGAGCGAGGAAGTGGCCCAGGAATACGTTGACAGCGGGGACTACGTCTGGAACGCCGGCATGTTCGTGGCGCCGGTTTCGCTGATGCTCAAGCACCTCGAGGCCAACCAGCCCGAACTCTTCGCCGGGCTGCAGGAAATCGCCAAAGCCTGGGACACCCCGGAACGGGACGCCGTCACGTCGCGTGTCTGGCCCGCCCTGCCCAAGATCGCCATCGACTACGCCGTCGCCGAACCGGCAGCCGCCGCGGGCGACGTCGCGGTGGTGCCGGGTACCTTCCGTTGGGACGACGTCGGGGACTTTGCCTCCGTGGGACGGCTCAACAGCGCCAGGGAGGTTGACGAAGTCACTGTCCTGGGCGAAGGCGCCCGCGTTTTCACCGAGAACGCCAGCGGTGTGGTGGTCACCGACACCAAGCGGGTGATCGCCCTGATCGGCATCAAGGACGTCGTGATTGTGGACACCCCCGACGCCCTTCTGGTCACCACCAAGGAACACTCCCAGCGGGTCAAGCAGGCGGTGGATGCCATCAAGGCCAAGGGCGACACCGACGTCCTGTAGGCGGGACGGAACGGTTGCGGGCCTTGAATGTTCAGCAATCCGTAATGGGCCGTACCCGATGCGGCTATTCCCTGTCTGCTCGATAGAGTTATTTCGTGCGCAACTATTCTACTGAAGCTGAGCCCACAACCCTCGTGGAGCCATGGCTGGAGCCCCTCCTGCCCGAGCTGATCGCTTTCCGCCGCGACCTCCATGCGCACCCGGAACTTTCCTTCAAGGAGTTCCGCACCACCGACCGGCTGGCAAGGCGGCTTGAGGAAGCCGGCCTCAAGCCCCGCCGCCTCGAAGGCACCGGGCTGACGGTCGACGTCGGACAGGGCCCCATCGCCACCGCGCTGCGCGGGGACATCGACGCGCTGCCGATTATCGAGGAAACCGGCCTTTCCTTCGCCTCGAAGAACCACGGCGTGACCCACGCCTGCGGCCACGACATCCATACCGCCACCATGCTCGGCATCGCCCTGGTCCTGCAGCGCATGCACGAGGAGTCCCCGCTGGGGGGCACGGTCCGGATCATCTTCCAGCCGGCCGAGGAGACCATGCCCGGCGGGGCCAAGGCGTGCATCGAGCAAGGCGTCCTTGAAAGCGTGCCCCGCATTCTCGCGCTGCACTGTGATCCCCGGATCGAGGTCGGCAAGGTTGGCACCCGGATCGGGGCCATCACGTCAGCATCGGACACCATCAAGATTGAACTCTCCGGCCGCGGCGGACACACCTCGCGCCCGCACCTGACCGAGGAACTGGTCTTCGCCCTCGCGCAGATCGCGGTCAATGTTCCCGCCGTGCTGTCCCGGCGCATCGATGTCCGCAGCGGCGTGTCGGTGGTCTGGGGCCAGATCTCCGCGGGCTCGGCCCCGAACGCCATCCCCGGCACCGGCTACATGGCCGGCACCCTGCGGTGCCTGGACCGCGACGCCTGGCACGACGCCGGCGAGCTGCTCGACGAGGTGGTCCGGCAAATCGCCGAGCCCTACGGCGTCGACGTCCACCTCGAGCACACCCGCGGCGTGCCGCCGGTGGTCAACTCCGAACACGAGACCGCGCTGATCGAGGCCGCCGCCCGCGCGGAAATCGGCGAGAGCGCCGTCGTCCTGACCCCGCAGTCCATGGGCGGGGAAGACTTCGCCTGGTTCCTGGCCGAGACCCCCGGTGCCATGATGCGCCTCGGCACCAAGACCCCCGGCGGGGAAGAGTATGACCTCCACCGGGGCGACTACATCGTGGACGAGCGGGCCCTGGGCCTCGGCATCCAGGTGCTCACGGCGGCGGCCCTGCGCACCATCCGCGACCTCTAAATCCTGGATAGGTCCCCGGAAAGATCACCTCAACTGAAGTCGCCTGCGCGTCAACGTAAATCACCTGCGCGCGGAGTTTCCCCACTTTTGCGTGCACGACGACGGGACACCCCGGCGTCGCGGGCTGCCCGGCCGCATATGTCCACTGCTGCGGTCCGGGAGAGGGCATGTGCTGCCAGGCGTGGTGCGACGAATGGACATGCGTTTCGGTAGTGCCGGCGGACGGGCATGTGCCGTGAGGCTTGGTGCGAAGAATGGACGTGCGCCTCGGTTGGTCTGGCGGATGGGCACGTGGGTCATATGTCCATTGCTGCGGTCCGGCGGAGAGCATGTGCTGTGAGGCTTGGTGCGAAGAATGGACATGCGCTTCGGTAGTGCCGGCGGATGGGCATGTGCCGTGAGGCTTGGTGCGAAGAATGGACATGCGCTCCTGTTGGGCTGGCGTGTGGACACGTGGGTCATATGTCCATTGCTGCGGACCAGGGGAGGGCATGTGCTGCCAGGCATGACGCGAAGAATGGACATGTCCCGACTGAGGCGGCGGGTTGTGCGCAATTCAGTTGTGCGCAATCAAATTGTGCACAACTGAATTGCGCGCTAGGGTGGGTCTATGACTTCGCCAGAGACCACCCGAGCGCCCGGTCCGGAGGCGCTCCGCCTGAACCGCCAAGTGTGCTTCGCCATGTACTCGGCTTCGCGCGCCGCCACGGCAGCCTACCGGCCCATGCTGGAGGAGCTCGGGCTGACGTATCCGCAGTACCTGGCCATGCTGGTGCTCTGGGAGGCCGAGCCGCGCAGCGTCCGTGAGCTGGGGGAGGAGCTGGGGCTGGACTCCGGAACCCTCTCGCCGCTGCTCAAGCGGCTCGAAGCGCTCGGCCTGGTCCAGCGCCGCCGGTCCGCCGAGGACGAGCGCCGCGTGGAGATCCTCCTCACCGACGCCGGCGCCGCACTCAGCGCCAGGGCCGGCGGCATCCCGCAACGCCTGGCGGACGCCGCCGGCCTCACGCCCGCAGAACTCGAGCAGCTCCGCGAAACCCTGGGCCGCCTGACCAGCGCTCTCCACGCCTCCCACTAGGAACGGAAACCCATGAAGACTCTTTACACCGCCGAAGCGCTCGCGTCCGGCGACGGCCGCGACGGCACCGCCGTGAGCAAAGACGGCAAGCTCAGCGTCACCCTGGCCAGCCCCGTGGAACTGGGCGGCGACGGGGCCGGGACCAACCCGGAGCAGCTGTTCGCCGCCGGTTACGCCGCGTGCTTCCACTCCGCGCTGCGCCTTGTCGGACGCAAGGAGCGCGCGGACCTGACCGATTCCGCCGTCGCCGCCAAGATCCACTTCGGTGCCCTCGACGGCGGCGCCGGCTACGGCCTGGCCGCGGAGCTCGAGATCGCCCTGCCCGGCGTGGACCGGCAGGCCGCCGAGGCCCTCGTGGCCCGGGCCCACCAGATCTGCCCCTACTCCAACGCCACCCGTGGCAACATCACAGTCGACATCAAGATCCTGGAGGTAGCCGCATGAGCACCCGCACCGAAGCAACCGTCCTTCCCGCCACCACGCGCGAGATCCAGCTCGCGTCCCGGCCGCACGGGCGCCCCGTGCCGGCTAACTTCCGGCTCGCCGAGTCGCCGCTGCCCGAGCTGCAGGACGGGCAGGTCCTGGTCCGCAACCTCTACATCTCCGTGGACCCGTACATGCGCGGCCGCATGAACGACGTCAAGTCCTACTCCGCGCCATTCGCGCTGGACCAGGCGCTCGACGGCGGCGCCGTCGGCAAGGTCATCGCGTCACGGGCCGAAGGGCGCGCCGTCGGCGACACCGTCGTCCATGGCCTCGGCTGGCGCGAGTATGCCGTCGTCGATGCGGCGGCCACCACTGTGGCGCGGACCGACCTGGCCCCCGCATCCGCGTTCCTCGGCGCTCTGGGCATGACGGGCCTGACCGCCTACGCCGGGCTGCTGAAGGTGGCCGACTTCAAACCCGGCGACGTCGTGTTCGTCTCGGGTGCGGCCGGTGCCGTCGGCTCGCTCGTGGGGCAGATCGCCAAGGCGATGGGCGCGTCCCGCGTCATCGGCAGCGCGGGCTCGCCGGAAAAAGTGGCACGGCTGCTCGAACTGGGCTTCGACGCCGCATTCAACTACCACGACGGCCCGGTTGCCGGGCAGCTCGCGGCAGCTGCCGGGGAGCGCGGGATTGATGTGTACTTCGACAACGTTGGCGGCGAGCACCTTGAGGCGGCGTTGTCCGTGCTGACCGTCGGCGGCCGGGTGGCCATGTGCGGGGCCATCGCCCAATACAACGCCACCGAGCCCACGCCGGCACCGCGGAACCTGATGCTGGCGATCGGCAAGCAATTGACGCTCAAGGGCTTCCTGGTCGGCGGCTATTGGCAGCACATGGCGGAGTTCGTCGAGGCCATGTCCGGCTGGCTGGCCGACGGCACGGTCCGCTACGACGAGACAGTCGTGGACGGACTGGAAAACGCCCCGCAGGCCTTCATGGATCTGCTCGAGGGCGCCAACACCGGCAAGATGCTCGTGCGCCTCTGAGGCTGGGGCGGCCCCGCTACCGCAAGGTAACAAGTTCTCAACAATCTGGGTAGATGCTGTGAAGTCTGCTATGTGGACGTGTCGCAGGCCACTAAAGTTACTTCATCAGTGCGCCTCGGCGCAGTGCTGCGAAATCATCAGTGACAACAGGCTTCAGCGGAACACCGCGGACAGAAACTCATTGAGCTCCGTCGTAGCGCCTACTCTTTCTTCCTGGAGGAAAATTGAAGAACTCTCTGCGTGCCACCCTCAAGCGCGGATCTATGGCCGGGGTAGCTACCGCGGGCGCGGCTGCCCTCCTGCTGACTGGCTGCGGGGCTGCCCCGGAGGCCAGCACCGCCACCAACACCGCCAGCAACTACAAGGGCTGCATCGTGTCCGACTCGGGTGGGTTCGATGACCAGTCGTTCAACCAGTCTTCCTACGAGGGCCTGAAGAAGGTCACGTCGGAGCAGGGCCTTAAGATGAACCAGGCCGAGTCCAAGACCAACAACGACTTCGAGCCCAACCTGCGCGCTATGGTCGCCGCCGGCTGCAACCTGACCATCACGGTCGGCTTCCTGCTCGGCGACGCCACCAAGTCCCAGGCCACAGCGAACCCGGACAAGCACTTCGCCATCATCGACTTCGGTTACGAAACCCCGGTGGCCAACGTCAAGCCGATCATCTACGACACGGCACAGGCCGCGTTCCTGGCTGGCTACCTCGCAGCAGGCACCACCAAGACCGGAACGGTCGCCACCTTCGGCGGCATCAAGATCCCCACGGTCACCATCTTCATGGACGGCTACGCCGACGGCGTGAAGTACTACAACGAAAAGAAGGGCAAGAACGTCAAGGTTCTTGGCTGGGACAAGGCCAAGCAGGACGGCTCCTTCACCGGTGACTTCGAGAAGCAGGACAAGGGCAAGCAGTTCACCCAGAACTTCCTGGACCAGGGCGCCGACATCGTCATGCCCGTCGCCGGTCCGGTCGGCAAGGGTGCGGGCGCAGCCCTGCAGGAAGCGAAGGCAGCAGGCAAGGACGTCAAGCTCATCTGGGTTGACTCCGACGGCTTCCTTACGGCACCGGATTACAAGGACATCATGCTCTCCTCCGTCATGAAGCAGATGGGCCAGGCCGTCGAGGCCGTCGTCAAGCAGGACAAGGACGGCCAGTTCACCAACAAGCCGTACATTGGCACCCTCGCGAACGACGGCGTCCAGCTGGCTCCGTTCCACGACATGGACTCCAAGGTTCCGGCCGAGCTGAAGTCCGAGCTGGACCAGATCAAGAAGGACATCGCCGATGGCAAGCTGAAGGTCGAATCCGCAGCCAGCCCGAAGGCCTAACTTCCTCCGCTAAGCGCCACGGCCCGTCCGGTCACCACCGCACGGGCTGTGGCGCTTTTCGTTGCGGCCCGCTGCGGCCCACACCGCAGGCCACTAAGCTGGTGCTGCAGCCCCCATACGCGTCCGGACCAAGCCTTCCGGACACCTCGAGATTGGTCAGAGTTTTGAAACTTGAACTCAAGGGCATTACTAAACGCTTCGGCTCCCTGGTAGCCAACGATCACATCGATGTGGTTGTAGAACCCGGGCAGATTCACTGTCTGCTCGGCGAGAACGGCGCCGGCAAGTCCACGCTGATGAACGTCCTCTACGGACTGTACGAGCCCACCGAGGGCGAAATCCTGATTGACGACAAACCGGTCACCTTCCGCGGCCCCGGCGACGCCATGGCGGCCGGCATCGGCATGGTGCACCAGCACTTCATGCTGGTCCCCGTGTTCACCGTCGCGGAGAACGTCGCGCTGGGAGCGGAGACCACCAAGACCGGCGGATTCCTGGACCTCGAGGACACCCGCCGGAAGATCCGCGAAATCTCCGACCGGTACGGCTTCGACGTCGACCCCGACGCGCTGATCGAAGACCTCCCCGTGGGCGTGCAGCAGCGCGTCGAGATCATCAAGGCATTGGTCCGCGACGCCAAGGTGCTCATCCTCGATGAACCCACGGCCGTGCTGACCCCGCAGGACACCGATGAGCTGCTGGACATCATGCGCCAGCTCAAGAGCCACGGCACCTCCATCGTCTTCATTTCCCACAAGCTGCGTGAAGTGAAGGCCGTTTCGGACACCATCACCGTTATCCGGCGCGGCAAAGTGGTGGGCTCGGCCGATCCCGGCGCCTCAACCACGGAGCTGGCGTCCATGATGGTGGGCCGGGCCGTGAGCCTGACCCTAGACAAGGCTCCGGCCAATCCGCAGGAGACCACCTTCGAGGTCAAGGACCTCACCGTCATCGCTCCCAGCGGCCAGCATGTGGTGGACGGCATCAGCTTCGGGATCGCCCGAGGCGAGATCCTCGCCGTCGCCGGTGTCCAGGGCAACGGCCAGACCGAGCTGACCGAGGCCATCCTCGGCCTGCACGAGAGGGCCCACGGCTCGATCACCCTTGACGGCGAAGAACTCCTGGGCCGCAGCGTCAAGGACGTCCTCAACGCCGGCGTCGGATTCGTGCCGGAAGACCGTTCACTCGACGGGCTGATCGGCACGTTCTCCATCGCCGAGAACCTGATCCTGGACCGTTATGACCAGGCGCCGTTCGCGAAGGGCATCAGCATGAGCCCGGCCAAGGTCCTGGAGAACGCCAAGACCCGGATCGCAGAGTTCGACGTCCGCACCCCATCCGGCATGCTCGCAGCCGGCACGCTCTCCGGCGGCAACCAACAAAAGGTCGTCATGGCCCGGGAGCTCTCCCGGCCGCTGCGGCTCTTCATCGCCTCCCAGCCCACCCGCGGCGTGGACGTGGGCTCCATCGAGTTCCTGCACAAGCGGATCGTCGCGGAGCGGGACCATGGCACGCCCGTCATGATCGTCTCCACCGAACTGGACGAGGTGATTGAACTCGCCGACCGGATCGCCGTGCTGTACAAAGGCAGGCTGGTGGGGATCGTCCCCGCCGGCACCGGGCGCGACGTCCTGGGCCTGATGATGGCCGGCGTTTCCCTGGACGAAGCCCAGGCCGACGCCGCAGGGAAGCGCTCGGCGCAACCGCTCTCCGACAACGCCGCACCGAACACAGCAGGCACCCCCGCCGGGATCACAGCAGAAAACCCCGCCGGGACCACAGCAGACAACCCCGCAACGACGCCGGCCACGAGCCAGGCGCCCGCCGCCCCGTCCGTGCAGGAGCCCGGCTCCGGCGCCGTAGGAGACCACCATGAGTGAGAACACCGAGCCGCGGCCCGCGGCCGCACCGGACCCGGACCGGCTTCCGGCAGCCCAAGCCACCGCAGTGGAGCCTGAGCCGCTCGAGGACGATGAAGCCTTCGTCACCTCCCTGGACACCGCGGGCGGTGCCCGCCAGCCATCGGCCGTTCCCGTCTCGACCCAAAGCGGATCCCTTCCCGGCGCCCCGGAAGAGGAGTCGCTGCTGCGCAAGATCTTCACGGGCAATGGCATCGTGACCATCCTGGCGGTGCTGCTCGCACTGATCCTGGGCGGCCTGCTCATCGCCATGACGGACAAGGTGGTTGGCACCACGGCCGGCTACCTCTTTGCCCGGCCCACTGATTTCCTCACCGCCGTCTGGTCCGCCGCTACCGGCTCGTACGTCGCACTCTTCCAGGGCGCGGTCTTCAACCCCCAGGGGGCCGGCGTGGCTGGACAGTTCGCCCCCCTCATGGAGACGCTGACCATCGCCACCCCGCTGATCACCGCAGGCCTCGGCGTCGCCCTGGCCTTCCGCGCGGGTCTGTTCAACATCGGTGCGCAGGGCCAGATCATCATGGCCGGCATCCTCGCCTCGTGGGTCGGCTTCGCGCTGCACCTGCCGGTCGGACTCCACCTGCTGCTGGTCCTCGTGGCCGGCGTCATCGGCGGCGCCGTCTGGGGCGGCATCGTCGGCGTGCTCAAAGCCAGGACGGGCGCCCACGAGGTCATCGTGACCATCATGTTCAACTACATCGCCCTCTATTTCCTGCGCTACCTGCTCGACACTGACTTGTTCCAGCGCCCGGGGGCGGACACACCGATCTCGCCGATCCTGGACCCCAGCGCCGCGTATCCGCTGATCTTCGGCAGCCAGTACCGGCTGCACCTGGGCTTCCTGCTGGCCATTGCCGCCACCTTTTTTGTTTCGTGGCTGCTGAACCGCTCCACGCTCGGTTTCGAGTTCCGTGCCATCGGCGCCAACCCCAAGGCAGCCCTGACTGCCGGCATCAACGTCTCCCGGGCCACCATCCTGGTGATGACCATTGCCGGTGGCCTGGCCGGCCTGGCCGGCGTGGCACAGGTGGCCGGCACCGAAAAGGTCCTGACCGATGGCGTCGCGGCAACCTACGGCTTTGACGCGATCACCGTGGCCCTGCTGGGACGTTCGTCGCCGTGGGGCACCTTTGCCGCCGGCATACTGTTCGGCGCGTTCCGCGCAGGCGCCGTCCAGATGCAGATCCAGACCGGAACCCCGATCGACATCGTCCTCGTGGTCCAGTCGCTCATCGTGCTGTTCATCGCGGCTCCGCCCCTGGTCCGAGCGATCTTCGGAATGAACCCGCGCAAGAAGAAGGCCGCGACCGCCGGCAAAACCAAGCAGGCCGCAACCACCGGAGGTGCCGCATGAGCACAACAGCAACCTCGCCCGTCCAGGGAGAATCACAACCTGACAAGGGGCGCAGGCCGGCGGCGTCCGCAAAACCCGTGACCTGGAAGCTGCCGGTCACCCTGGCGGTGCTGGCCACCATCGCCTTCATCTTCTTCGGACTGCTGGGCCCGCAGGCGAACGCCAAGTTCGGCGTTTCCTCCGGCGGTGACTTCTTCCAGCTCCCCGCTATCGACGTCCCCGCATTCCTGTCCGGCATTGTGCTCTCCCTGATCCTTCTGGGCCTCGCGGGCTACGCCTTGGTCCTGAAGGCGAAAAGGAACGTCCGGCCTCCGAGCTGGCTTCCGGCCGTGTTCACCGTCGTGTTCGTGGTCGCCTTCCTGATCTGGGTAGTGGGCGGCGCCCGGAGCCCCAGCATTTCGCTGGCCGGCCTCATCGCAGGGTCCGTGACCCTCGCCGTGCCGATCGTCTTCGGCTCCCTCTCGGGTGTGCTGTGCGAACGCGCCGGCGTCGTCAACATCGCCATCGAGGGCCAGCTCCTGGGCGGCGCCTTCACGGCCGCGCTCGTCGCCAGCGTGACGCACAACCCGTACCTGGGCCTGCTTGCGGCGGCCGTGGCCGGCGCTCTGGTCTCCATGGTGCTGGCGCTGTTCAGCATCAAGTATGTGGTCAACCAGATCATCGTCGGCGTCGTGCTCAACGTCCTGGTCTCCGGGCTTACCGGCTTCCTGTTCACCACCGTGATGCAGTCGGACCCCGAGAAATACAACTCGCCCGCCGAGCTGCCCATCATCGATATCCCGGTCCTGTCCGGCATCCCGATAATCGGGCCCATCCTGTTCAAGCAGTCCGTGGTGGGCTACTTGATGTACGTGGCCGTGATCGTGATCTGGGTCGCGCTGTTCAAGACGAAGTGGGGCCTGCGCGTCCGTGCCGTGGGCGAGCACCCGCAGGCGGCCGACACCCTGGGTATCAACGTCAACGCGACCCGGTTCTGGAACGTCACAATCGGCGGCGCCGTCGCCGGAATCGGCGGATCGTTCTTCACCCTCGTGGCGATCGACAGCTTCACCAAGGAGATCTCCGGCGGGCGCGGCTTTATCGCCCTCGCCGCCATGATCCTGGGCCGCTGGAATCCGATCGGGGCCTTCTTCGCCGCGCTGCTGTTCGGCTTCGCCGACAACCTGCAAAGCATCGTGACGATCATCGGCACCCCGGTGCCGAGCCAGTTCATGGCCATGCTGCCGTACATCGTGACGGTGTTTGCGGTGGCCGGGCTCGTCGGCAAGTCCCGGGCGCCGGCGGCCGACGGCATACCGTACGTCAAGGGCTGACCGTGGAGACCAACGAGGTCGACTGGGCCGCGCTTGAAGCTGCGGCAGTGTCCGCCATGCAGAACGCCTACGCGCCGTATTCGAAGTTTCCGGTGGGGGCAGCGGCCCTCACCGGGGACGGGCGGATTGTCAGCGGCTGCAATGTCGAGAACGCCAGCTACGGGCTGACCCTGTGCGCCGAGTGCGCCCTGGTGGGCAACCTGCAGATGACCGGCGGGGGACAGCTGCGCGCCTTCTACTGCGTCGACGCCGGCGGCAACGTCCTCATGCCTTGTGGGCGCTGCCGCCAGCTGCTCTACGAATTCCGGGCTCCCGACATGGAGCTCATGACCACGCAGGGAATCAAGACCATGGACCAGGTCCTTCCCGATGCCTTTGGCCCCCAACACTTGGAGGAACCCCGGTGACAGAAGCGACACAGCCCGCCAGCAACACTGAGGCGTTCGACGCCGTCGACATCATCCGCATCAAGCGGGACAAGGGCGTGCTCAGCCCGGCCCAGATCGACTGGACGATCGACGCCTACACCCGCGGTGCCATCGCCGACGAACAGATGGCCGCCCTGAACATGGCCATCCTGCTCAACGGCATGGACCGGGTTGAGATCTCCCGCTGGACGGCGGCCATGATCGCCTCCGGCGAACGGATGGACTTCTCCAGCCTGCGCAGGCCCGACGGCGGCGTCAAGGCGACGTCGGACAAGCACTCCACCGGCGGCGTGGGGGACAAGATCACCCTGCCGCTGGCGCCCCTGGTGGCGGTCTTCGGCGTGGCCGTGCCGCAGCTCTCGGGCCGCGGCCTGGGCCACACCGGCGGCACCCTGGACAAACTCGAGGCGATCCCGGGCTGGCGTGCGGCCCTGAGCAATGAGGAAATGCTGGCCCAGCTCCAGGACGTCGGCGCCGTGATCTGCGCCGCCGGCGCGGGGCTGGCGCCGGCGGACAAGAAGCTCTACGCGCTCCGCGATGTCACCGGAACGGTCGAGGCCATCCCGCTGATCGCGTCCTCGATCATGAGCAAAAAGATCGCCGAAGGCACCGGCTCCCTGGTGCTCGATGTCAAGGTGGGCAGCGGCGCCTTCATGAAGGACGAGGCCCGCGCCCGCGAACTGGCCGAGACCATGGTGGCCCTGGGCAAGGACGCCGGCGTCAACACCGTGGCCCTGTTGACCAACATGGACACGCCCCTGGGCCTCACCGCGGGCAACGCGATCGAGGTCGAGGAGTCGGTGGAGGTCCTGGCCGGCGGCGGCCCGGACGACGTCGTCGAACTCACCGTCCGTCTTGCCGAGGAAATGCTGGCGTGCGCCGGTGTCCGCGATGCCGATCCCGGTGCGGCCCTGCGGGACGGCCGGGCGATGGACGTCTGGAACAGGATGATCGAGGCGCAGGGCGGCGATCCGCGCGCCAAGCTGCCGGTTGCCAAGGAATCAGAGGTCATCTACGCCCCGGCCGACGGTGTCCTGGTGCAGCTCGACGCGATGGCCGTGGGCGTCGCGGCGTGGCGCCTCGGTGCCGGACGTGCCCGCAAGGAGGACCAGGTCCAGGCCGGTGCCGGGGTGCGCATGCACGCCAAGCCGGGCGCCGCGGTCAAGGCCGGCGAGCCGCTCATGACGCTCCTGACCGACACCCCGGAGAAGTTCGAGCGTGCCAAGGAGGCGCTCGAACATGCCGTCGTGATCGCGCCGGAGGGTTCGCGGCCGGCGCAGAAGCTGATCATCGACCGCATCGCCTGACAGCCGCGTTGCCCTATCGCTTGTGGTCGCCAAACGTCCCCAAACGCGGGGTTTTGCCGCGACAGGTGATAGGGCAAGCCGCGGGCCGGGGGCGGCAGTACACTGAGGGATCTTTGTACATTGGACCTTTCAGGACCGGCCGTGCGTTAGGAAGCTGTGCAGGCAATCAACGACTTCATTCTCGCCGCCGCAGGGCAACCCTGGGTCCTCGTGCTCGTTTTTGCCTGCTGCGTGATTGACGGGTTTTTCCCGCCCGTCCCGAGCGAGTCGGCGGTGGTTGGCCTGGCCGCTGTCGCGGCCACGGCGGGAGTTCCCAGTCCTGGCCTTCTGATCGCGACCGCGGCGGCCGGGGCGTGGGTGGGTGACAACCTTGCCTACCTGCTCGGCCGCGCCACCGGTACGCGGCGCTGGGGATGGATGCGCCGCCCCCGGATGCAGAGGGCCTTCCGCTGGGCCGGAAAAGAGCTGCGCAAG
Source organism: Arthrobacter sp. NPDC058192 (assembly GCF_042883665.1). NCBI lineage: Bacteria > Bacillati > Actinomycetota > Actinomycetes > Micrococcales > Micrococcaceae > Arthrobacter > Arthrobacter sp. NPDC058192. The sequence continues at coordinate 130,531 of NZ_JBHVVJ010000006.1, read as the reverse complement.
CGGGCGGCATCACTGATCCTGGTGGCGCGCTTCGTCCCGATCGGGCGGGTGGCCGTTAACCTGACCGCCGGTGCCACGCATTACCCCAGGCCGAGGTTCATGAGCCTGACCGTGCTCTCGGCCCTGCTGTGGGCCACTTACTCGGTGGGGATTGGACTGTTTGTGGGCCCATGGTTCGAGAAGAACCACCTGCTCGGCGCGGCCATTGCGATTATCTTCGCAGTCTCCCTGGGCGTCGTAGTGGACCACGTCATCAGCAGGCTGCGCGGCCGCACCCCGGAAGAACCGGCGCCCTCCGTTCCGCCTCGGGACTCGTAGGTGACCCGCCGGCACCCGGCTGAACCACCCGGCCAACCGGCTGGCGGGTACCCCCGCCAGTCCCTCCCGGCCGCCCCAGCACGGCGCGAATATTCGTAGCGCCGAACGTAGCGGATGGCGCCCCGCACGTGGGACACTTAGGGGCGATTTGCGTCACTTTTGTCACCGCCTGTCCGTTCCCATCCGTCAAGGAGCACCGCCTGCATGGAGTTCATTAACGAGGCCGTGCTCCATGCTGCTGGCCAGTGGTGGATCTACCCCCTCCTGCTGGTCTTTTTCTTCGTGGACGGTTTCGCAATGGTGGTGCCCAGCGAGACGCTCATCGTTGCTTTGGCGGCATATTCGCTGCACAGCGGCCAGCCCAACCTCTGGATCCTGGGCCTTACCGCGCTCGTGGGGGCCATGGCCGGCGACAACATGGCGTACATGCTGGGCCGGAAGATCGGTCTGGAGCGGTTCCGCTGGATGCGCAAGCCAAAGGTCCAGAAGGTCTTCGCCTGGGCCAACTACGAACTCGAGAAGCGCGGCGCCGTCCTGATCTTCACCGCCCGCTACATCCCCTGGGGACGCGTCGCGGTCAACTACGTGGCAGGAACGACGGCGTTTCCGCACCGCCGGTTCTTCGTCCTGGACGCCGTCGCCTGCGTTACGTGGGTCGGCTATTCGATCGGCATCGGCGTCCTGGCCAGCTCCTTCCCGTGGCTACACCACAACCCGCTGCTCAGCGCCGGGATCGCGGTGGTATTCGCCATTGTGCTCGGCGTCATTATCGACCACCTGCTGCGCTGGTGGCACAAGCGCCTTGGGCGCAACGACGCGCCCCATGAGACGGCCGGCGTGCCCGCCCCAGGGCACGGGACCCAGGCGCCCGCGGCCCCAGCACGGGCGACTCCGGCCACAAAGTAGCATCCGGCGGCCGGCGACCCTATGGTTGGAAACGTGACTGAGACTAATCCTGACGCTGCCCCTGACCTCGACTTCGACCTTAAGGTTCTTCCCAAGGTCTCCCTTCATGACCACCTGGACGGCGGACTCCGTCCGGCCACCATCATTGAACTGGCCAAGGCCGTCGGCCACACGCTCCCGTCGACCGACCCCGTCGCCCTGGGGGAGTGGTTCCGCGAATCCGCCGATTCCGGCTCGCTGGTCCGTTACCTGGAAACCTTTGACCACACCATCGCCGTGATGCAGACCAAAGAGGGCCTGTTCCGCGTCGCGCAGGAGTTCGTCGAGGACCTGGCTGACGACGGCGTCGTATACGGCGAAGTCCGCTGGGCCCCCGAACAGCACCTGCAGAAGGGCCTGAGCCTGGACGAAGTGGTCGAGGCCGTCCAGGCCGGACTGGAAGCGGGTGTGGACGCCGTCGCCGAAACCGGCCGCGACATCCAGGTGGGCCAGCTCATCACCGCCATGCGCCACGCCGATCGCGGCCAGGAGATTGCCGAGCTGGCCGTCCGCCACCGGAACAACGGTGCAGTGGGCTTTGACATCGCCGGAGCCGAGGACGGCTTCCTGCCCTCCCGCTTCAAGGACGCCTTCACGTATCTCGCCGAGCACAACTTCCCGGCAACCGTCCACGCTGGCGAGGCGGCCGGCCTGGAGAGCATCCAGTCGGCCCTCGTCGACGGCCGGGCCCTGCGCCTGGGCCACGGTGTACGGATCGCCGAGGACGTCGCGATCGAGTTCGAAGAGGCCGACGACGCCGGGTCGCTCGCGGACGGCGTCGATGACGAGGTCAGCGACACCATCGGCATGGTGACCCTGGGCGAGCTCGCCAGCTGGGTGCGCGACCGCGGCATCGCCCTGGAGATCTGCCCGTCCTCGAACCTACAGACGGGCGCGATTGCCGGCTTCGGCGAGGGCATCGAAAGCCACCCGCTCGACATGCTCTACCAGCTGGGCTTCAACGTCACCATCAACACGGACAACCGCCTCATGAGCGGCGTGACGCTTACGGACGAGTTCGAGCTTCTGGTCGAGACCTTCGACTACGACCTCGATGACCTCCTGGAGCTGACGCTGAACGCGGCGGAGGCAGCCTTCCTCCCGCTGGAGGAGAAGGAAGCACTGGTCGAATACATCAACGAGGCCTACGCCGACCTTGGCTAACCAGGAACCATCACCCGTCCAGGGGCGAGCTGGCGGCCCACTTGGCGAGCTTGGCGAGCTTGGGGAGCTCGTGGGGACGATTGCCGCCCTGCGTGAGCACTGCCCCTGGATGGGTGCCCTCACCCACGAGTCCCTCGTGGAGTACCTCCTCGAGGAGGCCTACGAGGTGGCCGAAACCATCGAGACCGGCGGCGGCGACTCAGAGCTGAAGTCCGAGCTCGGCGACGTGCTGCTCCAGGTGGTCCTGCATGCCCGGCTGGCCGAAGAGCGCGGCGCCTTCGACCTTGACGACGTCGCCCGCGGCCTGACCGCCAAAATGGTCCGGCGCAACCCGCACGTGTTCAAACCCGACGGCTCGCTGCAGGAGTCCTTTCCGGCAACGGTGGAGGACATTGTGCAGACGTGGGACGCCGTGAAGAAGGCCGAAAAACCGGAACGCGGCCACATCTTCGACGGCGTCCCCGCCGCGCTCCCCGCGCTGGCGCGGGCCCAAAAGCTCCTCGACCGGGCCCAACGGGCCGGCCTGTCGACCGTTGCGGGCGGTACCGCAGTCGAAGTCCCGGCCACCGAAGAGGAGCTTGGAGACTTGATCTTCGGGATGGTGGACGGTGCCCGGGCCCGGGGACTGGACGCCGAGCGTGCCCTCCGCGGAGCCCTGCGCCGCTTCCAGGACAGCCATCGCCCGACGCCGGAGGCGCCGTAGCGCCACAAAGACACCATAGTGTCGGCATGATGACGTCCGGAAATTGGATAGGTTTCCGTAACCTCCGCCACTCTCGACTAGGCTAGTAGCGACGACGATGTCGGCTTGTCAGCCTGATGGACAGCCAGATTCCAAGCAGTCAGATTCCCTGCAGATCGCTTCAACCAAAGGAGCATATCCATGGCGCTTATCGATGCCATCCACGCCCGCGAAATCCTCGATTCCCGTGGCAACCCGACCGTAGAAGTTGAAGTCCTGCTCTCCGACGGCCAGATCGGCCGCGCAGCAGTACCCTCCGGCGCTTCCACCGGCGAACACGAGGCCGTTGAACTGCGCGACGGCGACAAGGGCCGCTACCTCGGCAAGGGCGTCCAGAAGGCCGTCGACGCCGTCATCGACCAGATCGCCCCGGCCCTGATCGGCTTCGACGCGACTGACCAGCGCAGCATCGACCAGGCCATGATCGACCTTGACGGCACCGCCAACAAGGGCAAGCTCGGCGCCAACGCCATCCTTGGCGTCTCGCTCGCGGTCGCCAACGCCGCCGCCGCGTCCGCCGACCTGCCGCTGTACAAGTACCTGGGCGGCCCCAACGCCCACGTCCTGCCGGTGCCGCTGATGAACATCCTCAACGGCGGCTCGCACGCTGATTCCGACGTCGACATCCAGGAATTCATGATCGCGCCGATCGGTGCCGAGACCTTCTCCGAGGGCCTGCGCTGGGGCGTCGAGGTCTACCACAACCTCAAGTCCGTCCTGCAGGCCAAGGGCCTGTCCACCGGCCTCGGCGACGAGGGCGGCTTCGCCCCGAACCTGCCCTCCAACCGCGCCGCCCTGGACCTGATCCAGGAAGCCATCAAGAACGCCGGCTACACCCCGGGCAAGGACATCGCCCTGGCCCTGGACGTTGCGTCCTCGGAGTTCTTCACGGACGGCGCCTACCAGTTCGAAGGCAAGGCCCTGAGCGCCACCGAGATGAGCAACTACTACGCCGAACTCGTCGCCGACTACCCGCTGGTCTCCATCGAGGATCCGCTGGACGAGAACGACTGGGAAGGCTGGAAGACCCTCACCGACGCCATCGGCGACAAGGTCCAGCTCGTTGGCGACGACCTCTTCGTCACCAACCCGGTCCGCCTGCAGCAGGGCATCGAGTCCGCCACGGCAAACTCGCTGCTCGTCAAGGTCAACCAGATCGGCTCCCTGACCGAGACTCTGGACGCCGTGTCCCTGGCCCAGCGCGCCGGTTACACCACGATCACCTCGCACCGTTCCGGCGAGACCGAGGACACCACCATCGCCGACATTTCGGTTGCCACCAATGCGGGCCAGATCAAGACCGGCGCTCCGGCCCGTTCCGAGCGCGTCGCTAAGTACAACCAGCTGCTGCGCATCGAGGAGGAACTCGACGACGCCGCACGGTACGCCGGACGCAGCGCCTTCCCGCGTTTCAAGGGCTAGTTAGCCGCGCAAACCGGTAACCGGTGGCTATGGTTGAAAGACCATGGCCACCGGTTCTGTTTTTGGTCCGCTTTTGAAGGAGTGACATGGCTACCCGACGCCCCAATGTTCCCCGGGCCACGCCCGCGGCCGCCAAGGCAGCCAACCCGCCAGCGGACGCCGGCCTGGGGACATCAGCCGACGGCGGCGATGTTATCCGGGCGGACTTCGGCGGCTCCCGGAGCGGCGCCGCCAAGGCGGCTCCGGCGAAATCCTCCGGCACCTCCTCGGGCACGCCGCCGGCCGCAACAAAATCGCCGGCCGCAACAGGCGCGGCACCTGCCCGGGAAGGGGACGGCAACCGCGGTCCCGGCGGCCCGGCCAAAGGCAAACCCCGGCCGCCTGCGGCGCCAAAAACCCGCCCGGCGCCGGGAGCAGCCGGCGGCAAATCCGCACGCGGGACCGCCGCAGCCGGATCCGACGAATCCCCGGACCCGGTTCCGGCGAAAGCGTTCTCCGGCCGGCTGCTGGCCCTCGGCGTCGTCATGATTGCCATCACCGTCCTGCTGGCGCCGACCGTCAAGATCTTCCTCGACAAACGCGCCGAGATCGCGGGGCTGCAGGCGGATATCGCAGCCAAGGAGGCCAAGCAGGAGGACCTCAAACGCCAGGTCTCCCGCTGGCAGGATCCGAACTACGTCAAACAGCAGGCCCGCGACCGCATTAACATGGTTATGCCCGGCGAGACCGGCTACTGGGTCTTCGGCAGCGATATTCCTGCCGCACGGTCCAGTGGCACGGCGGGTGCAGCAGCAGCACAAGACCCAGCCAACGTGCCCTGGGTGGACGCCCTCTGGGAATCCGTCAGGCGATCGGCAACAGACTAGAAGCGGCGCCCGCCGCCGGAATTGTCCCGCGGACAACCCGGAACAGGGCAGGAAGGTGCCACTCCCGTGGACCACAACCTAGCGGACGAGAACCGAGCGGACGAGAACGCGCTTGCGCTGAACGCGGTTGCGCTGAACGCGCTTGCGCAGAACACTGGAGCGCAGAGTACCGCAGGCGCTCCGGAGACGGCCCGCCAGCCGTCGCCGTACGACCTCGACGTCCTCAGCCGCCAGTTGGGCCGGCCGGTGCGGGACGTCGTCGAAATCCCCGCCCGCTGTGTCTGCGGGAACCCGCTCGTGGCCGCCACATCGCCGCGGCTGAGCAACGGCACGCCGTTCCCCACCACGTTCTACCTCACCCATCCGGTGATCACGTCCGCGGTGTCGCGGCTGGAGGCTGCCGGGCTGATGAATGACATGAATGCCCGGCTCGCCGCCGACGCCGGCCTGGCCGGCCGCTACCGCGCCGCCCACGAGGCCTACCTGGCCTCGCGCGCCGAGATCGGCGCCCGGTCCGGCATCGGTGCGGTTCCGGAAATCGACGGCGTTTCCGCCGGCGGGATGCCGACGCGGGTCAAATGCCTGCACGTCCTCGTGGGCCATTCGCTGGCCGCCGGGCCCGGTGTGAACCCGCTCGGTGACGAGGCGATCGACGCCATCGCCGAATGGTGGACCGCGGACCGCTGCTACTGCGACGGCGCTTGGGACACCGGGGGAGAGGTCCCGTCCCAGGACCTCAGCCGGCACGGGCCGCAGGGTCTGCCGGAGATCGTGGGCCGCCCGGCTCCGGTCCGCAAGTCCAAGCCAGCAGGCCCCACCGGCGCAGACGCAGCGGACGCCGCGGCCACGGGGGAGCCCCAGTGACCCGGGTGGCGGCAGTGGACTGCGGCACGAACTCGATCCGCCTGCTCATCGCCGACGTGCAGGCAGACGTGAAGCCAGACAGCACAGCAGGTCAGCGCACACCGCGGCTGACCGACATCGTGCGGGAAATGCGGGTGGTCCGGCTGGGGCAGGGGGTGGACGCCACGGCCGAGCTGGCCCAGGAGGCCCTCGAGCGCACCTTCGCGGCGGCCCGCGACTACGCTGCCCTCATCCGCGAGCACGGCGTCGAGCAGGTCCGCTTCGTGGCCACCTCCGCTACCCGCGATGCCCGCAACCGGCAGGTCTTCGTCGACGGCATCCGCGCCATCCTCGGCGTCGAGCCCGAGGTGATCACCGGCGACGAGGAAGCCGCGCTGTCCTTCGCCGGCGCCAGCAGTGTCCTGCCCAGCAGCGCCTTGCCCAGCGGTGGGCAGGACCCCGTGCTGGTTGTGGACCTCGGCGGCGGAAGCACGGAGTTCGTGCTGGGCAACGCCGACGGCGTCATCGCCGCCCGCTCGGTCGACGTCGGCTGCGTCCGGATGACCGAACGGCACCTGCACAGCGATCCGCCCACGCCGGAGCAGATTGCCGCGGCAGAAGCCGACGTCGACGCCGCCATCAGCCAAGCGGCAGCGACCGTCCCGCTGGAACGCGCCACCGCCGTCGTCGGTGTGGCCGGCTCCGTCACCACCATCACGGCCCATGCCCTGCGCCTGCCCGGGTATTCCCCGGCGGCGATCCACGGCACCGAACTGGACCTGGATACGGTCCAGAAAGCCTGCACCGAGCTGCTCGAGATGACCCGGGAGGAACGGGCCGCACTGCCGTTCATGCACCCCGGGCGGGTGGACGTGATCGGCGCCGGCGGCCTCGTATGGCGGCGGGTCCTGCAGCGCCTTGCCGACGTCACGGCCGGCCGCATCACCACGGCAGTGGCCAGCGAACACGATATTCTTGACGGAATTGCCCTCAGCGTCAGCTGATTTCGCACCAGCAGTCGTGCACCGGCCCCTTGTGCACCGACAAGGGCTCGTGCCGCGAGCACATCCGCCGATAGGACCTGTATGACCAGAGCAACAGCCCGGCCCCGCCGGACCGCCTCCGCGTTGATGGCCTTGGCCCTTGTGGGCGGCATCTCCGCGGCCGAGCTGGCGGCGGCCCTGGCGGGCGCGCCTGCCGCCCACGCCGACTCCTGGCGGGACAAGGAATATTGGCTTGCCGAATCCGGTATCACCAAAGCCTGGGAGGTGTCCAAGGGGGCCGGGGTCAAAGTCGCCGTGATTGACAGCGGCGTGGACGGCGGGCATCCGGACCTGGCCGGCGTTCTCGCCGGCGGTGCCGACATCTCCGGCGCCGGCGCCGCCAACGGCCAGGAAAGCATCGGCGCCAAGCCTGAACACGGGACCCTTGTGGCCACCATGCTCGCCGGGCGCGGACATCAGAGCGCCGAAGCGAGCGCCAAACCGAGCGCGAGTGCCTCAGCCAGCCCTGCCGCCGGCGCGGGCGCCGGTCCCGACGGGATCATCGGCGTTGCCCCGGAGGCCCAGCTGCTGTCCGTCTCCACCTGGCTTGGTTCCGCAAACCCGGGGGGCAAAACCGACCAGGAGCAGATTCCCGAGGCGGTCCGCTGGGCCGTAGACCACGGGGCCCGCGTCATCAACATCTCCCTTGGCAGCACGTCCCCGGAATGGCCCCAGAGCTGGGACGCTGCGTTCCTCTACGCAGAGCAGAAAGACGTCGTCATCGTCGCCGCCGCGGGCAACCGGGTGGGCGGCAACATCCAGGTCGGCGCGCCCGCCACGATTCCGGGCGTGCTGACTGTTGCGGGTCTGGACCGCAGCGGAAAGGCCAGCATCGACTCGTCGTCCCAGGGCATCAGCATCGGCGTGGCCGCTCCTGCCGAGGACCTGGCCGGGGGCATGCCGGCCGGCGGCTACGCCGAGTGGGCGGGCACCTCCGGCGCCACCCCCATCGTCGCCGGTGTCGCGGCGCTGATCCGGTCCAAGTGGCCGGAAATGTCCGCCAGCCAGGTCATCAACAGGATCGTCAGCACGGCCAAGGACGCCGGAGTGCCGGGGAAGGATCCGCTTTACGGGTTCGGGGTGCTCAACGCCGAGGCAGCCCTCAAGGCCGATGTCGCGGAAACCAAGGTCAACCCCCTGGGGTCGATTTCGGACTGGATCCGGGTCCAGCGGCGCGGCAACCCGGCCTCGACGGCCCCTGCCGCGGCGCCAGCACCGTCCAGTGCCGCGCCCACCCTGCCCGAGGCGACCGTGCCTGTGGCACAGAAGCCGTCGCAGCTGGACAGTGCCGTGCCGGCCGCGGTGGTCCTGGGTTTTGGCGCCCTGTTCCTGGGCATCATTGCCGCCGCTGCCTTCCAGCTGCGCGCCGCCCTGCGGAACACACCGAAGGACGGCGGGGACGGGCCCGGACGCTCCCAGGCAACGGCAGCATCCTCGGAGGATTCCAGCAACCGGTCATAGTTAGTGAAGCTTTTCACAAACTACTGTATTCTTGACCCATGGCATCCTCCCTTAAGCTCCAGGACCGTCCCCGGGTACTCGTCGTCGGCGGCGGATACGTCGGCCTGTATGTAGCCCTCAAACTGCAGAAAAAGATCGCGAATGCAGGTGGCATCGTCACCCTCGTCGATCCGCTGCCCTACATGACCTACCAGCCCTTCCTGCCGGAAGTTGCCGGCGGCAACATCGAGGCGCGCCACGCAGTCGTCTCGCACCGCCAGCACCTGAAGCAGACGGAACTCATCCAGGGCCGCGTCACCTCGATCGACCACGCCAACCGCACGGCCGTGGTTGCCCCGTCCGACGGCGGCGACACCATCGAGGTTCCCTACTTCGACGTCGTCCTCGCCGCTGGCGCCATCACCCGCACGTTCCCGATCAAGGGCCTCGCGGACAAGGGCATCGGCCTGAAGACCATCGAGGAAGCCGTTGCCCTGCGCAACAAGGTCCTCGAGCGCATCGAGACCGGCTCCCTCATGACGGATCCCGTTCAGCGTGCCCGCGCCCTGACGTTCGTCGTCGTCGGCGGCGGCTTCGCCGGCATCGAATGCATCACCGAAATGGAAGACCTCGCACGCGCCGCGGTCAAGAACAACCCGCGCGTCAGCCAGGAGGAAGTCCGCTTCGTCCTGGTCGAGGCAATGGGGCGCATCATGCCCGAGGTCACGGCGCCGCAGGCCGAATGGGTTGTCGAACACCTCCGCAGCCGCGGCATCGAGGTTCTGCTCAACACTTCCCTCGACAACGCCGAGGGCTCCCTGAAGCTCATCAACCTGCCGGACAAGACCCCGGCCCAGGAATTCGAGTCGGACACCCTGGTCTGGACTGCCGGTGTGCAGGCTAACCCGATGGTCCGCTCCACCGACTTCCCGCTCGAGCCGCGCGGACGCGTCCGCGTCCTGGCCGACCTGCGCATCGCGGGCGACGAGGGCATCATCGACAACGCCTGGGCCGCCGGCGACGTCGCAGCCGTTCCCGACCTCACGGGCAGCGGCCTGCCGGACGGCACCTGCGTGCCGAACGCCCAGCACGCGCTGCGGCAGGCAAAGCGCCTGGCCAAGAACCTGTGGGCCTCCCGCTGGAGCAAGCCGCTCACGGACTACAAGCACAAGAACCTGGGCGCCGTCGCCGGCTTCGGCGAATGGAAGGGCGTTGCCAACATCAACCTCCTGGGCCGCATCGGCCTCAAGGGCCCGCTGGCCTGGCTGGCGCACCGTGGCTACCACGGGTTCGCCATGCCGACCGTCGAGCGCAAGATCCGCGTGATCTCCAACTGGCTCTGGTCCTTCTTCCTCGGCCGCGACACCACGCAGCTGATGGACCTGGACAACCCGCGCGGCGCTTTCGTGGCTGCAGCGACGCCGGCCCCTAAGCCCGCCGCTGCGCCGGCCCCGGAGGCAGCCAAGCCGGCCGCCGACGCCAAGGCAGCCACCACCGCATCGGTCCCGGCAGACGCCAAGTAACTGCTTGCGGCAACCGCCCCCTAGCTGGCGGTTGACTTCCGACGGCGGCTGTTCCCTCCCGGGGGAGCAGCCGCCGTCGTTTTTTGTCCCCGTCTTGATCCCGTCCGGCCGTCCGGGCCCGCGGCGGCCCTGCCGTCCCTGAACCGGGCCGTTGACCCGCCACGCCTAGACTGGCTTCATGACCGCTGAAAAGGATCTTCAGACCCTGCTGGGCACCATGCATCCTGTCCGCCGCGACGGCGAGTTCGTCTACGTCCTGTGGCCCCACGGCAGGCCGCTGGAAGGCAGCATCATGGCCGCGGTGCGGGAAGCAGAGGGACTCACTGTTGTGATGGCCCGCGACGACGCGGAGGCCCTGGCGCTGCCGTACGACTTCGTCGGAGCGTGGATAACCCTCGAGGTGCATTCCTCGCTGGAAGCCGTGGGCCTGACGGCCGCCGTCGGCGCCGCCCTCACGGAGGCGAAGATCAGCTGCAACGTCCTGGCCGGTTTCCACCACGACCACCTGATGGTGCCGGTGGCGGATGCCGACCGGGCGCTGGAAGTCCTGCACGAACTGGCCCTGCGCGAACTGGCACAGGACAGCGGCCGCGCGGGACATGCCCCGGCGCTCCGGATTCGCACCGAGCAGCCCGAAGACCGCCCCGCCATCCTGGCTCTGACAGCTGCGGCCTTCGTCGTTTCCCCGATCACCGGTCTGCCCGTGTCAGGCGAACCGGAGGAAGTCGGCCTGCTCCGGGGGCTCTTCGACTGCGCGGAGTACCTGCCGGAGTTCAGCATCGTCGCGGAGCTCGACGGCGAGATCGTCGGGCATGTGATCAGCACGCGGGGATGGGCGGGGGAGCTGGAGCTCCTGGGGCTCGGGCCGATCGGGGTGGTGCCGCGGCTGCAGCGCCACGGCATCGGCACCGCGCTCATGAACGAGACCGTGGCGCGAGCCAACCTGGCGGGGGAGCGGGGGATCGCGCTGCTGGGCAGCCCGGACTTCTACTCGCGCTTCGGCTTCGTGCCGTCAACCTCGCTCGGGGTGGCCCCGCCGGAGGCGGGATGGAGCCACCACTTCCAACTGCTCCCGCTCGCCCTGTGGCCCGGGGGCGTCAGTGGAACTTTCCGCTACGCACGCCCGTTTGCTGCCTGATCCGGCCCGCAGACGGGATAGCATGGACCGGGCGCCCCAGTAGCCCAATTGGCAGAGGCATCGGACTTAAAATCCGCGTGTTGTGGGTTCGAGTCCCACCTGGGGCACTTGCGGGATGCAGCCCCGCCTGCCCCCTGCGTTCTTGCGGTCCGGCCGGGCGCCGGTTTCCCAGCCCGGCCCCCGTTCCCCGGCGCCGGTTCCCCGGCGTCGCGGCTGACCCGCGCCCCGGGATGCTCGCAGATTTCCTCTATGCAACGAGTGTTATAAGGATGTGACCGTAGTCACTTATTTTCGCGCCGAAATTGCATTAGCTTGAAGTGGAATCAGGAACACCTGATCTTTCGCGTCAAAGGCCGTTCGCACCTTTAGATCGAGGAGCTAGTACATGACTTCACTCCACCAGGCTGCGCCCCGCATCGCTAAGCTGACAGCGCTTAGCATCGGTGTCGCCTTTCTGGCTACGGCTTGTGGTGGTTCGTCCACCCCGAGTTCGACGGGCTCCAGCTCGGCCGCAGCAGCCGGCATCGCTTGCCCTGCACCCAGCGCCACCGGCGGCGGTACCAGCGCTGCCGGCAACACCGGCTCCGTGCCCCCTTCGGCCACCACCACCGCTACACCCCTGAAGATCGGCTCGCTCCTGCCGACGACGGGTTCCCTGGCCTTCCTCGGCCCGCCCGAAATTGCCGGCGTCAACCTCGGCATCAAGGAGATCAACGACGCAGGCGGCGTCCTGGGCAAGCCCGTCGAGGTCATTCACCGCGACTCCGGTGACACCAAGACCGACATCGCCACCCAGTCCACCACGGCACTGCTCGGCCAGGGCGTCGGCGCCATCATCGGTGCGGCGTCCTCGGGCGTCTCCAAGACGGTCATCAACCAGATCACCGGTGCCGGCGTCGTCCAGTTCTCCCCGGCCAACACCTCGCCGGACTTCACCACCTGGGATGACAAGGGCCTCTACTGGCGCACCGCCCCCTCGGACGTGCTCCAGGGCAAGGTCCTCGGCAACTACATGGCTACCTGTGGCGCCCAGACTGTCGGCATGATCGTCCTGAACGACGCGTACGGAACGGGCCTCGCCAAGAATGTCCAGGCTGCTTTTGAGGCAGCAGGCGGCAAGGTTGTGGCCCAGGAACTCTTCAACGAAGGCGATTCCCAGTTCAGCAGCCAGGTGGACAAGGTCCTCGCCGCCAAGCCGGATGCCATTGCCCTGATCACCTTTGACCAGGCCAAGAGCATTGTGCCGCTTATGACGGGCAAGGGCGTCAAGCCGAACCAGATCTTCATGGTGGACGGCAACATGTCCGACTACAGCAAGGACTTCCAGCCGGGAACCCTCAAGGGCGCCCAGGGCACCATCCCGGGCACGTTCGCCAAGGATGACTTCAAGAAGAAGCTCCTGACGATTGATCCGGCGCTGAAGGACTACAGCTACGCAGGCGAGTCCTACGATGCCGCCAACCTGATCGCGCTGGCTGCCGAGGCCGCCAAGAGCACCAAGGGCACCGACATCGCGGCCCAGCTGAAGGCAGTCTCTGAAGGCGGCGAGAAGTGCAACACCTTCCCGTCCTGCGTCACCCTGCTCCGCAACGGCAAGGACATCGACTACGACGGCCAGTCCGGCCCCGTAACGTTCTCCGACGCCGGCGACCCCACGGAAGCCTACATCGGCATCTACGAGTACCAGGATGACAACACCTACAAGCCGGTCAAGGAAGAATTCGGCAAGCTGTAAGCCGCTTCCCACCGACAAACGAAAGACCCCCGCCCCACACCGGGCGGGGGTCTTTTTGCTTTCCGGGGCGGTCGACTTCCAGGCCGGGCTGTCACGCACAGCAGGCTTTGGGCCGGCAGGGGAGGGCACGACGGCGGAAATCCGGCACAGTTCTCCGGCGACGCAGACAAAACCCTGTGCTACGTGACGCAGCCAAAACCCTGCGCTGCGTGCCGCCGCCGTCGTCGCCGCCGGACAAAGCCACCCCAGCACACGCACCAGGGGCCGCCACCAACGGTGACGGCCCCTGTGCGGGTTACCCGGGATACTGCGGTTACGGCTAGTCGCTATCCGCGAGCGTCCCCAGGTAGAGCTGGATAACCTTGGGATCCTTCATGAGCTCCCGGCCGGTACCCGTGTACGCGTCCTTGCCCTGGTCCAGGACATAGCCCCGGTCGCAGATCTGCAGGCAGCGGCGGGCATTTTGCTCCACCATGATGACGGAGACGCCGGCCCGGTTGATCTCGTGGACCCGCAGGAACGTCTCATCCTGTTTGACCGGGGAGAGGCCGGCCGACGGTTCGTCGAGCAGGAGCACGGCCGGATCCATCATGAGGGCCCGTCCCATGGCCACCATCTGGCGTTCGCCGCCGGAGAGCGAGCCCGCCCGCTGGGCCCGCCGCTTGCCGAGCTCGGGGAACAGGCTGGTGACGAAGTCGAACCGTTCGGAATAGTCCTTGGGGCGCTGGAACATGCCCATCTGGAGGTTTTCCTCGATGGTCAGGGCGGCAAACACGTTGTTCGTCTGCGGCACGAAGCCCACACCCCGCGTGACCAGCTTGTTGGCCTTGAGCCCGGTGATGTCCTGACCGCGGACCACCACTGAGCCGGAGTGGACCTTCACCAGGCCGAACATGGCCTTCAGCAGCGTGGACTTGCCGGCGCCGTTGGGCCCGATGATGCCGATCAGTTCGCCCCTGCGGGCCTCGATGCTGCAGCCGTTGAGGATATTGACGCCGGGGATGTAACCGGCCACAAGGTCGGTGACCTTGACGACCGCATCACCCTCGAAGTCGGGCTGGGCGGCTGGTGCCGCGCTGGTGGCGCTCATTCTGTGTCCTTCGGTGTGCTGTTCGGCTGCCCTGTGCTGCTCGGCTCACTGCTGCTCGGCTGTTCGGCGCTGCGACGGCCGCGTACGGGCCCGTTCGGCTCGGGTTCCTGCGCCTCCTGCGCCTCCTGTGCCGGCGTCTCGGCGGCGATGACATCGGCGGAGATGAAGCCGGCGTTTTCAGTGCCGACGATCGATTCCTCATCGGCCTCCAGCTCGGCGGCCAGTTCCTTGAGGCCTTCCGCGGCGCCGAGGTCGACGTCGTGGTGGGCGCCGAGGTAGGCGTCGATCACTGCAGGGTTCTTCATGACCTCGCCGGGAGGGCCTTCGGCCACGATCTTGCCCTCGGCCATCACGACCACCCAGTCGGCGATGTGCCGGACCATGTGCATGTCGTGCTCGACGAACAACACGGTCATGCCCTCGGACTTGAGGTTCTTGATGTGGTCCAGCAGCGACTGCGTCAGTGCCGGGTTCACGCCGGCCATCGGCTCATCGAGCATCACGAGCTTGGGCCGGACCATGAGCGAGCGTGCCATTTCCAGCAGCTTGCGCTGCCCGCCCGAGAGTGACGCCGCGTAGTCGTCCTTCTTGGCGTCAAGCTTGAACTTTTCGAGCAGCACGTTTGCCTCGTCGGTGATCCGCTTTTCCTGGCCGCCCCAGATGCCCTTGAACAGGGCCTTGAAGAGGCTCTCGCCGGACTGGTTGGAGGCGCCCAGGCGCATGTTCTCCATCACGGTGAGCTTGCCCATGACCTTGGTGAGCTGGAAGGTGCGCACCATGCCCATCCGGGCCACCTTGTACGAGGACACCCCGGCCAGGCTGTTGCCTTCGAACTGCCATTTGCCCGAGTTCGGTGTATCGAAGCCCGTGAGCAGGTTGAACAGGGTGGTCTTGCCGGCACCGTTCGGGCCGATCAGCGCCGTGATCTTGTGCCGCGGGATTTCGAGGTATTCGACGTCGACGGCGTTGATGCCGCCGAAGCTGCGGGTGACGTTTTCCGCCACCACGATCGGATCGCGTTTCTTGCAGCCGGGGCCGGTTTCGCCCGCGGCAATTGGACGCGCGTCCGTCATGTAGTCGATTTCTTCCGACGGGCGGGGTTCGCCGCCCGACGTTTCGCTGGGAATGCTCATGCGAATGCCAGCTCCTTCTTGTTGCCGAGGACACCCTGGGGCCTGAAGATCATCAGCAGCATCAGCGCGACGCCGACCAGGATGTAACGCAGCTGCCCGGCCTGCACCGTGTTCAGCCACGTGATGGTGCCTGACTCGATCAGGCCGTAGAGGATCCCCTGGGTCAGGGACAGCACGACCCAGAAGATCATGGCGCCGACTACCGGGCCGAGGACGGTGCCCAGGCCGCCGAGCAGCAGGCAGGTGTAGAGGAAGAACGTCAGTTCCGTGCCGTAGTTGGCCGGCTGGACGGCGCCGCGGGGGAGCGTAAAGATCATGCCCGCCAGGGCGCCGAGCACGCCGCCGATGATGAGGGACTGCATCTTGTAGGCGTACACGTTCTTGCCGAGCGAGCGGACGGCGTTCTCGTCCTCACGGATGCCCTTGAGGACCCGGCCCCAGGGGCTGCGCATCAGCAGCCAGACCAGGAGGCAGAACAGGGCGACGACGACCCAGGCGACCACCCGGATGAAGAAGTCGCGGTTGTTCATGCCCAGGTAGGTACCCGGCGGGAAGGGGTTCATGGCGTAAAAGTCGCCTTCGAACGCGGCCAGGCCGTTGGCCGAGCCGGTGACGGAGGTCAGCTGGTTCGTTGTGACGATGTAGCGGATGATTTCGGCCGCGGCAATGGTCACGATGGCCAGGTAGTCCGCCCGCAGCCGCAGGGTCGGGATGCCCAGCAGGAGGGCGAAGATGGCCGAAGCCACGACGGCGATCAGCAGTCCGACGAAGAACGGTACATGGAACGTCAAGGTGGAGATGGCGAAGCCGTAGGCCCCGACCGCCATGAATCCTGCCTGGCCGAAGTTCAGCAGGCCGGTGTAGCCGAAGTGGACCGCCAGGCCGAGGGTGGCCAGGGCGTAGGCGGCCGTCGTCGGGCTGAACAGTTCACCGGCGGCGCTGGAAAAAATGAATCCGAAGTCCATGGCTGTCTCCTAACCCACGCGCTCGCGGCGGCCCAGAATGCCCTGAGGCCGGAACAAGAGGACAACAATCATGATGAACAACGCTCCCACGTATTTGAGGTCGGCGGCGAGGCCGAACACGGTGGTCAGCTCCACGAAGATGCCGACGATGATTGAACCAACCAGGGCGCCCCAGACAGTGCCGAGGCCGCCCAGGGTGACACTGGCAAAGATGAGCAGCAGGATCTGCGAGCCCATGTCGAAGGTGACGCCGGGCCGGTAGTAGGCCCAGAGGATGCCGCCGAGGGCGGCAAGCATGCCGCCGACCACCCAGACGATCCGGATGACGAAGTCGACGTCGATCCCGGAGGCGGCGGCGAGCGCCGGGTTGTCGGCCACAGCGCGGGTGGCCTTGCCCAGGCGCGTCTTGAGCAGGACGACGCCGAGGGCAGCGATCACGATGGCGCTGACGAGCAGCGACAAGAGGTTGTTGGGGGAGATGGAGACCGGGCCGATCAGGATTTCCGCACTCTGGGCAAACGGCAGCTGCTGGGTGGCGCCTCCGAAGTAGAACTGGATCACGTAGCGGACGGCCAAAGCGAGGCCGATGCTGACGATCATCATCGGGACAAGGCCGGTGCCGCGGCGGCGCAGCGGCTTCCACAGGCCCGCATCCTGGACGTAGCCGAACAATCCGCCGCCGATGACGGCCAGGAGGATGGCAAGCCAGAACGGCAACTGCATCGCGTTGAACGCGAAGACGAGGACGGCGCCGAGGGTGACCATTTCACCGTGGGCGAAGTTCGTCAGGCCGGTGGTGCCGAAGATCAGCGACAGGCCTACTGCCGCCAGGGCGAGCAGCAGGCCGAAGCTCAGGCCGGCCACGAGCCGGTTGAGCAGGTTCTGCCCGAAGTTTTGCTCCGCTACGACGATGCCCTTGCCAAAAGCAAAGATCACCGAGAGGTTCGAGGTCTGGCTGAACGTCACCTTGCGGGGGTTCTCCTGGCCCTCGGCCAGCTTGATGCCCTGCGGCAGCGTGGACTCGTCCAGTTTGACCTCGTAGGTGCCTTGCGTGGGGACGCCGATGGTCCAGGCGCCGTTGGGCCCCG
The DNA here is from genome assembly GCF_042883665.1 of Arthrobacter sp. NPDC058192. NCBI lineage: Bacteria > Bacillati > Actinomycetota > Actinomycetes > Micrococcales > Micrococcaceae > Arthrobacter > Arthrobacter sp. NPDC058192. The sequence continues at coordinate 113,076 of NZ_JBHVVJ010000006.1, read as the reverse complement.
ATTTGGCCGTTCCCGTGAAGCTGCCGTTAGTGGCGGTGATCGTTACTCCGGGGACCGGCGCCCGGTCGTCTCCGCGCAAGAATCCGCTGATGCTGTTGGTGAATTGCGTGGCCGACGGGGATGGTGTCGGCGAGGGGGTCGCAGCACCGGATGCCGGGGCTATGACGAGCAGTAGCGCAGCCACGGCGGCGGATACAGCCCCCACAGCCCTCAGTAGTCTGCCGCGCCGTCTCTGCGACAGGCCGCTCGTTGTGCTTCTCAAATTGAAAACCTCCACATGGGGGTGATGGGGGTTGCGCCATTGCAACCGTTGCGAACGGTCAGGAGGACCGGCCCTCGCGAGCGGATCGCTTGTGAGGTCCGTCACCCTGTGTGGCCTATGCTACAGCGCGGGTGGGCCCGTGAATGCGGCTGCGAGCAGGCAGAACGTCGCGATCGGGTAACAACCGTGTAGTCCGGCCGCAACCTATCTTTAGTGCTGCTAAAGAAAACTTTTGTTGATCCGGAGTATGCCTAAACAGTGGAGCTCTCTGGCTTCCGAGCTGGCCGCAAGGCGCCCTGCAGCAACCCCGCCGTTCAAGGTTTTTCCAAGTCCTGCGGCGTTATGGTGCCAACAGCGCCGCTGCCCGCCCGAACCAACCCCTTCCAGAGCCTAGGTCCGGAGCCGAACCCCGGAAAATGGATCAGGGACCCGGGCCCGGCGCCGCAAGCAGTGGCCGAACGTGGAGGGCCGACCGATGAACCGGGTGGTCAAGCTGTGCCTCGCGGGCTCGCTGGCGCTGGCGATCCTGGGCATTCCGGCGCTCAGCCTCGGGCCCCAGACGGCCGGGGCCCAGGGCTGCGTACCGTCCCGGGCGTCACCGCCTGACCCGTATCCGGGAACGACGGCGGCTGCCTCGGACTTCGAATCCGGCACCCTGGACGGGTTCGCCGTCGCCACCTCCGGTACCGGGGACGCCTCGGTCTCCGCCGGGTTGTCCCGCTCCGGAAACTGTGCCGCCGTCCTGCACACCACCACGGCACCCGGCTCCCTCGCCAGGGTGACAGTGGATCTGACGCCCGGCGCTACCGAGGCGTATGCAGACGGCTGGTTCCACATCGCCGCCGAGGGGATGGCGGGGAATAACGTTCCTTACTTCAGGTTCTTTTCCGGCCGTGTCCGCGTCCTGGATGTTTTCAGGCAAAACATCTCCGGCGAACTGGTGCTCCGGACGTCGGCTCCGACAGGGTTCATCTACACGACACTGAGGCAGTATGTTTCCACGGTCTCTTGGCACAGGCTGGTGATGCACGTGGTCCCCAACGGTCCCGGGACGAAGATCCAGATCTGGTGGGACGGCCGTTCCGTCTACGCGGGCACCCTCAATGTCCCGGCCACGACTGTCGATACAGTGCAGCTTGGCTCCGAACACGACCAGCAGATGGCCGACATCTACGTGGACGACGTCGTTGTCAACAGCCGAACGGGTACCCCGGCGCCGGTTCCCGGACGGCTTCCGGAACCAAAGGGGGATCCGTCGAAGCGGGTCAGTGATTTCCGGGGTGACCGGGCAGGCGTGGTCCTGGCCTATAAGGTCACGGTTCGATTGCGGCGGCTTCACGGGGGAACTATGCCTGCCCGTCAGGCGTGGAAATTGGTAGCGTGACTATATATCGTCCGCATCGCACCGGATCATCACCCACCCTAATTGGAGGACACCCGCAATGTCAGCTGGCGGAAACCCGATCTTCAGCGGAAAGAATTTCCGTGAAGCCACCCAGGCGCCACCTGCCATGCAGGCGCCCTACGGCCAGAATTCCTACGGCCAGAACCCCTACGGCCAGAACCCGGGCCAGTTCAGGGATGCCCCGGGCGCGTGGAGTTCCGCCCAGCAGGGCATGAGCCAGGAGCAGCTCCAGGACCTGTACAACCGCCCGGCGGCCGGCCCTGCCGACATCGGCCGGATGACGTACGACGACGTCATCGTCAAGACTGCCGGGTGCCTCGGCGTCCTGGTGGTCGGCGCCGCAATGGCGCTGGCCGTCCCGCAGGGCACGGGATCCATGCTGATGATCCTCGGTGCGCTGGGCGGCTTCGTCCTCGCGATGGTCAACACGTTCAAGAAGCAGCCGTCCCCGGCGCTGATCCTGGCCTATGCGCTGCTGGAAGGATTCTTCCTCGGCGGCCTGACCCGGATCCTGGACAACCTGTTCCCGGGGGTCGGCATCCAGGCCGTGGTGGGGACGCTGTCCGTCTTCGCCGTGACACTGGTGCTGTTCAAGAGCGGCAAGGTCCGCGCGACGCCCAAGCTCATGCGGTTCTTCATGATCGCCTTGATCGGCTACGCGGTGTTCGCCCTCATCAACATGTTCATGATGATGACCGGGGCCGTGACCACGCCGTTCGGCCTGAGCACCAGCATGGAGATCTTCGGTATCCCGCTGGGCGTCTTCATCGGCGTGCTCGCCATCGGGCTGGCCGCGTTCTCCCTGATTATGGACTTCACCAGCATTGAGGCGGCCATCAGCGCCGGCGCTCCGCAGCGTTTCTCGTGGACGGCGGCCTTCGGTCTCACGGTCACGCTCGTCTGGCTGTATGTCGAGATCATCCGCCTGCTGGCCATCCTCCGCGGTGACGAGTAACTGCCGTCGTTCTGAAACGATGTTCTAAGACAAGGAGGAGCCCCGCCGGATGGCGGGGCTCCTCCATTTAAGCCGCTGTTTCAGCCCTCCGGCGCCCGCTCGGGCGTCAGCTGAGCCGCTCCAGCACCACCGCCATGCCTTGGCCGCCGCCGACGCAGAGCGTGGCCAGGCCCAGGGAGCCGTCACGGGCGCGGAGCCCGTTGAGCAACGTGGAGGTCATGCGTGCGCCGGTCATGCCGAAGGGGTGTCCGAGGGCGATGGCGCCGCCGTGGACGTTGAGCTTGTCCGGGTCAATGGCCAGCTCCCGTGCGCTCGCCACCACCTGGACCGCGAAGGCTTCGTTGAGTTCCACCAGGTCCATGTCGCCGATTGTCAGGCCGGCGAGTGCGAGCGCGCGGCGGGTCGCCTCCACCGGTCCCATCCCCATCAGCTCCGGTGACAGGGCACTGACGCCGGTGGAAACGATCCGCGCCAGCGGCTCGAGCCCCAGCTCGCGGGCGCGCGTGTCACTCATGACCACGACGGCGGCCGCCCCGTCATTGAGCGGACACGCGTTCCCGGCCGTCACGGTGCCGCCGCTGCGGAAGACCGGCTGCAGCGCAGCTACGGCGTCGGCCGTCACACCCGGCCGGGGTGAGTCGTCGCGGTCCACCACCGAGCCGTCGGCGCGGGTGTAGGGCGTGATTTCGCGGGAGTAGAACCCTGCGGTGATGGCCCTCTCGGCCCGGTTCTGGCTCAGCACCGCCCAATCGTCCTGGTCCGCGCGGCTGATCCCATAGCTTGTCGCGACGTTTTCGGCCGTCTGTCCCATGGCGATGTACACGTCCGGCATCCGGCCGCCCAGGCGCGGGTCGGTCCACGGCGTGTTCGAGGCGGCACGGGACTCGGTGCGTTTCCGCGCCGCCATGAACCGCGGGTTGTGGGTGCCCGCGTCGGTCTCGCCCGCACCGGCCCATTCCCGGTAACGGGACACCGACTCCACGCCGGCGGCAACAAACGCCTGGCCCTCGCCCGCCTTGACGGCGTGGAACGCCATCCGGAGCGTCTGCAGGCTGGAGGCGCAAAAGCGGTTGACCGTGGCGGCCGGAACGTTGTCCAGCCCGGCCAGGATGCTGACCACGCGCGCCATGTTGGAGCCGGCCTCGCCGCTGGGCTCGGCGCAGCCCAGATAGATGTCATCCAGGCCGCGCCCCGGCCCCGCCGCAGCGTCGAACGCCGGAATCCGGCCGAGGGCCGCCGTGACCATGGCGGCGGCCAGATCGTCAGGCCGTTCGTCCTTCAGGGAGCCCTTGAAGGCGCGCCCGATCGGGCTCCTGGCGGTGGAGACGACGACGGCTTCGCTCATGCGCCCAGACTACGCCCCGCCTACGCCAGCCGCATGGCCCCTGCCCCGGGACGGACGCTGAAGATCTCCGGCGCGGCGTACCCCGCCCGGGCGAAGGCCTGCTCGACGGCGGAACGCACCTGCTGCGCCGAACCCGCCGGGGTGAGGGCGATCGCTGAACCGCCGAAGCCCCCGCCGGTCATGCGGGCGCCGATGGCGCCGGCCGACCGCGCCGTGTCCACGGCAAGGTCCAGCTCAGCACAGGAGATCTCGAAGTCATCCCGCATCGAGGCATGGGATGCATCCAGCAGGGGGCCGATGGCGCCGGGCCCCAGCGTGTCCAGCAGCTCCACCGTCTGCAGCACGCGGTCGTTTTCGGTAACGACGTGGCGGACGCGACGGAACGTCTCCGGGTCGAGGAGTCCGCTGGCCTCCTCGAGATCCTCGAGCCCGACGTCGCGCAGGGCCGCTACGCCGAGCACCTGGGCGGCAAGCTCGCACGATTCCCGCCGAGCCGCATATTCGCCGCCGGCATGTGAATGGGAGACCCTGGTGTCGATGACGAGGAGCACCAGCCCGGCGGCGTCGGCGTCGAACGGGACCAGCCGGACGGCCTGGTCCCGGCAGTCGAGGAAGACGGCGTGGCCGGCGGTGGCCCGGAGCGAGGCGGACTGGTCCATGATGCCGGTCGGGGCTCCGACGAAGTCGTTTTCCGCCCGCTGTGTGGCCAGCACCATGTCCTGGACGGAGAGCCCGGCGGCCGTGAGCTCGTTCAGTGCCGAAATCACGGCGCATTCAATGGCATGGGAGGACGACAGGCCGGCACCGCGCGGGACATCGGAATCCAGCAGCAGATCCACGCCGGGAACCCGGCGCCCGTCCTGCTGAAGAGACCAGATGACGCCCAGCGGGTACTTCGTCCACCCCCGGGCAGCCGCGCGGGACAGGGAGCCGGTGTCCGCCGTCGTCAGCCCCTGATTCCCAAAGGTCGACAGCATGCGGGTGGTTGAATCCGGCCGCACCTTGACCGCCACCCGGGCAGCCCGGTCGATCGCGAACGGCAGGACGAAGCCCTCGTTGTAGTCGGTGTGCTCGCCGATGAGGTTGACCCGTCCCGGTGCCCGCCACACGCCGTCGGGCCGGGCGCCAAAGACCTCCTCGAACCGGGCAGCGAGCCGGCTGCTGTCCAGGGAAGGGTTCATGGCCTGGCACCTGCGCTGCTGGAAGTCATGGAACCAAGGTATACGGGTTGCCGGGCAGGTCTGTACGGTGGTCACCATGGATCTCTCAGCGACGCCTTCGGCAACCGGCCCCGATGAAACCATGCGGCGGTACGCGACCGGACGGCAGTACGAGCTCCGGCGCGGCGACGCCCTGGCCGTCGTCACCGAACTCGCCGCCGGGCTGCGGCTCTACAGCCGCGGCGACACCGCCCTGACGGAGACCTATGGGGATGCCCAGATCCCGCCCGGCGCTACCGGAATCACCTTGGCGCCGTGGGCCAACCGGGTGGAAGACGGCGTCTGGTACCTCAACGGCAAGAAACTGCAGCTGGACATCACCGAGGTCTCCCGCAACAACGCCAGCCACGGGCTGCTGCGGAACTCCTCCTATGAACTGGTGGACGAGGACGAATTCTCTGTCACGCTGGAAGCGGCCGTCTTCCCGCAGCACGGCTACCCGTTCCTGCTGCGCCACCGCGTCCGCTATGAACTGGAGGAGGACCTCGGGCTGGCCGTGCGCCAGACCCTCATCAACGACTCGCAGGATCCGGCCCCGTTCGTGCTCGGCGCCCACCCGTACCTGCGTCTTGGTGACGTGCCCAGCGAGGACCTCACCGTGAGTGTGGATGCCGGGACCCGGCTTGTGGCCGATGACCGCCTCATCCCGCGCAGCACCGAGCCGGTCGGCGGCGACTTCGACCTGCGCGGCGGCCGGCTGACGGGGACCCTGGAGCTGGATTCGGCATACACGGACCTGGTTTTCGACGGCGGCGTCGCCCGGCACACGCTGCGGTCCCCGGACGGGCGGACGGTGAGCCTGTGGCAGGACGCGAGCTGCGGCTATGTCCATGTCTTCGTGACAACGGAATTCCCGGGCCGCACGAAGGCGGTCGCGATCGAACCGATGACCGGCCCGGCCAACGCGTTCAACAGCGGTGAAGGCCTCGGCTGGCTGGCGCCGGGGGAGCAGTTCGCGATGAACTGGGGCATCTCCGCCTCGCTCACCGGCACTGCAGGCTGACGCTGCCCGCTGACGGGCCCCCGGACACCGCCCCCGAACACTGACACTGGACGCTGGCACTGGGCGACCCGGCGGGCCGGCTGCTGGTTGCTGGTTGTCGGTTTCCCATTAGCCGGTTGCTGGGGAATTATGGGGCTATGACTCCAGCAGAGGACGCCGCAGCCCCCACAAGCCCCGCCGTCGCCGCCGCAGTTTCCGCCGCCGGGACCGCATCCCGTGCCGGGGCCAGGGCGCGGACCGACCGCGAGATTGACCAGGACATTCCCTATGGCGTGCGGATCGCTGCCGCCTGGGCGTGGCGCACGGGGCTGATCCTGCTCGTGATCGGGGCTCTGATCTGGATGCTCAGCCACGTCAGCTTCCTCATCATCCCGGTGCTCGTCGCCGCGCTCCTGGCCGGTCTCCTCAGCCCGGTGGTGCGTTGGCTGGTCCGGCGCCACGTGCCAAAGGGCCTGGCCGTCGCCATCACCATCCTCGGCTTCATCGGTGCCATCATCGGCGCGCTGACGTTGGTCGGGCGCCAGCTCATCCAAGGGTTCGGTGAGCTGTGGTCGCAGGCGCTCACGGGAGTCCAGCAGGTCCAGACATGGCTGTCGGAAGGCCCGCTGCACCTTACGGCCGCACAGATCGACAAATACATCGAGGACGCCACCGCCGCGCTGCAGAACAACAGCAGCAGTATCCTCAGCGGCGCGCTGACGTTCGGGAGCACGGCCGGGCACTTCGCCGCCGGCCTCGTGCTGGCGCTGTTCGTGCTGATCTTCTTTCTGCTCGAGGGCGACCGGATCTGGGCTTTCCTGGTCCGTCTTCTACCCCGAAGGGCGCGCCGCGCCACGGACGGTGCCGGACGCCGCGGCTGGGCTTCCATGGTCAGCTACGCCCGCATCCAGATGTTCGTCGCCTTCGTCGATGCCGTGGGGATCGGCGTCGGCGCCGCCATCATCGGCGTGCCGCTCGCCCTGCCCCTGGGCGTGCTGGTCTTCCTCGGTTCCTTCATCCCGGTGGTCGGCGCCCTCGTCACGGGTGCCATTGCCGTGCTCCTGGCGCTCGTGGCCAACGGTCCCGTAAACGCCCTCATCATGCTGGCGATTGTCCTTGGCGTCCAGCAGCTCGAGTCCCACATCCTGCAGCCGCTCGTCATGGGCAAGGCCGTAGCCCTCCACCCCGTGGCCGTCATCCTGTCCGTGGCGGCCGGTTCCTACCTCGCCGGAATCCCGGGGGCGCTCTTTTCCGTTCCGATCCTGGCCGTAGCAAATTCGTCGATTCGCTACATTGCCGGCAGAACGTGGGAACATGATGAAGTGCTGGAAACCGCGGAGGACGGGGGCAACCCTGTTCTCGAACCGGGCGCTGGCGCCACCTTCCAAGACGTCCACCTGCCCGGCAGCACCGCCGGCCGCGAGGACGCCGCACCCACCAGCGGTGCTCCCGGCAGCGATGCCGGACGCGGCACCGACGCCTGATCCGAAGAAGGAGAACAGTTCGTGAACACCCTTGAGAGCCTGCCCGTCACGCTGGACGATGTCCTGGAGGCGCAGAAGCTGCTCGACGGGATTATTACGCGGACGCCCGTGGAATCCTCCCGGGCCCTCGGCGGCCAGTTGGGCGCAGACGTCTTCTTCAAATGCGAGAACCTGCAGCGCGCGGGCTCGTTCAAGGTCCGCGGCGCCTATGTGCGGATGGCCAAGCTCTCCGACGCCGAAAAACAGCGCGGCGTGGTCGCGGCTTCCGCCGGCAACCACGCGCAGGGTGTGGCGGTCGCCGCGAAGAGCCTGGGCATCAAGGCCCGCATCTACATGCCGCTCGGCGTCGCGCTGCCCAAGCTCGCCGCCACCCGCAGCCACGGCGCCGAGGTGGTGCTGCACGGCCACAACGTGGACGAGGCGCTCGGCGAAGCGAAGCGCTACGCCGATGAAAGCGGTGCCGTCTTTGTCCACCCCTTCGACGACGTCGACGTCGTCGCCGGCCAGGGCACGGTCGGACTGGAAATCCTCGAACAGGTCCCCGACGTCGACACCATCCTCATGGGCGTCGGCGGCGGCGGCCTGCTCGCCGGCGTTTCCGTCGCCGTAAAGGCGCGCGCGAAGGAACTCGGCCGGAACATCCGCATCATCGGCGTCCAGGCCGAGAACGCCGCCGCGTACCCGCCCTCGCTCGCCGCCGACGCCCTCGTCCCGCTCAAGAAGGTCTCCACCATGGCGGACGGCATCGCCGTGGGCCGGCCGGGCCAGCTGCCGTTCAGCATCATCCGCGAACTCGTCGACGACGTCGTCACCGTCAGCGAAGACGCCCTGGCCAGGGCGCTGATCTTCCTGCTGGAGCGTGCCAAGATGGTGGTGGAACCTGCCGGGGCCGTCGGCGTCGCGGCGCTCATGGAAGGCAAGATCGAGAACCCCGGCACCGTTGCGGTGGTGCTCTCCGGCGGCAACATCGACCCCATGCTGATGCTCAAAGTGATCCAGCGCGGCCTCTCCGCGGACGGCCGCTACATGACGGTGCGCATGATGCTCGATGACCGTCCGGGCTCGCTCGCCACGATTGCCCGCATCATCGCCGAAAACGACGCCAACGTCACCGGTCTGGACCACACCCGGGTGGGCGGGTCCATCAGCATGGGCGACGTCTCCATCACCGTCAACCTGGAAACCAAGGGCCACGAGCACTGCCGCCAGGTCCTGGCGGCGCTGCGGGCCGAGGGCTTCCAGCCGATCGTGGTGCACTAGGGGGCGGGGCGTGGTGCTCGACGCGTCCCCGGGCGGCCGGCCCGGACCGGGGGATACCACCGCGGCGCGGGCCCGCCGGGGCCTGCTGGTGGTCGGTTCCTTCGTGGTGCTGCTCTATCTGATCGAACTGGTTAATATCGCGCTGTTCCACTCCCTGAACCGCACTTTCGGGCTGCGGCCGCGCAGCGCGGACGGAATCCTGGACATCCTGACGTTTCCGCTGCTGCACGCCAACCTCACCCACCTCATGTCCAACACGCTCCCGCTGATCATCTTCGGGTTCCTCGTGTTCCTGTCCGGGCTGCGGGTCTTCATCACGGCCCTGGCCGCCAGCTGGCTGGTGTCCGGGATCGTGGTGTGGTTCATCGGCGGCTCCAGCGTCACCGTCGGCGCGTCCGGACTCGTCTTCGGGCTGTTCTCGTTCCTGCTGGTCCGCGGTTTCGTCAACCGGAGCTGGTGGCAGATCGTGCTGTCCGTGGTGCTGTTCATGGCCTACGGCAGTATCCTCTTCGGCATCCTGCCCACGGTCGCAAGTTTCGTCTCGTGGCAGGCCCATCTGGGCGGGGCGATCGGCGGCGTGATCGCGGCGCTGCTGCTGAGCGGCCGCCGTGGCCGGCCGGCTGCCGTCGGACGCTGACCCCACTGGCCCAAAAAAACGACGCCGGCCTCCCCGCAAAGGGGAGACCGGCGTCGAACGTTCCGCTCCGGAACGTCAGCGTGCAGTACTAGCCGGAGTACGGCTTGGCGGAGATGATCTCCACCGTGATGGCCTTGCCGTTTGGCGCGGTGTAGCTGAGCTTGTCGCCCTCCTTGTGGCCGACAATGGCCGCGCCGAGGGGGGACTTCTCGCTGAAGACATCCAGATCCGAGTCGCCGGCGATCTCGCGGGAGCCGAGGAGGAAGGTTTCCTCGTCGCCGGCGATCCGGGCCACGACGATCATGCCGGGCTCCACGATGCCATCGTCCGCCGGGGCCTCGCCGACGTGGGCGTCGCGCAGAAGTACCGTGAGCTGGCGGATGCGGGCCTCAATCTTGCCCTGCTCCTCCTTGGCGGCGTGGTAGCCGCCATTTTCCTTGAGGTCGCCTTCCTGGCGCGCGGCTTCGATCTTCTGGACGATTTCTGCCCGGCCGGCGCCGGAAAGGTGGTCCAGCTCTGCCTTCAGGCGGTCAAAAGCTTCCTGGGTAAGCCAAGCCGCAGTTGCGCTGTTGGTGGTAGACACGGACTTCTCCTTTTGGGTGGTCATACAAGCAAAGACCCCGCCACGGTGGCCACTTCTAGAACGCAGTAACCAGCTCAGCGGGGGAAAGGTATTGATCCATTGTAGTCAATCCTGTGGACAAACCAAAGAGCGCTGCGGTGTAGATCACACCGTGTTGCGGTCCGCTGCCGGCCGCGGCCGGTCCCTGCTAGCGGCCGCCGTCGGGGATCCAGCAGCTGTCCACGACGGCGGAGACCGCCTGGGATTCCGTGTGCAGCTCGGTGCGGTGCGCGGTGGTGCGCCCGCCGTCCGTGCCGACGTCGGCGCCGTTGGGCCCGATGTCCAGCACTTTCCAGCCGACAATCGCGAACTTCGAGTCCATGGCCTTGACGGCGCATTTCGCATCCGCCGCAGGGTCCTTGGTCACCTGGAAGTCGATCGTCGTCAGGGTGGCGTCGGGGGTGCTGTAGCCGATGTCCTTGAAGCTGACACTGGCGGTGGCCGCCGAAACCGAGACCCAGGCCAGAAAGGCGATGCCCACGGCAAGGCAGGCGATCAGGATGTTGCGCTTGCCTTTGCGGGTCAGCGCGCGCTTTTGGCCGCCGTAACGATTGGCTAGGCTGGGAGATGCCGGCGCGGCAGGCTGATCCTTGAAAGTCACCAGTCCAGTTTAGTGTGGATCGGACCGGGATGATTCCCGCCGCGGCGTCCGCACGTATGGAGCAGCCGGAACAGAGCAATCCAAACCGATCCGCCCCGCCAAGAGCAGAACAGCAGAAAGAGGAGCCGTCCGCAGATGACAGCAGCCCCCAGCCCGTCAGCACCGCTTCGCCTGCTGGCGGTCCATGCTCATCCCGACGACGAATCCAGCAAGGGCGCGGCCACGATGGCCATGTACGCCGCCTCGGGCGTGGACGTCCTGGTGGCCACCTGCACTGACGGTTCCCGTGGTGACATCCAGAACCCCGCGATGGAGGGCAAACCGCATCCCAAGCGTGACATGGCCGGGGCGCGCCGGCTCGAGATGGATGCCGCGGCAAAGGTCCTGGGCGTCCGGCAGCGCTGGCTCGGCTTCGTCGACTCCGGGCTGCCCGAGGGAGACCCCCTGCCGCCCCTGCCGCCAGGGTGCTTCGCCCTTCAGCCGCTGGAGCTGGCTGCCGCGCCGCTGGTCCGGCTGGTCCGCGGCTTCAAGCCCCACGTGATCCTCAGCTACGACGAGAACGGCGGCTATCCGCACCCGGACCACATCATGGCCCACCGGGTGGCCGTCGAAGCGTTCGCGGCGGCCGGCGACCCGGCCCGGTACGAGGGCATCGGGCAGCCCTGGGCGCCCAGCAAGCTGTACTACGACCGGGCCTTCAGCCCGGACCGTTTCCGCGCACTCCACTTTGCGCTGGAAGAGGCCGGCCTGCAGTCCCCGTATGCCGAGCGGCTGGCCGCCTGGCTGGAAGCCGACGCCGAGGGGCACACCCCGCCGATGCCCACGCACGCCACCACCACCCAGATCGAGTGCGGGGACTTCTTCGAGGCCCGCGACGACGCGCTCCGGTCCCACCGGACCCAGGTGGACCCGGAGGGATTCTTCTTCGCTGTCTCCGCGGCCATGCAGCGCAAGGTCTGGCCGTGGGAGGACTACTCCCTGATCGAGTCCCGGGTCTCTTCGGAACTGCCGGAAAAGGATCTCTTCGCCGGGCTAAGATAGACGGTAACGAGATCTTCTATCCTGTGTAGAAAAGACACTGTAGATAAAGACACCGACACACCAATTTCCACAGAAGGTTTTCACCGTGCATTCCTTGCTCCTCGCCCTGGCAACATCCCCGGCGCCGACCCCCACGCCGTCGCTGCGCCCGGGCCTGTCCGAGGACCAGGTCACCCCGGGCCTGCTGGGCTTCCTGCTCACCGCCTTCATTGTGGTGCTGACCGCGTTTCTGATCGTGGACATGGTGCGGCGTATCCGCCGGGTACGCTACCGGGCGCAGGTGGAGGCCGAGCGCATGGCCGCCGAGGAGGCAGGCACCCCAGCCGACAGCACAGAGTTCCCCGCCGAGGGCCGGTCTTCCCGGCCGGAAGCCAACGGTGATGCGGGACCCGGAAACCGCTAGCCGCGGTGCACCCGACCCGCAGCCTGGAGCCTCGAACGCCCTGGCCGCGGAACCGTCTGCGTATTTGCGCCAGCACGCCGACAATCCTGTCCACTGGCAGCCGTTCGGCGACGCAGCCTTCGCCGCCGCGGCCGCCCGGGATGTGCCAGTGTTCCTCTCAATCGGCTATGCGGCCTGCCATTGGTGCCACGTCATGGCCCACGAATCCTTCGAGGACCAGGACACCGCCCAGTACCTGAACACGCACTTTGTCGCCGTCAAGGTGGACCGGGAAGAGCGCCCCGACGTCGACGCGGTCTACATGACCGCCACGCAGGCCGTCAGCGGCGAGGGTGGGTGGCCTATGTCGGTCTTTCTCCTGCCCGATGGCCGGGCCTTCCATGCGGGCACCTACTATCCTCCGCGGCCAATGCCGGGCCGTCCCTCCTTCCGGCAGGTCCTTGAAGCCGTGACCGAGGCCTGGACCGAGCGCCGCGGTGCCGTCGAAGCCAATGCAGCCGCCCTGGCGAGCGGCATCGCCGCGTCCGCGCCGGCAGCCGCGGTACGGTTCGACGGGCCGCCCCAGCCCTTGGACGCGGCGCTCCTGGGGGCGGCCGTCGGCGCCCTGTCCCGCGACGAGGACCAGAACCACGGCGGCTTCGGCGGCGCGCCCAAGTTCCCGCCCTCGGCCGTGCTCGAATTCCTGATCCGGCACGCCGCCGCCACATCGGACCCCAGGGACGGGGACACTGCGGCGTCGGACGCCAGGGACGAGGGCAGCGGAGAGCCGGACACCGCGGCGGCAGCCCGGGATATGGCCGGGCGCGCCCTGGCGGCCATGTCCCGGTCGGCGTTGTTCGACCAGCTCGACGGCGGCTTTGCCCGCTATTCGGTGACCGGGGACTGGTCCGTGCCGCATTTTGAGAAAATGCTCTACGACAACGCCCAGCTGCTGCGCGTCTACGTCCACTGGGTCCGGCTTGGCGGCACCCCGGAGTACCCGGCGGCCGAGGCCGCAGGCATCGCCGGGCAGACCGCCGACTGGCTCCTCTCCCGGCTGGGATTGCCGCGTGGGCCGGCGTCGGCGGCGGCACCGGAGGAAGCCCCCGCGCAGGGCACGACGCCGAACCCCGCACCGGGCTCCACACAGGGGAGACACCCCGAGGTGGTGGCCCTGGCGTCTTCGCTGGACGCCGACACGGTGGTCGACGGCGTGCACGCCGAGGGGGCAACCTACCTGTGGACCCCGGCCGGGCTCGAGGAACTGTTGGGTCCGGATGACGGGGCGGCCGTGGCGGACCTCATGAATGTCCGCACGCCGGGGAGCGTCACCGCCGACGGCTCTCCGCTGCACCCGGGCAAGGAGATTGCCGGCGGCGACGCCGAACTGTGGGACAGGGTGCGTCCGGTACTGGCCCAGGCGCGCCTGGCACGCCCGCAGCCGGGCCGGGATGACAAGGTGGTGGCCGGCTGGAATGGGCTGGCCGTCGCGGCGCTCGCCGATGCCGGGGCCGTCCTGGGGCGGCCGGAGCTTGTGGACGCCGCGGAACGGATCGCGGCGTATCTCGAACGCGTGCACTGGCAGCTGCCCCGCAACGGCCCCGGCCGGCTCGTCCGTGTTTCCCACGGCGGCGCCGCGCGGGGGATCGGCGGCCTGCTGGAGGACTACGCTTTTTGCACCGAAGGCCTCTTCGCGCTCTACGCGGCTACGGGGCACACCCGCTGGTATGACCTCGCCGGAGCCATGCTGGACGCGGCCCGGGAGCGGTTCGCAGCCGACGGCGGCCTGAAGGACACTGCGGGGGAGTCGGCGCAGGTCACCGCTGCCCAAGGCGGCCGGGACGGGCTGGAGCTGTTCGACAGCGCCGCACCCAGCGGTGCCGCCGCGCTGGCCGGGGCGCTCCTGACCCACTCAGCGCTGTCCGGGTCCTTCGGACACCGCGCCTTCGCCGGCAACATCCTCTCCCTTCTGCCGCCACTTGCGGTCCGGGCGCCCAGGGCGGCGGGCTGGCTGCTCGCGACCGCCCAGGCCGCACTCGCCGGTCCGGTCGAGGCTGCCGTGGCCGGGCCGGACACCCCGGAACGGGCTGCGCTCCACCGGGAACTGCTGCTCTCCGCCAGCCCCGGGCTGGTGATCGCGGTCCAGGACGACGGCGCGGCCCGGCCCGTGCCGCTGCTCCGGGGCCGCGGCGCCGCTCCGGAGGGCGGTCCGCAGGTGTTCCTGTGCCGCGGCATGGTGTGCGACCGGCCCGTGGTGTCGGTCGAAGGGCTGCGCGAGCAACTGGCTGGGATGGCCGGATGACGTCGCACTAACATCAAAGGCGGGGAGAAGCCGCGCAGTCCAGGGGAGCAGCGCTGACCCTAGGCTCCGGCCGGCAACGTCAGCCCAGGACAGCCATGGCAATGGCGATGTAGTGAGCGGCGAAAGCGAGGACCGTCAGGGCGTGGAACAGCTCGTGGAAGCCGAAGTGCTGGTAGCTGAAGTTCGGCTTCTTCAGGGCGTAGAAGACGGCCCCGGTGATGTACAGGACGCCGCCGACACAGATCAGCACGGCCGAGGCGGCATTGGCGGCGAAGAAGTCCGGCAGATAGAACAGTGCCCCGCAGCCGAGCGCGATGTAGATCGGCACGTAGAGCCACCGCGGGGCGTTGGTCCACAGCACGCGGAACAGCACGCCAAGGATGGCCCCGGACCAGATGACCCAGAGCAGCACTTCGGCTTTTTGATGGTCCAGCAGCGCCCAGGCGAGGGGCGTGTAGCTTCCGGCGATCACCAGCATGATGTTCGTGTGGTCCAGCCGCTTCAGGACCATCTTGACCCCCGGAGACCAATTCCCGCGGTGGTAGACGGCGCTGACGCCGAAGAGCAGGACCCCCGTGACGGCATAAACGGCGCACGCGAACTTCAGGTCCGGCGTCGGAGCCAGAATCACCAGCACCAGCCCGGCGGCAAACGCCAGCGGGGCGGTCACGGTATGGATCCAGCCCCGCCACTTGGGCTTGATCATCAGGAGCTCGGCAAGCTTCACGGCCGCGTCGTCCACGGGCGTTGCCTTTTTTGCCTGACCCTTCGGCCCGGGCTCTGGACCGTTGCTTTCCATCCCCCAATAATAACTTACGGCCTAGTAAGTTACCCGCGGGTATCAAGGGTTTACGGCAGTCCGGTGCTGGTCCTGCACCCGGCAGGGGCCGCGTGCGGGTAGCCTTGGATGTGGACTGAAAAGTACTCAAGGAAGCCAGGTGAGATCTCCGGATGGAATTGCCCGGGTTCCTCTACGGCTTCTACGAGCGCAAACTGCAGCGCTCCCTGGACCCGGAACGGATTCCCCGGCACATCGGGGTGATGGTGGACGGCAACCGGCGTTGGGCGCGCCAGTTCAACGCCCCCACCAGCCAGGGGCACCAGGCCGGCGCGGACAAGATCCACGAATTCCTCGGCTGGTGCCAGGAGCTCGGTGTCCAGGTGGTCACCCTGTACATGCTCTCCACGGACAACATGAACCGCTCCGGTGAGGAACTGGACCTCCTGATGGGCATCATCGCCAACACCCTGGACCGCCTGGACGAGGACGCCGACATCTCGGTGCACGCCATGGGCGCCCCCGAACTGCTGCCGGACTATCTCGCCGAGCGGCTGAACAATCTGACGGCCCGTACGCCCGCGCACGAAAAGCTGCACGTCAACGTCGCCGTCGGCTATGGCGGCCGGCGGGAGATTGTCGACGCCGTCCGGGAACTGCTGCACGACGCCGTCGCCCGGGGAGCGGACATCGGGAAACTGGCCGATGAACTAAGCGTCGATGACATCTCCCGGTTCCTCTACACGCGGGGCCAGCCGGATCCGGACCTCGTGATCCGCACGTCCGGGGAGCAGCGCCTGTCCGGGTTCCTCATGTGGCAAAGCGCGTACAGTGAGTTCTACTTCTGCGAGGCCCTGTGGCCGGCCTTCCGCAAGGTTGATTTCCTGCGTGCCCTGCGCGACTATGCCGGCCGGCAGCGCCGCTTCGGCGCCTGAGCCGTTCACGCCGAGTTCACAAGACGGCAACAAGAATCGCCGAAAAATTATCGGACAAACCGGGTGCCGGAGACGTACGTTTATCCCATCGGCGGGCAATTCGCCGGCCGATCGGGGAGGCCAGTACATGGAGCGGATAGTCGCACCGGATGTATGGGAGGCCGAGTCCGGCCTCCGGGCCGAGCCGCCTCACCACTAACAATTCCGGGCATTTGCCCCGGGGCTGGAGTCGATGTGGCTATTTCTGAGCAACTGCCCGACGTCACTAACGATCAGGGACAGAAAGCTACCTCTCGCGCCAAGCGAGCCACCTCAAAGACCGGTGCAGCGGATTCCGCCGCGGCCGGTCTTGCTGTTTCCGGGGAGGGAACAGAACGTCGGGGCACGGCCCGCAGCTTCGTGATCGATACCTCCGTGCTGCTCTCCGATCCGCGGGCCCTCCTGCGCTTCGCCGAGCACGAGGTGATCGTGCCGGTCGTCGTCATCACCGAACTCGAAGGCAAGCGCCACGACCCTGAACTGGGTTACTTCGCGCGCAAGGCCCTCCGGCTGCTGGATGATTTGCGGCTCGAGCACGGCGGCCTGGACCGTCCGATCTCGATCGGGCACGACGGCGGCACGCTCATGGTGGAGCTGAACCACATCTCCGCCGAGGTGCTGCCCGCCGGCTTCCGCGGGGCGGACAACGACAGCCGCATCCTCGCGGTGGCCAAGAACCTGGCCAACGAGGGCCGTGACGTCACGGTGGTGTCCAAGGACCTGCCGATGCGCGTCAAGGCCTCCGCCATGGGGCTGCTGGCCGACGAATACCGCAACGAACTCGTTCAGGACTCCGGCTGGACCGGGGTCGCCGAGGTCGATGCGGGCGAGGAAGAAGTCGCCACCCTCTACGGGCACGAACCGGTCTTCATCCCGGCCGCAGCCGAGATGCCGACCAACACCGGGCTGGTGCTGCTGTCCAGCCGGGGCTCCGCCCTCGGCCGCGTAGGGGCGGACAAGCAGGTCCGGCTCGTCAAGGGCGACCGCGATGTCTTCGGCCTCCACGGGCGCTCCGCAGAGCAGCGGCTCGCGATCGACCTGCTGATGGACCCGTCGGTAGGCATCGTGTCCCTCGGCGGCCGGGCCGGGACGGGCAAGTCCGCCCTGGCCCTGTGCGCCGGCCTCGAGGCAGTCCTGGAACGCCGGGAACACCGCAAGGTGATCGTCTTCCGGCCGCTGTACGCGGTGGGCGGGCAGGAACTGGGCTACCTGCCCGGAACCGAAGCCGAAAAGATGAACCCGTGGGCGCAAGCGGTCTTTGACACCCTGGGCGCGCTGGTCAGCCAGGAAGTCGTGGAGGAAGTGATGGACCGCGGCATGCTGGAGGTCATGCCGCTGACCCACATCCGCGGACGGTCGCTGCACGACGCGTTCGTGATCGTTGACGAGGCCCAGTCCCTGGAGAAGAACGTGCTGCTGACGGTGATGAGCCGGATCGGGCAGAACTCCAAGATCGTCCTGACCCACGACGTCGCCCAGCGGGACAACCTGCGGGTCGGGCGGCACGACGGCGTGGCAGCCGTCGTCGAAACGCTCAAGGGACACCCGCTGTTCGGCCACATCACCCTCACCCGCTCGGAGCGCTCACCGATCGCGGCGCTGGTGACGGAGCTGCTGGAGGGGGCGGAGATCTAAGCCTCCGGGTTTCGCGAGGGGCCGTGGTCGGGTTTGCCGGGCCGCGGCCCTTCGCCGTTGTTGGGTTTGCCGTGGTTGGGTTCGCCGGGCAGCGGCGTCCCGCCGTCGCTTAGACACCTCCCGTCGCTACGCGGCGGTCGCTGGGCGACCTTCGCTGCGCTTTGGTCGGCGATGCGCTCCTTAGCGGGACACCGCAGCCCGGCTTAGGTGAGCGGCTCACTAGCCGGGGCACCGCAACGCAACGACGGCGGGGGCACTAAACGGGGACGCCCAGGAAGTTGGCCGTGGCGTCGTGGCCTTCCACTTTCAGCTGCCACGCCGGCCGTTTGAAGGTGGCGGGGCTGAGTCGTACTTTTTGGACGTCGTGGGCTTTGCCGCCCCAGGAGGCGCGGGTGACGCCGTTGAGCTCGTAGCCGAGGGAACGCGAAACGCCCAGGGACTGCTGGTTCCAGGCTGCGGCCTCGGATTCCGCCACTTCTGCGCGGAGGTAGTCGAAAGCGTACATGGCGACGGCGGCCCGCATCTCCTTCCCGAGGCCGCGGCCCTGGGCGCTTTGGCGGAGCCAGGAGCCGGTAGTGACGGTCTTCAGAGTGGCGAAGTCCTGCGCGACGACGTCCTGGCAGCCGATGAAGTCGTCCGCGCGCCAGATGCCCAGGGGGAGGGTCCAGTCCTTGGGGTTCATGCCGGCCCGGCAGCGCCAATACCACTGGGCCATGCTGGTGCCGAGCTCGTGGGGCGGGGCTTCGGTCCACCGGTTGCTGAACGGGTTCCGGCCCGGCTCGTGGATGCCGCTCCGGGCGGCCTCGACCGCGGCCGGAATGTCCTCGTCCCGGATGGGCCGCAGCTGGAGGTGCGGCGTGGTCAGGGTGAGGCCGAACGGGGGCCAATATGCGGCGGGCTCAGTCATCGGGGAAGCCTAACGGTGCCGGGCGGCGGACGCCAGTCACCTTGCTGTGTGCCCCTTTCGGGTCCCGCCGGCTACTCCGCCGGGACGTCCCAGCTGATGTGGCGCCGGACGTCCGTGAGGTTCATGGATTCGGCCAGGAACAAGTCATCGAGCATGTATTCGTCGACGCCCAGGATCCTGAGCCAGTGGCCGTAGCCGCCCCGGGCATCGCCGGCAGGAACATCGTTGGCTGCCGGGGCGTCCAGCCAGCGGCTGGCGACGCACACGCCGGTGCCGGCGTCGATCCTCAGCAGGGTGCGTCCCGGGCGGCAGAGCGGGGTCGCGGGGTCGGCGGGGCGGTAGGAGGCGTTGGGGCTGACCGTGGTTTCCAGGGCCGGGCGGCCCTCGTGGTCGACCTCCGTGATGGGGCCCAGTTCCACGGCGTTGGAATTGGGGAACTCCAGCGGGACCGGCGCGTTCCCCGCAAGCTCCACGGGGTCCAGGACGGCGGCGAAGCGGCCGTTCCCGAAGGACGGCTCACCGTAAGCCGCCTCCGGGCGGCGGCGGACCAGACCGTCGTCGTCGTACACCGGGGTGACCAGGTGCGGCGGCAGAAGCCAGGTCTTCCGGGTGGAACTGACGTAGAAGCCGCCGCGTGAATCATTGATGCCGGTGGTGCTGCCGAGAACCAGTCCGTCGACGGTCTCCAGGCGCAAGGCGCCGGGCCTGCGCAGCCACGCCCTGACAAGATCACCGGGGGAGGAAGCGGCCGGCGCGGGACCCGCGAAGTCTGTGAGCGGCCGGTCCACGTACTCGAACCTGAGCGACTGCCACTTCCAGGGCGAGGACCGGCACAAGTCCCGGAAAGCAGCAGCCTGGTCCGCCGGGTCGCGTGGCGCCAGCGGTCCGCGGCGGTTTCTGCTGTCCCATGCGGCCATATCCACAGTTTACGCGCGGGCCTCACCGAGCCGGGGGAATATCCAGTAGCATCCGAGGGTGATCGAACGACTCGGCAACCTGGGCGCCGCCAACCCGGTGGCCTTCTGGCTGGCGCTCGCCGCGTGCGCCTACTTTTCCGTCATGGCGGTCCGGCTCGCTGTGATCGATGTACGCCACCACCTGCTGCCGGACCGGATCGTCTTCCCGTCCTATGCAATCGCCGGGCTGCTCCTGCTGGGCGGCCAGGCGATCGGCGGCTCCGCGGATGCCGGGCTGTTCGGCGTGCCGGGGCTGCGGGTGCTCGCCGGCGGCGCGGCCCTGTGGCTCTTCTATTTCCTTCTGCACACGGTGTATCCGCCGGGGATGGGCTTTGGTGACGTGAAGCTGGCCGGCGTCCTGGGGATGTACCTGGGATTCCTTGGCTGGGGGCATGTCTTGGCCGGAACTATTGCCGCTTTCATCCTGGGCGGGCTGTGGAGTGTCGGACTGCTCGCCGCCCGGCGCGGCACGCTGCAGTCGGCCATTCCCTTCGGGCCGTTCATGCTGGCAGGCACGGCGGCCGCCATGCTGCTGATACCGGCCGCCTAGGCTGGTGGCATGGCCACCCCGGAATTCATCCTGAAACTGCGCGAAAAGATCGGGCGCGAGGCGCTGTGGCTTCCCGCTGTTCAGGGGGTGGTGTTCGACGACGGCGGCCGGGTCCTGCTCGGCCGGCGCGCCGACAATGGGCAGTGGGGGCTGATCAGCGGGATTCTGGAGCCGGGCGAGGAGCCCGCGCCCGGACTGGTGCGGGAAATCCTGGAAGAAACCGGTGTGGTGGCCTCCGCCGAGCGGCTGGTTTCGGTCGATGCCGGGGACCCGACACACTATCCGAACGGGGACGTATGCCATTTTCTGACCCTGGTGTTCCGCTGCCGTTTCGTCTCGGGCGAGGCCAGGGTCAACGACGACGAATCCCTCGACGTCGGCTGGTTCCGGCCGGGGGAGTTCCCGGAGCTCATGACCGGGCACCTGGAGATGATCCGCCGGGCCAGTGAACCGGCGGCCGGGGTCCACTACCGGCACTGACCGCCGGCGGGCCGCCGGCGCCAACCCTGCCGGTACGCAGCAGGGGCGCCGCAACCCCCAATGTTGCGGCGCCCCTGGCCGGGCCGGCGGACGGCGTCCGGAAGGTCAGCCGTGCAGGCGGGTGAGCTCGCCGTCGTCGTTGGCGGGGCGTGTGCGCTCCGCGCTGTCTCCGGTGTTGCGGGCCGCGGCCCGTTCCGCCTCGAGCCGCTCGGCTTCCTCGCCGCCCACAGCCTCTCCGCGGGCCACCATTCCGGCGGTGTCCGAGAGCGGAATCTGCTTGAGGGTCAGGGCCAGGATCAGGGCGATGCCCAGGAACGGCAGCAGGTACCAGAAGACGGGGGCGAGCGAATCGGCGTAGGCGTTCACGATCGCGTCCTTGAGCTGGGCCGGGAGCTGGCTGAGGGCCTGCGGGTCCAGCGTCCGGGTGGACTGCGACGCCTGCTCCGACGAGGCCCCGGCCCCGGTGAAGGCCGTGGTCAGGGACTCGGAGAGCCGGGTGGTGAAGATGGAGCCGAACACTGCGACGCCGAGGGACGCGCCGACCTCACGGAAGTAATTGTTGGTGCTGGTGGCCGTGCCGATCTGGTCAGCCGGCACGGAGTTCTGCACCACCAGGACGATCACCTGCATGATCGAGCCCAGGCCGGCGCCGAAGACAAAGAGCTGGACGCAGATGACCCAGATCGGGGTGGCGGCCGTCAGCGTGGTCAGCCACAGCATCGCCGCGATGGTCAGGATGGCCCCCAGGACCGGAAACATCTTGTACTTGCCGGTCTTGGAGATCCGGATGCCGGAGAAAATGGCCATGCCCATCAGGCCCACCATCATGGGCAGCATCAGCAGGCCGGATTCCGCGGCGGAAGTGCCGGAGGACATCTGCAGGAAGGTCGGCACGAAGGCGATTGCCGCGAACATGCCCAGGCCGAGGGTGAAGCCGATGGCCGTGGAGTTCACGAAGATGCGGTTCTTGAACAGGCTCATGGGAATGATGGGGTCCTCGGCCCGGCGCTCCACCATCACGAAGGCGGACGCGGCCAGCACGAGTCCGGCGCCGAAGGCCCACGTCAGCGGCGAATCCCAGCCTTCGTCCTTCTTGCCGCCGAAGTCCGTGAAGAAGATCAGGCAGGTGGTCGCGGCGGAGAGCAGCAGTACGCCGGGGATGTCGATCCGCTTCTCCGCCTTCTTGTTCGGCAGGGTAAGGGTGAACCAGGCGGTGGTGAACGCGGCGATCCCGATCGGGATGTTGATGTAGAAGGCCCATTCCCAGGTCAGGTGGTCCACGAAGAAGCCGCCCAGGAGCGGCCCGGCGACGGCGGAGAGGCCGAAAATGGCGCCCAGCGGGCCCATGTACTTGCCGCGTTCCTTGGCCGGGACGATGTCGGCGATGATGGCCTGGGACAGGATCATCAGGCCGCCGCCGCCCAGGCCCTGGACGGCGCGGAAGATCACGAAACCCCAGAAGTCCGTGGCGAAGGCGCAGCCGACGGACGCGAGCGTGAAGAGCCCGATGGCCACGAGGAACAGGTTCCGGCGCCCCAGGATGTCGCCAAATTTTCCGTAGATCGGCATGACGATGGTGGTGGCCAGCAGGTAGGCGGTGGTGATCCAGGCCTGGTGCTCCACGCCGCCGAGCTTGCCGACGATGGTGGGCATGGCCGTGGACACGATGGTCTGGTCCAGGCTGGAGAGCAGCATGCCCGCGATAAGGGCGGAGAAGATGATCCAGATGCGTTTCTGGGTCAGCAGCAGGGGTTCGGCTGCTGGCCTGGCGGAGACGGCGGCGCTCATTGCGCTCCTTCGGAAGGGTTGGGCTGGGAATTCTTGGATGCGGATTGATGCGACCCGGACGGGTCAAGTGGCAGGTCAAACGGCTGTGAAAAGAGCGTCCGGGCGGCGGCGATGTTTTCCAGGAGCATGTCCTTGTACGTGCGGGTGCTGCCTTCGGAGAAGTAGCCGGCGCTGGTTTTCCTGGCGACGTTTCCCAGCAGGACCACGGCCATGCGCACCACGGGATGGTCCGCCGGGACGCCTTCCCGGGCCGCGAGCAGCCGCGCGAACTCCGCCTCGCGTTCCTCGGAGGCGCCGATGATCCGGAGCATCAGCTGGGGTTCCTTCTTGATCACGGCGATCAGCTGGCGGGTTTCCTCCCCGGAGCCGCTCATCCGTTCGGCGAGGTCGAGGGAGAGCCGCACGAGGTCGGCGAGGAGCGAAGGGGATATTTCACCGGCGGGTGAACCGGCGCCGCCTGCCATAAACCGGTCGACCACCTCTTGTGGAAAGTCGTCGTCGACGTGGCCGAGGATCGCATCTTCCTTGGTAGGGAAGTAGTTGAAGAAGGTCCGGCGCGAAATGCCCGCCTGCTCGCAGACTTCCTCCACGGTGTAGCCGTTGAGGCCGCGTTCGGCGGTCAGGGAGCGCGCGACGGCGGTCACCGCCGCCCGCGTCGCGGCCCGCTTGCGCTCGCGCAGACCCCCCTCATGAATTGCACTCTCAGTCATAGAGTGTATTTTTGCACTAAATAAACAAGAGTGCAAAATACCGCGGAGGGGCTGCAAGGCCCGGCCCCCGGCAAAATGTCGCAGCCTCGCCGTAGCCTCCACTTGTCCAGCTCTTCCGCTGGCAACGGGTGGCCACGGACGCGGCAGGAGCCGCGTCCGGGCCGGAAATGGGGAAGCATGACTGATTCAGCACTGACGCACGTGTACGTCCTCCTGGACCGCTCCGGCTCCATGAGCGCCATCGCGGACGACACCGTGGGCGGGTTCGCGGCGTTCATCCGGGAGCAGCAGGCCGTGGCAGGCCGGTGCAGGCTGTCGCTGGCCCAGTTCGATGACGTGTATGAGCGTGTGTACGCCTCGGTGGACATCCAGGACGTCCCTGCCCTGGACTTGCAGCCACGGGGCAGCACGGCCCTGCATGATGCGATGGTGCGTCTGATCGGGGAAGCCGGTGCTGAACTCGCGGCCCTTCCGGAAGACCAGCGTCCCGGGACGGTCCTCGTGGCCGTGCTGACGGACGGGCACGAGAACTCCTCGCGGGAGGCCACCGCGGACCTCGTCAAAACCCTGGTCCACCGGCAGCAGGACCAGTGGGGCTGGCAGTTCACCTATCTGGGCGCCAACCAGGACGCGGTCCTGACCGCTGGCGGCCTGGGCATCCGTGCCGAAGACGCGCTGACGTACGCCGCGGGGAACGTCGACGCCGCCTTTTCCGTCCAGTCCGCCAAGACCCGGCGCCTGCGCGAGGCGCGAATCGGGGGTGCCAGCTTGGCCGAGGCGTCGGCCGCAGCCGCCTATACGCCCGAGGAGCGTGCCGCCGCCGGCGGGGAGGAAACCGGGCCGTAGACGCACGACGGCGGCCGGCGCCTTTCGCTGGAAAGGTGCCGGCCGCCGGAGTTGGCTCCCGGGGTGACCGGTCGCCGGGCTGGACCGTGACCGGCCCTGTGACGAGGCCGCTGACCGGCCCTCGGACTAGGCCTTGTGCGGCGGGCGCGTCATGGACATGACGTCCAGGGCGGTGTCGAGCTGCTCTTCGGTCAGTTCACCGCGCTCGAGGAAGCCCATGGAGACGACGGTCTCGCGGATGGTCAGGCCCTCGGCTACGGCTTTCTTGGCGATCTTGGCCGCGTTCTCGTACCCGATGAACTTGTTCAGCGGGGTGACGATCGACGGCGAGGCCTCGGCAAGGAACCGGGCGCGCTCCACGTTGGCGGTGATGCCGTCAATCATCTTGTCGGCCATGATGCGGCTGGTGTTGGCCAGCAGGCGCACGGACTCGAGGAGGTTGGCGGCCATGACCGGGATGCCGACGTTCAGCTCGAAGGCGCCGTTGGTGCCGGACCAGGCGATGGCGGTGTCGTTGCCGATCACCTGGGCGCAGACCATGATGGAGGCTTCGCAGATGACGGGGTTGACCTTGCCGGGCATGATCGAGGAGCCCGGCTGCAGGTCCGGGATGGCGATTTCGCCGAGTCCGGTGTTCGGCCCGGAACCCATCCAGCGGAGGTCGTTGTTGATCTTCATGAAGGAGATCGCGATGTTGCGCAGCTGGCTCGAGGCCTCGATGAGGCCGTCGCGGTTGGCCTGGGCCTCGAAGTGGTCGCGGGCCTCGGTCAGGGGCAGCCCGGTGTCGGCCGCCAGCAGCTCGATCACGCGTTCCGGGAAACCGGCGGGGGTGTTGATGCCCGTGCCCACGGCGGTTCCGCCGAGCGGGACCTCAGCGACGCGGGGGAGGGAGGCGTTGATCCGCTCGATGCCGTAGCGGACCTGGGCGGCGTAGCCGCCGAACTCCTGGCCCAAGGTGACCGGGGTGGCGTCCATGAGGTGGGTGCGGCCGGATTTCACGACGTCCTTGAACTCGGCGGCCTTGCGCTCGAGGGACTCTGCCAGGTAGCCGAGGGCCGGGATCAGGTCGTTGATCAGCGCGGACGTGGCGGCGACGTGGACCGAGGTCGGGAAGACGTCGTTGGAGGACTGGGAGGCATTGACGTGGTCGTTCGGGTGGACAACCTTGTCGCTTCCGGCGGACTTGAGGGCGCGCGAGGCGAGCTCGGCGATGACCTCGTTGGTGTTCATGTTCGAGGACGTGCCGGACCCGGTCTGGAAGACGTCGATCGGGAAGTCGCCGTCGTACTTGCCGGCGGCCACCTGGTCGGCGGCGTCAGCGATCGCCTGGGCGAGCTCGCCATCGAGCACCCCCAGTTCGGCGTTGGCCTGGGCAGCGGCCTTCTTGACCCGGGCCAGGGCCTCGATGTGAGCGCGCTCCAGCGTCTTGCCGGAGATGGGGAAGTTCTCGACTGCCCGCTGCGTCTGTGCGCGGTACAGGGCGTTCACGGGAACCCGGACTTCGCCCATCGTGTCGTGTTCAATGCGGAACTCTTCGGTGTTCAACTCATCTGTGGAAGTCATGGGGCTAGCTTATTGGGAGTGGGGGCCCCATCGAAAACCGTGAACTGCCGCAGCCGCACCAGGTGCCGCGGCTGCGGCGGCTGGTGAACGGGGCTAGAGTCGGCCGATGCTGGAGACGAGGTCGGCCCGGCCGTCAGCAAGGCGGTACGCAAGACCGAGCACGGCGGTGCGGCCGCTGTCGACTGCGCCGGAAATCACTCTGGAACTGTCCACCAGCCGCTGCGAGGTCTGCTTGACGTTTTCCACCACCATGTCGTTGAGGTCAGTCTGATTGTTACGCAGCGACGTGAGCACGGACGGGGTGATCCGCTCCACCAGGCTGCGGATGAAGCCGGTCGGCATCTGGCCGGTCTCGACGGCCGCCTTCGTGGCGGTGACGGCACCGCAACTGTCGTGGCCCAATACGACGATCAGGGGGACGTCCAGTTCGCTGACGCTGTATTCCAGCGAGCCCAGCACGGCGTCGTCAATCACCTGGCCGGCGGTTCGGACCACAAAGGCGTCCCCGAGGCCGAGATCGAAGATGATTTCGGCGGCGAGCCTGGAATCGGCGCAGCCGAAAATGACAGCGAAGGGGTGCTGGTTTTCAACCAGCGACGAGCGCCGCGACGCGTCCTGGTTGGGATGTGAGGCCGTGCCGGCCACAAAACGTTTGTTGCCTTCACGGAGACGTTGCCAAGCGAGAGCGGGAGTCAGATTAGTAGCCACGTGGCCACTTTACGGCGAAGGGCTGGCCGAACGGGAAACTGTTGCGGCGGGCGTTGCTGCGGGCGCGCCGGATGCTGCCCCGGCGGGAGGGTTGCTTTCCAGCGACTTCACCACCGCCGCCGCCAGGGCGGAGAACTCGTCCAGCGTCGCGGAACCGGACAGGATGACGGTGGTGCCGCGTTCGGCCAGCACCATGGATTTCTCGCCCTTGCCGCTGTCGCGCAGTTCCCAGTCCCGGCCGCCGGCGTTGCGCGTGCCCGTCACCGGCGCGCTCTTGGTCTGCTGCAGGAGCCAGGTGGGGTTGGCCTGGCGGGTCTGCACGAGCCCGATGAAGGACTCCTTGGGGGTCAGGTAGCCGACTTCCCAGGCAGGGACGCCGCTGCCCGCGCCGGACTCCCACCGGGCGTAATTGGCACGAAATGTGTCGCCGGCATCGGCTGCCACGGGTGTGAATCCCGCCACACCTGCGGCGTTCTGCGCGACGGCGGTGACGTTGATGTTTGGCCGGTACCCGTCGGTCTTAGGTGCCGGGTTCATGAGGACGATCGGCAGGAACGCGGCGATGCTCACCACCAGGGCGATGATCATGCCCATCACGGAAGCGTTGGCGCGTTTGGCCGCCGCGGCGGCGATAACGGGCTTTACCGGCGGCTGTCCGGAACCAGACGGGGCTGCCGCGACGGTGCTGCCAGCCGGGGAACCGGGGGCGGCGGGGGAGGTGTCCTGCAATTCACTCACCCTTCTATAGTCGCCCATGTCCGGGCCGATCTCACATTCGCGCTGCAGCGCGCGCCCGAACGTGCAGTGCGTCACGCACCGGTCATCCCATGACCTGCGCACCTCGCCACGACTATGATCAGTATCAGACGAATCACCGCGACGGATCGATCCAGGCCGTACGGGTTCAACGACCGCCACTCGAAGAAGAGGTTCACGTGACACCAGCGCCCCTGCCCCAGAAGTACTCCACGCTTTCCCCCTCGCTCGCCGTCGGGATTGACGAGCCTGACCGCAACCTCGCACTGGAACTTGTCCGCGTCACCGAGGCCGCGGCCATCGCCGGCGGCCACTGGGTCGGATTCGGCGACAAGAACAAGGCCGACGGCGCCGCCGTCGACGCCATGCGGTCTTTCCTGCAGACCGTGCACTTCAACGGCGTGGTGGTCATCGGCGAGGGCGAGAAGGATGAAGCCCCCATGCTCTTCAACGGGGAACGTGTCGGCGACGGCACCGGCCCCGAGGTCGACGTCGCCGTCGACCCCATCGACGGAACCCGCCTGACGGCCCTCGGCATCAACAACGCCCTCGCAGTGCTGGCCGTGGCCGAACGTGGGTCCATGTTCGATCCGTCCGCCGTGTTTTACATGGAAAAGCTCGTCACCGGCCCGGAAGCGGCCGACATGGTTGACCTGCGCCTGCCGGTCAAGCAGAACCTGCACCTGATCGCCAAGGCCAAGGGCGTCAAGGTCAACCAGCTTAACGTCATGATCCTGGACCGCGACCGGCACCGCCCGCTCGTCGAGGAAATCCGCGAGGCCGGTGCACGCACGAAGTTCATCATGGACGGCGACGTCGCCGGGGCCATCGCGGCCACGCGCAGCGGGACCGGCGTCGACGCCCTGATGGGCATCGGCGGAACCCCCGAAGGCATCGTTGCGGCCTGCGCCATCAAGTCCCTGGGCGGCGTGATCCAGGGCCGGCTGTGGCCGACCAGCGACGACGAGAAGCAGAAGGCGATTGACGCCGGGCACGACCTCGACCGCGTCTTGTCCACGAACGACCTCGTCTCCAGCGACAACTGCTACTTCGCTGCCACCGGCATCACGGACGGCGATCTCCTCAAGGGCGTCCGCTACTCCAAGGACAAGGTCCTTACCCAGTCCATCGTGATGCGTTCCAAGTCCGGCACCATCCGCTTTGTCGACGGCGAGCACCAGGCCAGCAAGTGGGAGGGCTACGCCCGCAAGAACTGACAACTGCTGCAGGTACCCTGCACGGTAATCACCGCACGCAGAAACCCGGGACGCCCTCGCGTCCCGGGTTTCGGCGTCTTAAGCCCGGCACGTCCGTCAGCGGTTGACGAGGGCCCGGGACCCGGTGCGGAGCCTCTTCGCGAGCTGGGCGCCCTTGCGGGCCAGCTGGTAGCTGCCGTAGCGGACCTTCCGGACCGGCAGGTCCCAGGTTCCGGGGTAGGCGATCTCGCTGCCGCCGAACGACTTCTTGAAGGCCGTAAAGCCTGCCCATTTGTGGTCGGGCTGGTCCGCGGGCGCCACGCCCCAGAGATCCACGTGCTTGAGGCCCTTCGCCTGGGCGTCCGCGATCAGGGTGACCAGCAGGGGAATGCCCGCACTGAGCTTGCGGTGCGTGTCGTCCAGGGCGGCATGGGCGTAGGTTCTCGTGTCGGCCGAATCGTAGGCCAGGGCAGCGGCGATGGGGTGCCCTTCGAGCTCGGCGATGAACAGCGTCGCGGCACCGGCCGGCATCAACACGCGGGCCACCTGGCTCAGGTATTCGTCGCTTTGCGGTTTGAAGCCGTTGCGGGCCGCCGTCATGTGCAGGAACTCCAGGAGGATGGTGATCTCCGCCGGGTCCTGGCTGGAGCGGAAGGTCACGCCCTTCTTGTTGATGTTGCGGTAAAGGTTCCGGTTCACCGGCTTCATGTCCGCCAGGACGTCCTTGAAATCCCGGTCCAGGTCCACAATCCAGCTGAGCTCCGGCTGCTGGCTGGCCGGCGCCGGCTGCAGGCCGCGGCTGCGCAGGACGGCGCCGGCCTCGGCCGCCGCGAACCCTGCCGTGACCGGCTCAATCCGGACAAACACGGCGCCGCTGTTCCGGGCGAGATCCGTCAGGGCCGCCAGCGCGGCGTCGAAGGCGTCCAGCGAGTCGGCCACCGGTCCGTAAGGGGAGTACAGCAGTTTGCCGGCGGGATTGGATTCCTCGACCGCGAGGAAACTCCACCCGGGTCCGGACTGTTCGTGGACCGTGCGCCCCTGCGCACGCTGGAACTGTGCCCACGATGGGCTCTGCAGGAAATAATCCATGGTGTCAGGCTTCCAATGAGGTGGTGACGGCAAATGCCAGGGCCGGGCCCGTGGCGCCGGAGACGGGGTGGACGTTGACGGGGGCCTCCGCGGCGGGCAGGAAGGCGCTGGCGCCCCGTTCCAACCGCAGCTCACCCTTCGGGGAGTCGAGGCGGACCGCGCCGCCGGTGACGAGGATGACGGCGGCACCGGACTGGGCCAGCGGCACGGGCTCCGCCCCCGGCGCCAGTTCGATCCGCTGGAGCTGGAATTCCCGGAACGGCGGCCGGAAGAGCTCCTGGTCCAGCATGGTGGTTTCGGCCGCCAGCATCGGCACGGCGACTGCCTCGAAGGCGACCGTGTTGAGCAGCTCGGGCACGTCCACGAATTTCGGGGTGAGCCCGCCGCGGAGCACGTTGTCCGAGGACGCCATGACCTCGATGCCGAGGCCGTGCAGGTAGGCATGGACGTTACCTGCCGGCAGATACACGGCCTGACCGGGTGCAAGGGAGATCCGGTTCAGCAGCAGCGAGATCAGCACGCCCGGATCTCCCGGGTAGTGGCCGTTGAGCGCGGCCACGGTGGAGAGCTCGGCCTCGAACCCGGCCATGGGGGCCCCCGAGGCCAGGGCGGTGACAATCACGGCCGTCGCGTCGGAGACCTCCGGGCCGCCGCCGATGAGGCGCTCAAAGGCGGCGCGGAGGGCCTCCGGTTCGTCGGGCTGCGCCAGGTCCTTGAGCAGCTGCGGAACCAGCGGCGGAAGCTCCAGCCCGGCAAGGTCGAAGCACGCCGCCAGATGCACGAACACCGCACGGGACTCGGCGGCGGGCCGGAAGCCGCAGAGGGCCTCGAAGGGGGTCAGCGCCAGAATCATTTCCGGCTTGTGGAAGGCGTCCTTGTAGTTGCGGTCCTGGGCGGTGCGGCCGACGCCGGCGGCTTCCTCGCGGGCGAAACCTTCCTGAGCCTGGGCAGCCGTGGGGTGGACCTGGAGGGACAAGGGTGTCTCCGCCGCGAGGACCTTGAGCAGGAACGGCAGCCGCGGACCGAATTCGGCCACGCTCGGGGCGCCCAGACAGTGCTCCGGATTCTCGGCGATCAGTGCGTCCAGTGCCAGCCGTCCGCCGTCGTGCGCTTCGGGCGAGTGCCGCCCGGCCGCGGCGGACGCCCGCGTCAGGGCGACGGACGGGGAGTCCGGGTGGGCACCGATCCACAGCTCCGCTTCCGGGCCGCCGGAGGCCGGCCGGCCCAGCAGGTCGGCGATGGCCGTGGGCGAGCCCCAGGCATAGGGCCGGAGGACGTTTTCAAGTTCGTACATTGCCGGTCCCTGTCTGGTCAATAAAGCGAGGTCTGGTCAATACAGTCCGTCTGGTCAATGAAGCGTAGCCACCCGGGCCTAGAGGGGTGCGCACTGGCCGTTGGTGGCGACGAGGTCCCGGATGGATTGCTCGTCGCCGTTGCGCTTGAACTGGTTGAGCATCTCTTCGGTGATCGGCACGCCCTCCGGCGTGGTGGTCACCGGAGTGAAGTCCGACGGCGACGGCGGGGAAGTCTCGGCGGCAGGCGCTCCTGCCGCGGAGACCGGGCCTGCCGCGGAGACCGGTCCGGCGGCGGTCCCGGGCTGGCGGAGGGTGTCATCGGCCGCGGCCGCGGACGGCTTGGCCAACAGCGCGGCGACCTTGGCATGGATGACGTCGAAGTCGGGGGAGGTGGAGAAGGCGGCGTTGAAGTCAGGGGGACCGATGGTGAGACGGTTGACGTTCTGGCCTTTGGCCTTCATGGCAAGGTCGACGAAGCTGCCGAGCTGGCCGGCGGAGATATTGGATTCGACCACTTTGGTGCCGGCCTTGGCGATGTCCTCGAACTTTGCCAGCAGGGTTGCCGGGTCGAGCTGTTTCAGCATGGCCTGCTGAACGCACTGCTGTCGCTGGATGCGGGCGTAGTCGTCCACGAATTCCCGGGACCGGCCGTACCAGAGGGCGTGGAAGCCGTCCAGGGTCTGGTTTCCCGCCGGGATCCAGCCGTCCGGCATGCCGTGGATGCCGTGGGCTTCATCCACCATCGGCCCGCTGATGGGGACCCAGCCGCCGGCCTTGATCCGGATGCCGCCCATGGCATCGATGAGCTTGGAGAAACCGTCCATGTCCACCAGCACATACGCCTGGACCTTGATGCCGAGCGTTCCGGACACCGCTTCGAGTGTTGCCTGCGCGCCGGGGTCGGCCACCCCGGGGTAGAGGTCCTTGTGCTCGTTGGTGACCTCGGTGTTGATCGCGTTGATCAGGCATTCATCACCGCAGTTGTATCCCTCCGGATACACCTGGCGCATTGGAGATTCGGCGCTGAACTGGGCGTTTTGGAGGTTGCGGGGCACAGAGATGATCGCGGTGCTGCCGGTCTTGGCGTCCACGCTGATCACGGAGAGGCTGTCCGGGCGGCGGCCCGTGCGGTCCGCTCCGGCGTCGCCGCCCATCATCAGGAAGTTGTAGCGCCCGTCGGAGGGCTCAAGGGTGGGGCCGGAACCGAAGATGCTCCCGATGGCGCCGCGGCCGACGTTGAGCAGATAGGCGGCGTAGCCCAGCGAACCGCTGCTGAGGATCATGGCCAGCACGAGCGCGAGCACCACCGCGGGACGGATCCCGGGGGCCAGCGTCCGGGGCCGGATCAGCCGCAGGGTGTTCAAGAACAGTCCGGCCCAGCCGAGCGCCAGCAGCGCGAGGCCCAGCACCAGCAGGAGCGAGGGGATCGGGCCGGCGAGGATGTTGATCAGCGTGGAGCGGGACGCTGCCAGGAGCAGCAAGGCCAGCAGGGCCAGCGCCCACACCGTTCCGGTGACCCGCAGCGCCGCCCGTCCCAGCCGGCGGTTGCCCGCGACGATCTGGGCGCTGCCGGGAACCAGCAGCGTCATGAGTACCAGCATGAAGGCCCGCTTGGTCAGCACGGGCGCCGGAGCGCCTGACGGGTGCCGGACCGGGTCGCCCGGCGCCGCCAGGGACTGTTCCGGGCGGTGCGTGGGGGCGTAGCTGTTACTCATGCGGGATCCTTTATGGCTTCCTCAATGGCTGCTACCTTAATGGCTGCCCCGCATCGCGATGTTTCCGCCGGCGAACACTTCGCTGACCTTTTGCCGCAGGCTCGCGCCCTTCCGGGTCGCGGCGTCGTTGAGTTCCTGGGCGAAGTCCACCAGGTCGGCGCGGAGTTGGAGCGCGAGTTCGTCGGTGCCCGAGGCCAGTATGCGCACGGCCAGGAGACCGGCATTGCGCGCACCGCCGATCGAGACGGTGGCGACCGGGACGCCTGCGGGCATCTGCACGATGGACAGCAGCGAATCCATGCCGTCAAGGGTCTTCAAGGGCACGGGGACACCGATGACGGGCAGCGGCGTGACCGAGGCGAGCATGCCGGGAAGGTGCGCCGCGCCGCCGGCGCCGGCGATGATGAGGCGAAGGCCGCGCTCGTGGGCGCTCTGGCCGTAGCGGATCATTTCCGTCGGCATGCGGTGGGCGGAGACGACGTCGGCCTCGAACGGGATGCCGAACTCGGCCAGGGCTTCGGCCGCGGCCTCCATGACCGGCCAGTCCGAGTCCGAGCCCATGACCAGTCCCACGAGGGGGGCTTCCGATCCGCCGGCGGCCGGGTTTGCCGGGGTGGGGGAGGGGGTGCTCATGCGGTCTCCTCTGAGGTTGCCGTCGTTGTGCCGGGCTGGGCGCGGCCGTTCCTGATGATGTCGGCCACGGTGGTGGCCCGCTGCCGGACGGAAGCGACGTCGGCGGCGGAGGTCCCTACGAGGTTGACGTGGCCGATCTTCCGGCCGGGCCGGACGGCCTTGCCGTAGCAGTGCACCTTTGCGGCCGGTTCGCTCGCAAGGGCAACCGGGTAGGCGGAAAAGAGGTCCTGGTTGTCTCCGCCGAGGAAGTTCTTCATGACGACGACGGGGCCCAGCAGGTCCGTGGCGCCGAGCGGCAGGTTGAGGATGGCCCGGAGGTGCTGTTCGAACTGGCTTGTCACCGAGCCGTCCTGGGTCCAGTGCCCGGTGTTGTGCGGGCGCATGGCGAGCTCGTTGATCAGGAAGCCGGCGCCCACGCCCGGGGTCTCGAAGAGCTCGACGGCCATGACACCTGTCACGCCGAGTTCGTTGGCGATCCGGAGGGCGGCGTTTTCCGCGGCCGCAGCCACATCGAGGGAAATCTCCAGGGCGGGCGCGATCACTTCGTCGCACACGCCGTCCACCTGGATGGTGTGCACCACCGGCCAGGCCCGTGATTCGCCGTCCGGGGTCCGGGCGACCATAGCCGAGAGTTCGCGGCTGAAGTCCACCTTGGCCTCGGCCAGTAGCGGGGACATGGCCTCAAACCAGCTAGCGGACTCCGCGGCGTCATCGGCCGAGGCCACAATCCGCACGCCCTTGCCGTCATACCCGCCGCGTGGCATCTTCAAGACCACCGGCCAGCCGATCTCCTCGCCAAAGGCGACAAGGTCCGCAACATCGGCGACGGCGGCCCAGCGCGGGTTGGGCAGCTCGAGCCGGTCGATCGCAGCGCGCATCACCAGCTTGTCCTGCGCGTTGACCAGGGCGTCCGGGCCGGGGTGGACGTTGACACCGGCTTCGATCAGGGACCTCAGGTGCGCCGTGGGCACGTGTTCGTGGTCAAACGTCAGGACATCCACGCCGCGGGAGAACTCGAGCAGGTGGTTAAGGTCCTTGTAGTCGCCGACCGGGGCGTTCGCCACGGCAGAGACTGCGGAGACGTCCTCGCCTTCGGCAAGAACACGGAGCTCGAAGCCCAGGGCGGTGGCGGCGGGGGCCATCATGCGGGCAAGTTGGCCGCCGCCAACAACACCGATTACTGGAAAAGTCACATGTCCCAGCCTACCGAAAACCTCACGGGAACCCGGCAATTGGGCCTCCGGAGGCCCGTGGACCGGGCGGGGCCGCGGCGGATGGCGGGGGAGGACTCCTAAGGAAACGGCGCTAAAATGGGAGTTTGGCCCAATGGCCTACAGTTTTCCAAAAGGCCGCGGAGGGTCATGATTACTACACTTACCGAGCGCATGAGCGGGCTTGTCTCGCTGTTCTGGCGCGAAGTGGCCAAGTTCGGCGCCGTCGGCGGCATCGCTTTCGTCATCGACAACGGGCTTACCTATTACCTGATGCACGGTCCCATGACCGACAGCGAGGCCAAGGCGCGCTTCTTCGGGGCCAGTGTGGCGACGGTTTTCTCCTGGGTTGCGAACCGTTTTTGGACGTTCCGGCACCGGCGGCAGGCCAACGTGCTGCGCGAATTCGTGATGTTCATCATCATCAACGGGATCGGTATCGGCATCTCCACCGGCTTCACGGCCATCGCGAAGTATTGGCTGGGTATTAGCGACAAGAACATGCTTTTTCTGGCCGGCGTCGTCGGCATTCTGGTCGCCACCGTGGTCAGGTTCTTCGCCTACCGCTTCCTGGTGTTCAACCAGGAACTCGACGCCGAACCGGAGTTCTCCCACGACCACGAGATCATCGAGCTGCACCCGCACGCTGAGCATGACCAGAAGACCAGTGCCGGCATGGCCGGCGCCGCGGTGAAGGATCCGGAGTTGCCCGGGCCGCCAGCCTGACGGTCAGCTTCCGCTGATGCGTTCGGTGGCCCGCAGCTTGCCGGTTACCTCGACGTCGGGGTGCACGAGGACTACAGACCCGTCGGCCTTCCAGGCTCCCAGCGACTGCGCGAGCACGGCTTCCAGGCCGGCCGCAGCCGGGACGAGCAGCCGCAGGCCGGTGTCATGAGGCTCGGCAAAACCGTCCAGGAGTTCGGCGTGCGCATGGGCTGCTCCCTCCGCGCTACGGAGGGCGAGGCGTTGCGCCTCCGGGTCGACGTGGGGCATGAAGATGTCGCCGTGGGAGCGGACTTCGGCGGCATAGTCGAGGACCCCGGTGGGCAGTTCGCCCGGCCACCGCATGGCCAGCGCCGGCAGCGACACCGCGAGGACCGCGTCGAATCCCCCCGCTGCGGCACCTGCGGCGGGGTCGGTGGTGGCCAGCAGGTCCGCGGCCGCGTCCCCGAAGACCACTTCCATGCCAAGCTGCCAGGCCGCGAGGGCCAAAATCACTGATTTCCAGTGGGCCGGCAAATCCAGCCGCAGCCGCATCCCGGGTTCCGCGTCGAGTTCGTCCTGGAGCAGGTTGGACGTCTTTGCGACCCAGTTATCCAGCACGCGGCCGGACAGTTCAACCCGTTCGGAATCGGGGCCGTACCACGTCAGCCGGGGCGCGGTGGACTGGCCGGACCGCAGGGCCGCCATCAGTTCGATTGCCGGGATGCTCATGCCAACATCTTGCCACGGCACACCGCATCCCCTCCGATGTGATGTCCGTCATGCCCGCCGACGGCGATGTCCAACAGGTTCCGGACAAAGCCGCAAAAAATTTCCCTAGTATTCAACGAAGACCCCTCGAAGTAGTCAGTACCCTGATTATTTCGCGGTTTCTCGCGGCCCGTGCCGCAAAAATTCCGGGCGTGGCGTGCCCCAACTTTGTGTTTCAAGTTGATTATTATCTCCGCCGTGGCTTGACTCCCGCATACTTACACACGTGTAATTAGATATCTAAAGCCACTGCATAAAACCGGCACTTGACCGGGGCCCGAGGGGAGTCGCAGTGGCTGCAAATCAGAAGGGGGACGCCATGGGGCTAGCAGAGCGTATTCATGAAGATGCCGTAGTTGCCGGCCAGGCCACGGCGAAGTACCACTCACGCGGGGTGCCCAGTGACTGGTATGTGGATCCGGCCGATCCGGACGCGGCCGACCGCTACAACGAGCACACCCAGGATTCCCTGCAGGACGCGGCTACGGCCTTCCTCGCAGCGCACGATGAACTCCTCGCCGGCCCGGATCATGACAACGATCCCCTCGACCCGCCCATGGAGCTCCAGTCAAGCGGCGCCGACACCATCGCGCAGCCGGTCTGGATCGGACTGCCGTCCCGGCAGGACTTCGACGATGAGGGGGAGCTCGGCTGGCAGACCGATGCCCTGTGCGCCCAGACCGATCCTGAAGCCTTCTTCCCGGAAAAGGGCGGCTCCACCCGCGACGCCAAAAAAGTCTGCGGCGCCTGCAACGTGCGTTCCCAGTGCCTTGAATATGCCTTGTCCAACGACGAGCGCTTCGGGATCTGGGGAGGCCTCTCCGAGCGTGAGCGGCGCCGGCTTAGGAAGCGAGCAGTCTAATTCTTCAAGTAGCACGAGTCACCGCCGTCGTGGTCTCCCACGACGGCGGTGATTTTCTCCCCCGGACCCTTGCGGCGCTGGCGGCCCAAACCAGGCCGGCCGACGCCGTGATTGGTGTCGACACCAGTTCCGGCGACCACTCTGCGGCCCTGCTGGAACAGGCATTGGGCACGGAAAACGTCACGGTCTTCGACCAGCCCCGGCCCGGGATGGGCGGGGCGGTCCTGGCCGGCCTCAAGGCCCTCGCACCGTGGCCTCCCAACGGCGCCGTCCCGAAAAGCGATGCCGGCGGGGAGGGGGACGCCGGACCCGGGCGGTGCTCGGACTGGATCTGGCTGCTGCACGACGACGCCGCACCGGCGCCGGAGGCCCTCGCCGAACTCCTCCATGCGGTCGAGCGCGCGCCGTCGGTCACGGTGGCCGGCTGCAAGCAGCTGGACTGGCACGCCGAACGGCGTCTGATCGACGTCGGCCTCTCCACCAGCCGCTGGGCCGAGCGGCTGACGCTGATTGAGGCCGATGAGCTCGACCAGGGCCAGTACGACGGCCGGAGCGACACTTTCGCCGTCAATTCCGCGGGCATGCTGGTCCGTCGCGACGTCTGGGAGCAGCTCCGGGGCTTCGATCCGGCCCTTCCCGGAAGCGGCGACGACATCGACTTCTGCTGGCGCAACCGCTTGGCCGGGCACCGCGTGGTGGTGGTCCCCAGCGCCAAGATGTTCCACGTCGCGCACCGTCCCCATGCCCTGGGCAACGCGACCGCCGCCCGCAAGGCGCAGGTCCACCTGCGGCTCAAGCACGCGGCGGCCTGGAAAGTCCCGCTGCACGCCGCGGGCGCCCTCCTGGGCAGTCTTTTCAAATTTGTCCTGAGCATTGCCGTCAAGGACCCGGGATACGGGTTCTCGCAACTGCTGGCAACTCTTGCGGCGCTGTCCCGCCCGGCGGCAGTGGTCCGCGGGCGGCGCACCGCGGCGCGCACCCGCCGGATCCGGCGCTCCGTCATCAAGGGACTGCAGACGCCGCGCCGCGAGGTCTGGGCCCACCGGCGCTCCCTGATCGAAGCGCTGGGCGCGGACGACTTCGGCAGCGGCCATGCCGGCCCCGATCCGCTGGCGGACCAGCCCACCGGCGACGCCGACGACTTCGCCGCGATCGCCACTGCGGATCGCGGCTGGGTGGGCGGCGGTGCCCTGCTCGCCGTGGTCATCACCACGGCAGTCTCGCTGGCCGGACTGCTGGGCCTCGTGCAGGCCCCGGCAGTTACCGGCGGCGCGCTCATCCCCGTTTCCGTGGACCTCTCCGCGATCTGGAACCATGCCTCCAGCTGGTGGATCAGCCTCGGTGCCGGGCTTCCGGGTCATGGCGACCCCTTCGACTACCTCCTGTGGGTACTGGGAGCGCTGGGAGCAGGCGACGCCAACGGCGCCGTCGGCTGGCTGCTGATCCTTGCCATGCCGCTCTCGGCGCTGGGTGCCTGGTTCGCTGCCGGCGCCCTGACCCAGCGCCGTAGACTGCGCCTGGCCGCCGCCTTGGTCTGGGCCGCGGCGCCGGCGCTGCAAGTGGCCCTCAACCAGGGTCGGCTGGGCGCCTTGCTGGCCCACGTTCTGATCCCGGTGCTTGTCCTGGCGCTGCTCCGGGCGACCGGCACGGCCACCGGACACGGCGTCCACGCCGTCCCGGCTCCGGGTCAGCGCCGGCTCACGCCCAGACCTGCCGCCCGCCCGGGCATCAACGGAACGCCCTCGTGGACAGCGGCTGCGGCGGCGGGCCTCGCGCTGGCCGCGGTGACCGCGGCTGCGCCGTCGCTGTTGGTGCCATCCATGATCGTCATAGCCGGGTGCGGCGTGCTCCTGGGCCGCCGCGGCCGCACGGTGTGGTGGGCGCTCCTGCCCAGCCTGGCGTTGTTCCTGCCCTTCGCCTTCTCGGTTCTGGACCGGCCGCGGGCGCTCCTGGCCGACCCGGGCATACCGCTCGGTTTTGATGCCGCCCCGCTGTGGCAGCAGGCCCTGGGCCAGCCCCTAAACTTCGACGCCGGCGCCGGGCTCTCCGGACTCAGCGCTTTCGGCGGCGCCGCCGCGGCCCCGGCCGGCAGCGCCGGGGTGCCGTGGGCCCTGGTGCTCGCCCTGCTGCTGGGGCTGCCGGTGCTGCTGCTGGCCCTCACCGCGCTGTTCATGCCGCGCAGGCTTGTCCTCGCGGGCCGCACCTGGACCGCACGTTATCTGTGGGCAGCCGCCGTCCTGATGCTGGCCGGCGGCTGGCTCGCGGGGCATGTCGCCTCCGGTGCCAGCGCCGATGTCCTGGTCACGCCGTTTCCCGGCCCCGCCGTCTCCGCCGCCGCCTTCGGTCTGCTGGGGGCCGCACTCATCGCGGCCGACGGGCTGCTGGACGCCGCCGACCGGACGGCCGGTACGGGACGGGCCCGGCGGGTCCTGGTCCGCGGTACGGCCGTGGCCGCCGTAGCCCTGCTGCTGGCCGCTCCGCTCGCCGGGTTCGCCGTGTGGACCGCGCAGAACCTGCTGCAGCCCGCGTCCCTGGCAGCCGGGGCAGGACCGTCCGCCGGACTCGGCACCCCCAGGCTCATCCAGCCGGCGCAGGCCCGCACCTTGCCCGCGACGGCGGTGGACCGCGGCGAGGGGCCGGAGCAGTCCAGGACGCTCCTGATCTCCGGCAACGAGGACGGAAGCTTTGACGCTTCGCTCATGCGCGGCGCGGGCACCACACTGGACGCCCTGTCCACGGTCGCGGCGGCCCGGAGCATCATGGGGGAGCCGGGCCGGGAGA
This sequence comes from Arthrobacter sp. NPDC058192, assembly GCF_042883665.1. Taxonomy (NCBI): domain Bacteria; kingdom Bacillati; phylum Actinomycetota; class Actinomycetes; order Micrococcales; family Micrococcaceae; genus Arthrobacter; species Arthrobacter sp. NPDC058192. Next base: position 73,672 of record NZ_JBHVVJ010000006.1, on the reverse strand, counting down.
CGGTCCGTGATGATGACGCCGTTGCCGGATCGCTCAGGAGCGTCGTGGCGACGATTGTGGCCGGCGAAGGCGTGGACCCGCGGATAGACCTCGAGCGGCTCGGCGCCGGCTTCGTGGTGCTCCGCGCTGCCGATTCCGCCGCCGAGCTGACGGCCAGCCGCATGGACGCGGTCCCCGGTCTGGTCGCAGTCGGCCAGACGGGCTCCGGCTGGCTCTGGCGGGTCAGCCCGCTGGATGGGCCCGGCATCAAGGCCTCCGACGTCGCCCACCGGGTCCGCGTCGTGGACGGCAGCGGCGCGACCATCGGACTCCTCCCGTCGGAGGAAGTCTCGGCAGCCGGCAGCGTCCCGGCCGGCCCGGAGGGCCGGCTGGTGGTCCTTGCCGACCGGGCCGATCCGGGCTGGAGCGCCTGGCTTGACGGCCGCCGTCTGACCTCCACGACGTCGGGATGGGCCCAAGCGTTCACGCTGCCGGCCCAGGGCGGCCAGCTGAGCATCCGGTATGAGGCGCCATGGGCCGTGCTGACCGGAATCGCGCAGGCCGTCGTGATCGGTTTGACCGTTCTCCTGGCTCTGCCCATGCCTGCCGCCCGCCGGTCCAACACCGGCCTGTCCAGGGACGAAGGCTCCCTGCGTAAGGAACATCAGCATGTCTAAGGGCGAAACCCCCACCGATCCGGCCGCCGAATTCGGCAAGGCCGAGACCCCAAGGGCCGGAACGCACTCCGCGGGCACCGGAACGGGGCTGCGGAAGCGGGGCATGCCGCGCGCCGGCGTGATCGGCGGGATGCTTTCCGCGCTCGCCCTCGTGGCCGCCGGCGGCGGCCTCGTTTCGGCGGCGTCACTGGCACCGCAAAGCCCCGCCAGCCGGCGGCTCGAGGCGCCGGTTGCCTCTGTACCGGCCGGGAGCAGCGTCGGTGTCTGCCCCGGCCCTGCCCGGCTGCTCCAAGGCACCCCGGTGGGCACCGACCCCCAGTTCAGCCCGGAATCTGCCACGGCGAAGACCGCTGTGAGCGCCGCCGTGCTCGGCTCGAACGCGGGCGCCGTTCCGGGCAGCCGGCTCGCCGCCCTCAAAGGCACCCCGCTCGTGGAGATTGCCAAGGGCGCTTCGGCGGCCACCGCCTCGACACCTGCGCCCCGCACGCCCGTGCTGGTCGCCGGCGTCGTGACCGAGCGGGCGGTGGCCGACGTCAGCGTCCTCAGCGCCGATGCGCAGGACAACCACAGGGCAGCCGCCGGCGCGGTGGTGGGCTACGCTGCCGAGGACGGGGATCTCCAGGGCTCCGCAGCCGCGGCCTGCCAGCAACCGGGCAACGATCTCTGGCTGGTCGGCGCGAACACGGGCCTCGGCCGTTCGGCCGTCCTGAACATCACCAATGCCTCCAGCACCCCGGCGACCGTCAGCCTGGACCTCTACGGTGCCGACGGGCAGATCCAGGCGCCCGGAAGCCGGGGCCTGCTCGTCGCACCAGGCAGCACACGCTCCATTGTCCTGGCGGGGCTCGCTCCTGGGCAGGAACGGCTCGGCGTGCGGGTCCGCAGCACCGGCGGCCCCGTTGCCGCCGTCATTCAGCAGAGCCTCCTCCGCGGCCTCACGCCCGGCGGCATCGACTTCATCACCCCGGGCACCGCGCCCTCCGTCCGCCAGGTCATGTCCGGCCTGGACATCCAGGATCCCGCAGGTCTGACGGCACTGACGGCCAAGCCCGGCTTCGCCGACGCCGGACCGGCACTGGAGATCGCTGTCCCCGGGGCGGCCGACGCCGTGGTTGAGGTCAAGTTGTACGGACGAGACGGCCAGAAGGCGCTGCCCGGGGGCGGCGTGGTCACAGCCAAGGCCGGGGCGGTCACCGAGGTCTCGCTGGCCGGAGTGCCGGCCGGCACCTATACGGTCGCGGCGAGCTCGGATGTCTCCTTCGCGGCCACCGCCCGGCTCACACGGGGACTGAAGTCCGAGGATGCCGCGGATGTCGGGTTCTCCGCGGCGTCGGCCCGGCTGGGCAGCCAGCACATTGTGGCGGTGCCGGCCACGGGCGACCGGCAGCTCGTGTTCGGCGCGCCCGAAGGCAAGGCGACCGTCTCCTACGCGCCCATCACGGCGGACGGCAAGATCCGGACCGCCGCCACGGCGGGGGTTGTCGGCGGGACCACCGTGTCCGTCAAAATCCCCGCCGACGTCGGAGGCTCCCCGCTCGTCGGCTATGTGGTGTCCGCCGCCGGTGACCCCGCCTATGGGGCTTTGCTCCTGGGCAGGGACGGCAGGCAGGACATTTCCGCGGTGGCGGTGGCGCCGGAAGCGGCAGGGCAGCGACAGGTGCCGGTCACCCTGGGGTACTAGCAGCGGCTCCAGGCGGCTCCGGGCCGGTCACCGCCGGGCCTGAACACCAGGCAGGCTAGTAGCGGCGGCGGTATACCGGGTCGAGGGACTCCGGCGGCACGCCGAGCATCTCCGCCGTGTACTCCACGACGACGTCGTGTACCAGGTCCTGAAGTTCTTCCCGCCCTCCGCACGCCTGCTCCACCACGCGGCGGTACAGCGTGATCACCGGCCCCTCCTCCGCTGTGGCGGCCGTGAAGGCCCCCATGGGCGCGGGCGTGTGGTCGGCGACGAGCTGCTCCAGGCCCGGCGGGATCTCGTCCACGGCGAAGCGGACGCCGTCGAGGGGTTTGCCCCAAATGTCGTGCAGCCGCTCGGCCGAGTCCAGCACGAGGTCGTCGAAGCGGTCGGAGCGGGTGCGGTAGCCCGGGAGCGTGGGCAGCATGAGCTCGCCGCGGAGCCCGCGGCCGTGCCGGTTCCTGCGGCGCTGCCGGAAGTGCTTTGCCCGGCCAGCGGAGGGAGAGGCGGTGAGGGGTGCGCCGGCGGAGGCGGAGCCGGCGCCCGCGGGAGGGGCATCGGGGTCAGCCAACCGGACCGTGAAACCCGAATCGTGGTGCGATGACTGCATACGTTGACTCTAAACCCGCGGATTGATTTACGCGATATGGACTCTTCGGCGAGCCGTTCCAAGCCTGCGGGCGTTTCAATGCGCGGACACCGCCCGGAGGGGGAGTAGTCTGTGATGTCGTGGGTGCAATTCGTCTGTGTTCGAGGTCTGCCTGCCGCAATACTGCGGTGGCCACATTGACGTACGTCTACGCCGACTCCACCGCCGTCCTTGGCCCGCTTGCCACCTACGCCGAACCGCACTGCTATGACTTGTGCGAACAGCACGCCGAATCCCTGACCGTTCCGCGCGGATGGGAAGTCATGCGCCTGGCGATGCCCGCGACGCCGCCCGGCCCGGGCCCGGACGATCTCCTGGCCCTGGCCAACGCTGTCCGCGAGGCGGCCTCCCGCCCCGCCGCGGCGGAGCCGGCGAAGGGGCAGCGCACGCTGCACCCGGCCCTGGAGGCCCCGGCCCCGGCCGAGGGCACCCGCCGCGGGCATCTGCGGGTCCTTCGCGAACCGTCCTGAGGCGCCAACTGGCGGTAGGGTGGATACTGCCAAAAGCCGTAAGCCACCGGCGCCTTCCGCGGCGCCCCTCAGGGAGTGTTCATCATGCCCAAGCTCAGCCCCGAACTCTTGTCTGTCCTGCGATGCCCCGTCACCGGGTCCGCCCTGGCGCAGGACGGCGATGAGCTCGTCACCGTCACGGCAGATGACTCCGGGAACAAGCTGCGGTACCGGATCGAGGACGGCATCCCGCTGCTGCTGCCGCCGGAACTCCTGCCCGCCGCCACGGCGGCCCCCGCCGAGCCGGCCGACAGGCAAGACACAGCCAGGCAAGACACAGCCCAGGACGACGCCAGCCCGCGTCACGCCGCCGAATAATCCCACCCCGCGGCCCGCCGGCACTGCCCGGCAATGAATGACGGCGGAGCCGCGGGATCCCGCAGCTCCCAACACGCAAAGCACCGGCCACAACAAAGGACTCACATGACTTTCGATTACAAGATTGCGGACATTTCCCTGGCCGAGGCGGGCCGGCACCAGATCCGCCTCGCCGAGCACGAAATGCCCGGACTCATGTCGCTGCGCGAGGAGTTCGGCGCCAGCCAGCCGCTCAAGGGCGCCCGGATCGCCGGGTCGCTGCACATGACGGTCCAGACCGCGGTGCTGATTGAAACCCTGACCGCCCTCGGCGCTGAAGTCCGCTGGGCTTCGTGCAACATCTTCTCCACCCAGGACGAGGCCGCCGCCGCAGTGGTCGTCGGCCAGGGCACCGCCGAGGACCCGCAGGGCGTCCCGGTCTTCGCCTGGAAGGGGGAGACGTTGGAGGAATACTGGTGGACCGCCGAGCAGATCCTCACCTGGCCGGGTGCCGACGCGAATCCCGAGCTGGGCCCGAACATGATCCTGGACGACGGCGGCGACGCCACCATGCTGGTGCACAAGGGCGTTGAATTCGAGGCCGCCGGTGCGGTGCCCGCCGCCACCGAGGACGAGTCCGACGAAGGCCGGGTCTTCCTGGACCTGCTGCGCGTCTCCCTCGAGGCCGACCCGCAGAAGTGGACCCGCATCGGCTCCCTCCTGCTTGGCGTCACCGAGGAAACGACCACCGGTGTGCACCGCCTGTACCAGCTCGCCGAGCAGGGCAAGCTGCTCTTCCCGGCGATCAACGTCAACGACTCCGTGACCAAGAGCAAGTTCGACAACAAGTACGGCATCCGGCACTCACTGCCCGACGGCATCAACCGCGCCACGGACGTCCTGATGGGCGGCAAGGTCGCCGTCGTCTGCGGCTACGGAGACGTCGGCAAGGGCGCCGCCGAGGCGCTCCGCGGCCAGGGTGCGCGCGTGATCGTCACCGAAATCGACCCGATCTGCGCGCTCCAGGCGGCCATGGACGGGTACCGGGTGGCGAAGCTCGAAACCGTCCTCGCCGAAGGCCACATCTTCATCACCACCACCGGCAACAAGGGCGTCATCCTTGCCGAGCACATGGCGGGCATGCGTGACAAGGCGATCGTGGGCAACATCGGCCACTTCGACAACGAGATCGACATGGCCGGACTTTCGCGGATCCCCGGCATCAAGAAGGTCGAGATCAAGCCCCAGGTGCACGAGTGGGTCTTCGAGGCCGACCCGGCCACGGGCCAGGGCAGCCGCTCCATCATCGTCCTCTCCGAAGGCCGCCTGCTGAACCTCGGCAATGCCACCGGACACCCCTCGTTCGTGATGAGCAACTCCTTCGCCAACCAGACGATCGCCCAGATCGAACTGTTCACGAAGGCCGGCCAGCCTGAAGGTGAGCGCGAATACGAGAAGCAGGTCTACGTCCTGCCGAAGATCCTGGACGAGAAGGTCGCCCGCCTTCACCTCGCGGCCTTGGACGTCGAGCTGACCGAGCTGTCCAAGGAACAGGCCGAGTATCTGGACATCGAAGTGGCAGGCCCGTACAAGCCCGGACACTACCGCTACTAGAAACCCTCCGAAGGGCCCCGGACGACGCCCGGGGCCCTTTGTTGTGACCGTTTTGGCGCCCCTTTTGTAACCGGATCGTGGTCGAATCGGTCCGGGCTTCCAAGGTAACTCGCTTATGCTGGCAAGATGACGTATGGAAATGCCGGGGTCCTCTGATGGCCGTGAAAACCTGGAGCAGCGGCCGCAAAGTTGCCCTGCTGGCAGTGGTCTGTGCCCTGGCAGCCGGCGGCGGGGCCTTCGCCGCTGCGGCCCCGGGACTGGCCCAGGCGGCCATCTCCTCCGAGGCAGGTTCGCCGGCACGGACGACGCCGGGCCTGGCCGTTCCGGTGGTGGCCCCCGCGGAACTGGACGCCGCCCCGGCCGATGGCGCGCAGCAGGTCAACCCCGCGGCTCCGGTGTCCCTCAAGGTGAAGCACGGGCACATCGAAAGGGTGGCCCTGACGAGCGATGACGGCAACACCGTGGAAGGCAACCAGGGCGCGGACGGAGCCACCTGGACCTCCTCCGGCGACCTCAAGTTCAACACGCGCTACAACTTCACGTACTCCGTGGTGGACGGCGCCGGACGCCAAACCCACAGCACCCGCGCGTTCACCACCGTCTCCACCGCCAATGAGGCAGATGCCGCGATTTACCCGCTGGACGGCATGAAGGTAGGCGTCGCCCAACCCCTGCAGATCACCTTCAGCGAACCGGTCCTGAACCGGAACGCCGTCGAAAAGGCCATCAAGATCACCTCGACCTCCGGCCAGACCGGTGACTTCCACTGGTTCAACAACAACACCGTGAGGTACCGGCCGCAGAACTTCTGGGCCGCCAACAGCACCATCACCATGGACATGCAGTTGTTCGGCGTCGAGCTGGGCAAAGGGCAGGTCGGCAATTTCAACAAGACGGTGACCATCCACATCGGGGACAAGAAGGTGGCGGTGGCCGACGCCAAGGCCCATACGTTCTCGGTCAAGATCAACGACCGGCCGGCGGGGCAGTGGCCGGCGACCATGGGCGACACAAGGTTCCCGTCGGCCAGGGGCTTCCTGGTGTTCATGGAGAAGCACCGGGTGGAGCACATGGATGCCTCCACCATCGGGCTGAAGCCGGGAGATCCGGCCTACTACGGCCAGCTTGACGTCAACTACGCCACCCGCCTGACGCCCAGCGGGGAGTTCATCCACCAGGCCACCGACTCCGCGATGCCCTACCTCGGCAAGAGCAACCTCTCCCACGGCTGCATCGGCTTGGGGCCGGACGGCGCCAAATGGGTGTTCGACAACATGACCACGGGCGACGTCGTCCAGGTGGTGAACACCGAAGGCGAATACGCCAACTACGATGACGGCTTCGGGGACTGGAACATCCCGTGGGCCCATTACGCCAACTGACGGGGTGGCACCTCGCCGAGCCTCATCACCTGACGGTAGGCTCGAAGCCAGATAAGTTGCGCAGCCGGCCCAGGCCGGGCGGCGCGGAAGCCTACGGAAGCGAAGCTCCACGTGACTGACACAAAACCTACCCCACCTGACCGGCCGGAGCCGCACCTGGATCCCACGCATGACACCGACGAGCCGGCTTTCGACTGGATGAAACCGGCGGCCGCCAAGCCCGCGGGAGAGGCCGCCGACCGTACCGGGGGCGCGGCCGCCGCGGACGGGCCCAAGGCCACGACGGACGGCGGCGGGGCAACCGCCGCTGGGGCTGATGCGGCACCCGCGTCGACGGGGTCCCCAGCCAGCCAGCCGGAGAGCCGCGCCGGCCGCAAGGCCGCGGAGGCCGCCGTCGTCGGTCCGGGCGCTGGAGAGACCGGAGCCGGACAGCCCGGAGTTGGACAGCCTGAATTTGAGCGAACCGAATTTGCACGATCCGGTGCAAGCGCCTATGCGCGGCAGGAGACCGATTCGGACGAGCCGCTGCAGACCTCGGCCCTGCAAATCCGGCCTCCCCAGGAGGACGTCGAACGCCGCAACGCCCAGCGCGAACAGGCGGCCAAGGCCAAACCCGTCCTCCCGCGGGTGATGCAGGTGCTGCTCGCGGTGTTCTACCCGATCATCCTGCTGGTCCTGGCCGTCCGCGCCGTCACCAGCCCCTTGTTCCTCTGGGTGGAATACAACCGTCCGGGCTTCCCCGGCGACGGCTACGGCTTCAGCACCGATGACCGCATGACCTACGGCTCCTACGCCGTGGACTATCTCAGCAACTGGTCGGGCCCGCGCTACCTGGGCGGCCTGGTCGACCAAAGCGGGGAGCGCCTGTTCAAGGACGGCGAGGTCAGCCACATGGCCGACGTCAAGACCGTCATCCTGTCGACGTTCGGTGCCGGCACGCTGCTGGTCCTGCTGGCCGTGATCGCCGTGATCTACCTGGCGCGGCGCCACAAGGGGGGAGTCCGCCGCGGCTTGTTTGCCGGCTCGATCGTCACGCTCGCGATCATCATCGGACTGGGCACCCTCGCCTTCCTCGGCTGGGAGCAGTTCTTCACGGACTTCCACCGCATCTTCTTCGCCAACGGGACCTGGACGTTCTCGCTGCAGGACACCCTGATCAGGCTCTTCCCCGGCCAGTTCTGGGTGGACGCCGGGATCGTCATCGGAGGCCTGGTCCTGCTCGCTTCCCTCATCACCCTGGTCCTGACCTGGCCCACCCGCCGGCGCCGTGGACTGGGCAAGAAGAAAGCCGCGGCCTCGAAGGACGCCGACTCCGAATCCGCAGAAGGGGAAGCCGCGGTGTCGGATGGCCCCGTTGACAGCGCAGCTGGCCGCGCCGCTGACGGCGCCGCCGGCGGCACCGGGGACCCGCTGCGCGCCCGGCACACCGTGTAAGCCAGGTTCGTTCAGCCGTAAATGCGGTTGATGTGTTCCTCGTAGTCCCGGACGACGGCGCCCCGCTTGAGTTTGAGCGACTGTGTCAGATGCCCTGATTCCACTGTGAAGTCGGCGTCCAGGATGACGAAGCTGCGGATCGATTCAGCCTTGGAGACCAGCAGGTTTGCCTCATCGATGGCGCCCTGGACGGCGGCCCTGACTGACTCGTCGGCAGCGGCTTCGGCCGTGCCCATCACAGGCACCTTGCGGGCCGTGCACCAGTTGCGGAGGCCTTCGGGGTCCAGGTTGACCAGCGCGGAGACAAACGGCCGGCCGTCCCCGACCACCACGGCCTGGCCGACCAGCTGGTGCTCGCGGATTTTTTCCTCAAGGGGGCCGGGGGCGACGTTCTTGCCGCCGGCCGTGACCAGCAGGTCCTTCTTCCGCCCGGTGATGGTCAGGAAGCCGTCCTCGTCGAGGGAGCCAAGGTCGCCGGTACGGAAGAAGCCGTCCACGAACGCGTCCGCGTTGGCAGCCGCATTGGCGTGGTAGCCCTTGAAGACGCCGATGCCCTTGACCAGGATCTCGCCGTCGTCGGCCACCCGGATTGTCGTTCCCGGGAAGGGGATCCCGACCGTCCCCACCTTGGTCCGTGCCGGGGTGTTGACCGTGCACGGCGCCGTGGTTTCGGTCAGGCCGTAGCCTTCCAGGACGGGGATGCCGGCGCCGCGGAAGAAGTGTGCGTCGTTGGAGCTTAACGGGCTGGCGCCGGAGACCGCGTGGCCCAGCTGGCCGCCGAACGCCTGCCGGAGCTTGGGGTAGAACAGCCGGTCGAAGAGGCGGTGCCTGGCCCGCAGGAGCAGCCCGGGGCCCTTGCCGGTGCCCCGGGCGGCGGCGTCAAGGGCCTTGGAATAGTCGATCGCAGCCGACGCCGCGGCGGCGAAGACGCGTTCCTTGCCGGCAGCGGCAGCCGTCTGGGCGGCTCCGGCGTAGACCTTCTCGAAGATCCGCGGGACCACCAGCAGGAAGGTGGGCTTGAAGCTGGCCAGGTCCGCCAGGAGTTCCTTGGCGCTTGCGCTGTGGCCGACGGTGGTGCCGGAGCTTAGGCAGATCACCTGCACCGCCCGGGCCAAGACGTGGGCGAGGGGCAGGAACATCAGCGTCCGGGAGCGCGGCCGCAGGAGGATCTCGGGCAGGAAGAGGGCGGCGTTCCTGGCCACGAGGGCGAAGTTGGCGTGCGTGATCTCGCAGCCCTTGGGCTTGCCCGTGGTGCCCGAGGTGTAGACCAGTGAAGCGACATCCGCCAGGGACGCGGCGCTCCGGTGGCGTTCGAGTTCGGCGTCGGTCACGCCGGTTCCGGCGGCCGCCAGACTCGCCAGGTGCGGTGCGGCGCCGTCGTTCTCCATCCGGACGACGGCGATAAGCCGGTCGCCAAGGACCGTGGAGGCGTCCAGGACACCCTGGACGAGGGCGGCTTTGGCGTGGTCCTCGACAAAAACGCGCCGGGCGCCCGAGTCGTGGAGGATCCACTCGACCTGGCTCGCGGAGGAGGTCTCGTAGATCGGGACGGTGACGCCGCCGGCGAACCAGATGGCAAAATCCACTACCGTCCACTCATACCGGGTCGCTGACATCACGGCCACGGTCTCGCCCGGGGCGAGTCCGCCGGCAATCAGGCCTTTGGCCAGGGCCGTGACCTGGTCCAGGAAATGCTGGACGGAGACGTCGGTCCAGCCGCCGGGGCCCTTGCGGGAGTACAGCGCATGCACGGGGTCCTTCGCGTGCTGCTCCAGGAGCAGGTCCGTCACGTTGCTCCCGGGATCCAGCTCCACGAGCAGTCCGGTGCTTGCTTCTCTCACAGCCGCGCCTCCATTCCTGGTCCGCCCGGAGTTCGGCGGACTTCCCCTGCAATCCTGCCTTAGATCCAGGAAGGCATCCACATCCGCAAGCGCCATTGCTGGTACGGGACCACCTCGGCGGTCCAGATCGGGTAGAAGAACGCGGACAGCAGCACGACCGCCACCACGAACAGCACCACGACGTAGAACCCGGACCGCCGTCGCCACAGAGGGTCGGTGCGCTGGCCGAGAACCAGCCCCAGGCAGTAGACGAGGGCCAGCACCAGGAACGGTTCGAAGGACACGGCGTAAAAGAAGAAGGTGGTGCGCTCCGGGTACATGAACCACGGCAGGTAGCCGGCGGCCACCCCGGCCAGGACCGCACCGGCGCGCCAGTCACGGCGCCCAGCCCACCAGAACAGCAGGATGCCGAGGCAGAGGGCTGCGCTCCACCAAAGCAGCGGGTTGCCCACCGAGAGGATGGCTGTGGTGCAGTTGCTGACCTCGCAGCCCGGGGTGCCCGGCTTGGGGGATTCGTAGAAAAAGGACGTGGGCCGGCCCATGACCAGCCAACTCCAGGCACTGGCCTCGTACGGGTGGTCCGCGCTCAGGCCCTGATGGAACTTGTAGGCCTCCAGATGGTAGTGGGCCAGGGAGCGGACGGCGTTCGGCAGCCAGCCCCACTCGGCCGAGGGGTTGGCTTCGGCCCAGTGCCGGAAGTAGGCGTCGCTGGACCGGAACCAGCCGGTCCACGTGGCGCCGTAGGTGACGGCGGCCACCGGAACGATGCTCAGGAAGGCCGTGACGCCGTCTTTGAGGATGCCGCCGCTGATCCAGCCCTGCACGCCGGCGATGCGCCGCGCGCTGAGGTCCCAGAACACGGTGAGCAGGCCGAAAGCGGCCAAGAAGAACAAAGCGGACCATTTCGTGCCCACCGCCAGGCCCAGGCAGACGCCTGCCGCGAGCCGCCACCACCGGATGCCAAGCCAGGGGCCGGACGTGAGCTGGAGCGCCGAGGGGCGGCCGGCGGCGGAGGCCGCGGCCTGCCGGCCGAGCCGGGCTGCCAGCCGCCTCCGGCCGTCGTCGCGGTCCATCAGCAGGGCCCCGAACGCCGCCAGGATCCAGAACATGAGGAAGATGTCCAGCAGCGAGGTCCGGGACATGACGAGGTGGTGGCCGTCCACCGCGAGGAGAACGCCGGCAACGGCGCCCAGGGTCAGTGAGCGGAAGAGCTTTTGCGTGATCAGCGCCAGCAGGAAGATCGACAGCGTCCCCGTCAGTGCCGCCCCGAACCGCCAGCCGAACGGGTTGTCCGCACCGAACAGCCACATGCCGGCGGCGATCATCCACTTGCCGACCGGCGGGTGGACCACGTACTCCGGTGTGCCCAGCAGCACCCCGGGGTTGCCGGCGATGAAGGAGTCGTTCGCCCGGTCGGGCCAGCTGCGCTCGTAGCCGCTGACCAGGAGTGAATAGGCGTCCTTGACGTAGTACGTCTCGTCAAAGACCAGGTTCCGGGGCGTGTCCAGCCGGACGAACCGCAGCGCACCGCCCAAGGCCGCCGTGAGGGTGGGGATGAGCCAGTACCAGAGCCGCAGCGAGGCCGGATAGTCCCGCCAGCTTTGGATCCCCCCGATGAGGCGCTCTTTGAGGGCGTCCGCGGTGAAGGCCTCGGCGGGCCGGCCGATCCAGCGGTGCCGCTCGAGATTCCGCCCGGTGCGCAACCGGCCCCGGGTCTGGCTGCCGGCGCGGCTCGGGCCCGAAGGCGGGGACGCGGCGGGGCCGGCCTCGGGCGGCAGCGTGGGGGTCTGGGTCACCTTGCCATGCTACCGTTCGCGGCTGTGCACGGCGGGTCCCACTCCGGCGGCAGTAGGCTGGTTCTGTGGACCACGAACCGAGCACTTCCCCCGATCTTCCCGTCAGCGATCTTCCCGTCAGTGACGGCGGTCCCGGCCGGATCGTCCTGGCGGCGACGCCGATCGGCAACACCGGCGACGCGTCGGCGCGGCTCCTGGAGCTGCTCACGACGGCGGACATCGTCGCGGCCGAGGACACCAGACGGTTGCACCGGCTCGTGCAGAACCTCGGCATCACCGTGGCCGGCCGGATCATCAGCTATCACGAGCACAACGAGGCAGCCAAGACCGCGGACCTGCTGGAGCAGGTCCGCGCCGGCAAGACCCTGGTGATGGTGACCGACGCCGGCATGCCGTCCGTGTCGGATCCGGGCTTCCGGCTGGTCGAAGGCGCCGTGGCGGCCGGCCTCACCGTGACCGCCGCACCCGGACCCTCCGCGGTGCTGACGGCGCTGGCCCTGTCCGGGCTCCCGACCGACCGTTTTTGCTTCGAGGGCTTCCTGCCCCGCAAGGCAGGCGAACGCACGTCCCGGCTGGCGGACCTCGACGCCGAACGGCGCACCATGGTGTTTTTCGAGGCACCGCACCGGCTGGAACCGATGTTGCGGGCCCTCCACGACCGGTTCGGCGCCGACCGCCGTGCCGCGGTCTGCCGTGAACTGACGAAAACCTACGAACAGGTCATCCGCGGCACCTTGCGCGAGCTGCTTGAATGGGCCGAGTCCAACGAGGTGCGCGGCGAAATCGCCGTCGTGGTGGGCGGGGCGCCTGAGCGCGAGCCTGGCCGCCCGGAGGACCACGTGGCCGCAGTCAACGGGTTGATCGCCCAAGGCGTCCGGCTGAAGGAGGCCGTCGCCGCGGTGGCCGAGGACGCGAAGGTCAGCAAACGCGAACTGTATTCCGCTGTCCTCGCCTCACGGTGAGTCCGGGCCCCTTAGCGGCGCCGCCGCTTGTGCAGCTGCACAGCGTATCCCGTGGCAGGCAGTGCGTCCATGCATGGACTTGCCCGTCCTGGCAGCAGTACGGTGACAGTAATCCAGCCGCCCGGGCCTGCGGGAATGGGCTGCGCTAAGAACCTGGTGGCAACACACTGGGACCACCGAATTGCTGACGAGGGAGTCGTTGTGACTGTAACTGCCCAGCCCATTGTTACTGCGGAGCGGGAGAGCGCCCTGCTGGCCTCTGTTCCGACGGGTTTGCTGATCGACGGCGAGTGGCGTCCGGCCGCGTCGGGGAAGACGTTCGACGTGGAGGACCCGGCCACCGGGAAGGTGCTGCTGAGCATCGCCGACGCCGGGCCCGAGGACGGCAAGGCGGCGCTGGACGCGGCGGCCGCGGCCCAGGAGTCGTGGGCGAAAGTCCCCCCGCGGGAACGCGGTGAGATCCTGCGCCGGGCGTTCGAGCTGGTCACGGAGCGGGCTGAGGACTTTGCGCTGCTGATGACCCTGGAGATGGGCAAGCCGCTGGCCGAGGCCCGCGGCGAGGTGACCTATGGGGCGGAGTTCCTGCGCTGGTTCTCCGAGGAGGCCGTGCGCGCGTTCGGCCGGTACTCCGTCTCCCCGGACGGCAAGTCCCGGCTGCTGGTGACGAAGAAGCCGGTGGGCCCGTGCCTGCTGATCACGCCGTGGAACTTCCCGCTGGCGATGGCGACGCGGAAGATCGCCCCGGCCGTCGCCGCGGGCTGCACGATGGTGCTGAAGTCCGCGAACCTGACCCCGCTGACCTCGCAGCTGTTCGCGGCCGTGATGCTCGAGGCCGGCCTGCCCGCCGGTGTCCTGAACGTGATCCCGACCTCCACGGCGGGCGCCACCACGGGTCCGCTGATCAAGGATGCCCGGCTCCGCAAGCTCTCCTTCACCGGGTCCACGGAGGTCGGCCGGCGCCTGCTCGCGGACGCGTCGGAAACCGTGCTGCGGACCTCGATGGAGCTCGGCGGCAATGCCCCGTTCGTCGTGTTCGAGGACGCCGACGTCGATGCCGCCGTCGCCGGTGCCATGCTGGCGAAGCTGCGGAACATGGGCGAGGCCTGCACCGCCGCGAACCGGTTCATCGTGCACGAGTCTGTCGCGGACGAGTTCGCGGAGAAGTTCGCCGCGAAGATGAAGGGCATGACCACGGCCCGCGGGACCGAGGCCGAGTCGAAGGTGGGTCCGCTGATCGATGCGAAGAGCCGGGACAAGGTCCACGAGCTCGTCAGCGACGCCGTCTCCGCCGGTGCCGTGGCCGTGGCCGGTGGCGCCCCGGTGGACGGGCCCGGCTACTTCTACCAGCCGACCATCCTCAAGGGCGTCGCCGAGGGCACCCGGATCCTGTCTGAGGAAATCTTCGGCCCGGTCGCCCCGATCATCACCTTCGGCACCGAGGACGAGGCCGTGCGGCTGGCGAACAACACCGAGTACGGGCTGGTGGCCTACGTCTTCACGAGGGACCTCAACCGGGGTATCCGGATGGGCGAACGGCTTGAGACCGGCATGCTGGGCCTGAACGCCGGTGTGGTCTCCAACGCGGCCGCACCCTTCGGCGGGGTCAAGCAGTCCGGCCTGGGCCGCGAAGGCGGGCTCGAGGGCATCGAGGAATACCTCTACACCCAGTACATCGGCATCGCCGACCCCTACGCCGGCTAAGGCAGGCGGTCCGGCCGTCAGGCCGGCCCGGTGACGCGGTCCCCCTGACGCGGGGCCGGTGACGCGGGCCGGCCCACAGCGGCCGACTAGCCGCGGCGCACCCGGCGGACGGTATTGCGGATCAACACCCAGGCTTCCGCGGCACCCCGCCGGGTGCGCTGTGCTGTCCGGGACAGGAACTGACGGGGCACCGGCAGGGACCGGCGCCATCCCGAGAGGACCGACGGCGGCAGCCAGTCCGCGCGGAGCCGGCCGCCGAGCGTTGCGTTGGCCCGCAGCGAGGCCTGCACCAGGGCAATCCTGGCCGCCGCGGAGCCGGCGGGGTCCGCGGATTCCGTGTCCCCGGCCGGACCGGCAGTCCCCGAGGCGGCCGTCCCCGGACCGGCAGCCCATATGGTGCGGTTGGGGCGGCCGTACTGCTCGCGCTCAAAGTCCTCAGTGAGGGACGCGGCGGCCCGTTGCCCGGGATTGTCCGCGCCGGAGGGTTTCCCGAAGGATTCGACCGCTGGTTCCCCCAGTGCCCCGGAGACCCGCAGCCGCCGGGAGAAATGCCGGGGCGTTTCGCTCGCTGCGGGCGCCACGCCATAGTCCGTGGCGAGGTCGCGCAGTTCCGCCCAGGCCGGCGCCGCCCCTCCGGCGCCATTGCCGCGGGCCGACAGGCTCAGCCGGCGGCGCCGCACCCGCGCGCGGGCCAGCCGCGGCGACGCCACAAGCAGCGCCAGCAGCAGCACCGCGCCGACACCGTAGAGTGCCTGCGCCGGCCGCGGGTCTGCGGCAGTCGCTGTCCCGGCTCCGGGAAGGGGGACGGGGGCGAAGGTGGGGACGGGCGCCCGGCTCGAACCGTCTCCGGGCGTCAGTGCGTCGTTGCGCTCGTTGGTGCTCGCGCCGCTGGGCGTGGTGCCTTCGGTGGCGTAGGCGGGGACGATCCCGCGGGAGGGCGTCGGCTCGAACGGCACCCAGCCCAGGCCCGGGAAGTACAGCTCCGGCCACGCGTGGGCGTCCCGGGAGTCGACCTCGTACTCCTGCAGCGGGCCCTGGCCTGCGACGGACACCGTGGCGCCGGTGGGGCGGCCCGGGGCGTAGCCCACGGCGATCCTGCTTGGAATGCCCTGCAACCTGGCCATCACGGCCATGGCCGACGCGAAATGGATGCAGTAGCCGCTCTTCTGGGTCAGGAAGTCTGCCAGCACCGACAGGCCGTTTCCGTCATAGCCGCCCTGCACGGGGGACTGCAGGGAATAGGTGAATGCGGCGGAGCGCAGATAGCTCTGGATCGCCATGGCCCGCGTATACGGCGTGGTGGAACCGGCCGTCACCGCCTCGGCCGTGGTGCGAACAATCTCCGGAACGTTCGCCGGCTGCCGGAGGAACTGCTCGGGGATCCCGCTGGCCGGCAGGGAGGCGTCCCGCAGCATTCCGGCGGTGAGCTTGGCGGTCACGGATGTGACCACGTACTGCTGGTCGCGGGAGTTGGTGTCGACGCCCTTGATGCTGAGCGTGGCCGGGTCCCAGCTCCAGCGCCCCGTGAGGCCGCTCACGGACTCCGGGGCGTAGGGCGCGGGGAGGTACGGGCTCGTGAACTGGCCCGTGTTGACCGCCGTGACCACCCGGAGCCCCGGCACGGTGGAATCAAGGCCGGCGTCGATCCTGCCGGTGCCCTGCCGCCGGGTGGACTCCCGGTCATCCGGTGCCCAGGAATCACCTTCGAAACTGTCCACCGTCACCGAGCGCAGGTAGGGCGCCGCCGGGGCGTTCGTGGCGAAGGTGATCCGGCCCTCCCCGGACGGGCTGCGCAGGCTGGTGCCCAGGCTGATCATAGGGTTCAGGCCAGTGGCGCCGCCGAACGGGTTCAGTCTCGAGCCCTGCGGGAACGTGCCCTGGTCAAAGCCCGGGGTGACCGTCTGGAGCAACAGCGTGAGGGTCAGCGCCAGGGCGGCCGTGACGGCGCCACGCCGGATCTGTCCCGGGTCGCGGGCCGTGTCGGCCCGGGTGCGGGCGGCCGGTGCGAACCAATGGCTGCAACCGAGGATCATCAAATAGCCGACGGCTGCCCCGATAAACCCGAGCGCCCCGACGCTTTGGGGCTTGACGATGGCCGGCACCACGAGAATTGCCAGGATCCCCAGTCCGCTCGTGGCCGGCAGACCCAGCGGGAACGCGAGGGCATCCACGAGGATCACCAGCAGCCCGAGGACGGCGCAGATCAGCATGACGATGCCGGCATTGGGGGCCACGGGAGTGCTCTCGGCGAGAATGGTCTCGCTGGCGCGCCGGAGGAACTTTTCCAGATAGTTCATGGTTTCCGGCGACGGGATAAACCCCGCGATGCTGTACTTCCGGAAGAAGGTGAAGGTCAGGGCCAGGGTCAAGGACGCCAGTCCGCCGGCGGCAACCATCCACCCCGGGGCGCGCAGCGCCCGGAGCGTCGCCATGGAGAAGGCGACCGCAAGGACGGTGGTGAACACCGGGGAGTACCAGGCCCACCCGCGCAGGACCCCGTTGAATCCCAGGGCGGCTCCCGCGACGGCGACGGCGACGGCGGCCGCCATCGCCCACGGCTGGGCGCCGGGTCCGTCCGGCCGGGACGCCGTGGCCGGCGGCTGGACTGTCGGTTCTTCCGGTGCGGACGTTCCTGCGCCGGGCCCGCTGCGCTGCGGTGCGAGGGTCATAGCCGGCTCCTCGCGCCCCGCCGCACGTCGGCCGCAGCGGACATGGCCGGGTCCGCCGCGTCGAAGGCGGCCCATGCGTCCGGCAGCGAGGACCGGGCAGATACCGCGACTGCCCGCCACCCGCCCAGCCGCAGCACTTCCATTACCTCAAGGACCTCGCCGGACTCGTGGAGGTGGTCCGTGACCAGCAGCGCAAAGGCGTTGGCGCCGAACGCCGCCGCGGGGGACAGGGCCCGGGCCTCGGACGCGGTGAGGTTGCCCAGGACCGCCAGGATCGGCCCCCTCAGCCGGTGCGCGGAGAGCTTGTCCATCAGGGTGTCGTCGAAGGCGCGCGCGGCGGTCGCGGCCACCACGGAAGACCCGGCAGCGGAGGACCTGGCAGCGGACTTGGCAGCGGGGGCGGCCTGCCCGGAGAATGCCGCGCGGTCTCCCTTTGTGGCCGACGACGGACGGGGCTGCCGGCCCGGCAGAGTGCGGGGATTACCGCCGCGGGTTCGGTGCGGGTGGGGGTGCTGGGGGCCGGAGAGCTGGATGGCGGCCAAGCTTTCCGCGATGGACTGCAGCCCGGCCGTCCCGCCGTACTCCTCCGCCTCGGGATCGGGGGCCGACGGCGACTGCCGGAAGGCGGGGGCGCCCGCGCTATCTAGGAACCGCAGGGTGTAGCTGCGCTCGGCGAGGTGCGCGGCGATCGACATTGCCGCCGTGACGGCCCACTCGAAGGTGTCGCAGGTCAGTAACTCGTGTCCGTCGCCGCTGCCTGAACTGCCTGCAGGGCCTGAACTGCCTGAACTGCCCGGGCGAGCGGAGGAAAAAGCTCCGTGACCAAACACGCCGTGGGGATAGGCCGAAAGTCTGTGGTCCAGGATAATCGTCGCCTCCGGCGTCGTGACGGATTCCTCCTGCCGCACCATGAGGGAGCCGTGCCGGGCGGTAGCGGCCCAGTGCACCCGGCGCATCGGATCCCCGTGGCGGTATTCGCGGGTCATGACGTCGTCGTCGCTCGGGTTGGCCCGGATCCGCGTGGCAGTAACGCCGTCGTTCCCGCGGGCCCCGGCCAGCCCCGTCTCGGGGAGTTCCACGGCGGCCGGTGTCACGGTGAGGAGATCGCCGTCGTCGATCGCGTGCCGGTGGAAGGACAAACCGAAGGGGTCGCTGAACTCAGCAGTGACGGGCCCGATCACAAACTGGCCGCGCTTGGCCGAGCGAAGGTGGTATTCATAGCGGCTGGTACCGCCGGGCGCGCCGCGGGCGGGGAAAAGGAAGACCGGGGATTCGCCGAACCGGGCCGGCAGATGCTCCTCCATGATCGCGTGACCGGTTCCCGGCCCGTTGCGCGCAATGGCCAGCCGCACAGTGGTCCGCGCGGACGCTTCGACCGGCGACGGGCCGAATTCCCGGTAGACCCGGAACCTCGGCTTCAGGACGCGGGTTCCGGCGAGGGCCAGCAGCGGCAGGAGCAGCAGCAGGACCGCAAGAGCCAGCAGATCCCTGCGTCCCATGATCTGCGCGGCCAGCAGCGAGACCGCACCCGCGGCCAGCAGTCCCCAGCCGCGGGTGCTGAAGATGTGCCCGGAAAACCGATCCCTCAACGCCACGGCGGAACCCTCGGCCTAACGCGGATTCGGCAGCTGGGGCGACGGCGCTGGCGCCATGGCCGAAGCCTTGTTTCGGGCCGGGCGGGCCGCCCCGTTGGCTGAAGCCGCCACGTCCGGGGTGACCGGGATCTTGGCGATGATGGCCCGGATGACGCTTTGTGGCGTCTCGCCCGCGCTGGCCGCCTTGCGATCGAGGATAATCCGGTGGGCCAGCACGGCCTCGGCGACACTGACGACGTCGTCGGGCAGCACGAAGTCCCGCCCCTCCAGCGCGGCGGTGGCTTTAGCTGCCCGCAGCAGCTGCAGCATGGAGCGGGGACTGGCACCAAGGCGAAGAAGCTTGCTTTCCCGCGTAGCCCGTCCCACGGCGACCGTGTAGTCCTTGATGGACCTGGACACATAGACCTGCTGCACCGTGGCAATCATGGCGGCCACTTCCGCGGCTGTGACCACCGCGCTCACGCGGGCCAGCGGCGACGACGACTGATGCGTTTCAAGCATCTCCATCTCGGACTCCCGGTCCGGGTAACCCATGGAAATCCGGGCCATGAAACGGTCCCGCTGCGCTTCCGGAAGCGGGTAGGTGCCCTCCATCTCAATGGGGTTCTGCGTCGCCACCACCATGAAGGGCTCATCCAGCCGGTAGGAGGTGCCATCCACCGTCACCTGGTGCTCCTCCATGCACTCCAGCAGGGCCGATTGGGTCTTGGCCGAAGCGCGGTTGATTTCGTCCCCGATAACGATGTTCGCGAACACCGCGCCGTGGCGGAACTCGAACGACCGGGTCGCCTGGTTGTAGATGGACACACCCGTGACGTCGGACGGAAGCAGGTCCGGGGTGAACTGGATCCGGCTGACGGAGCAGTCGATGCTCCGGGCAAGCGTCTTGGCCAGGAGCGTCTTTCCTACCCCCGGGACGTCTTCGAGGAGCAAATGGCCCTGGGCGAGGAGCACGGTGAGCGCCAGCTGTGCTGCTTCGGCCTTGCCGTCAATGACGGTGTTGATGGCGGTAAGGATCCGGGTGCTGGCCGCATGGAACGCCGCGGCGTCCATGGCCGCGGGACCGTGCGGCGAGGACCGGTGTCCGGCGGCGTTCGAGTCCACGCCGGGTCGGCCCGGGAAGCTCTGCCCGCCGGGGGCAACGTCGTCTATGGAGGTGCGGTGATAATCCATCGGCAGCCTTTCAGCCCTGGAGGGTCCCGGAACGGACCGGCAACGGCCGCCGGGCCCCGCAGCTGGGTTCACTGGTTCCTAACGGAGAAATAACGGAGTACTTACAGACTACTAACACAACTGCCGACCCTGACAGAGAGTTCCGGGGAAATCCGGCCGCCCGTTAGGGTGGATGAATGCCCAATCCCCAAACCCCCGTCCCGTTCCGGTCGCCTGGAAGTGACGGTACCGGACGCAGCGGATATCCGCCTGCACCCGAGCCGCTTCCCGTGCCGGTCCTGGACAACCACACGCATTTGGACTTTCGCTCCGGGGAGCTGTCAGTCGGCGTCAAGGACGCCCTCGACGCCGCGGCCGCCGTCGGCGTCCAGGGCGCCGTCCAAGTGGGCTGCGACCTCGAATCGTCCCGGTTTACCGTCAAGGCCGTCGACCTGGATGCGCGGCTCTTGGGCGCCGTCGCGTTGCACCCCAACGACGCCCCGGAGTACGCGCTGCGCGGCGAGCTCGATGCCGCGCTCGCCGAAATCGAGGCCCTGGCCGCCCACCCCCGGATCCGGGCGATCGGTGAGACCGGCCTGGACTTTTTTCGCACCGAGGGGGAGGGCCTGGCCCACCAGCGCTATTCGTTCCGCCGCCACATCGACATCGCCAAGCGGCTCGGACTGACGCTGCAGATCCACGATCGGGATGCCCATGACGACGTCGTCCAGGTGCTGCGCGAAGAAGGTGCCCCGGAGCGCGTGGTCTTCCATTGCTTCTCCGGCGGCGAGGAGCTCGCCCGGACATGCAACACCGAGGGCTGGTACATGTCCTTTGCCGGCACTGTGACGTTCAAGAACGCGGCGGACCTGAGGGCCGCGCTGGCCATCGCGGAGCCGGCCCGAGTCCTGGTCGAGACCGACGCGCCGTTCCTCACCCCGCACCCGCACCGCGGCCGCCCCAACGCGAGCTACATGGTCCCGTACACCGTTCGGGCCATGGCCGATGTGACGGGATCGGACCTCGCCGGATTGTGCGCGGCGATCGCCGAAAATTCCGTGCGGGCATACGGATCCTGGACCTAACGGACGCTGCCCCAGGTCCTCCCGGGAGAATACCAAGTATGTACGATTTCTTGGTTCCTTTATAACGCTATGGTTACAGTGGTCAACAATTAGCCGGGGTCGGGGAAGGCCTACGGATAAATTCACTCCTGCAGGGCGTGCATCGTGGTCAACCAACCACATGTGCGCTCTCGCTTTGAGTGAGGCAGTGCACGCATGTTCCGTGACGCTCCGGACCTGGTCCGGGGCCGCCCTTGGCGCGCTCACGGAGGGTGGTCTCGTGCACTTTCCCCGTGCCCGGAAGGTCCAAGAGATACGGGCAATCGTGGTCAAGTTCTTCACATCGGACGGCAAGATCAGCTTCGTCAAAGTCGGAGCCCAGCTCGTTGTGCTCGTGGCACTGGTGCTGGGCCTTGTGGCCTTCGTCGGCAACAACAAGACGATCACACTCAACGTGGACGGAAAAGTCAGCTCCGTCCAGACCTTCGGCGGAACCGTCGGAGAGGCCGTCAAGGGTGCCGAGGTTGAACTGCAGCCGGCCGACAGGGTGTCGCCGTCATTGGACTCCCAGGTGCAGGACGGGTCAGTCATCAACGTCAACCTCGCCAAAGCCGTCAAGGTGAGCCTCGACGGCGCCGAGCGGACCGTCAACACCACCGCGCCCACCGTCGAAGGGCTGGTGACCGAACTCGGCGTGGCCAGCGCCTCGCAGGTATCGGTGCCCAAGGACGCCCAGCTGGCCGTCGCCGGTTCCTATGTCGCCATTTCGACGCCGAAGACCGTGAGCATCGTCGCGGACGGCAAGGCGGCCGCGAAGACCACGACGGCCGCCACGGTGGCCAAGGTGCTTGAGGACGCCGGCCTGAAGCTCGGAGCCAGCGACCGCGTCTCCCAGCCGGGGAACGCCCCGGTGGTCAATGACATGGTCATCAAGGTCTCCCGGGTCGACGTCAGCAAGACGGCCACCACCACCGAGCCCGTCGCGTTCGAAACCCTCACCACCGAAAACGCGGACATGTTCAAGGGTGAGAAGACTGTCACCCAGGCGGGCGTCGCCGGCACCACCACCAAAAACTTCAAGCTGGTCCTCGTGGACGGCCGCGAAGCCTCCCGGACCCTGGTGTCCAAGAACGTCAGCCGCCAGCCTGTCACTGAAAAGGTCACCGTGGGGACCAAGGAAAAGCCGAAGCCCGAAGCCAACACCGGCGCCGCGGCTCCCGCGATGATGAACCAGGGCATGTGGGACAAGATCGCGCAGTGCGAGTCCGGCGGGAACTGGTCCATCAACAGCGGCAACGGCTACTACGGCGGCCTGCAGTTCGACGTCGGGACCTGGCTCGGCTCCGGCGGCGGTGCTTACGCCCCGAACGCCAGCCTCGCCACCAAGGCCCAGCAGATCGCCGTCGCCAACCGCGTCTACGCGCAGCGCGGCCTCGGCCCCTGGGGCTGCGGCTGGGCCGCCTCCAGCTAGCACACGACTGGCACGCCAACGCGGCCGCCTGGCCGCGGAGGCGTCCCCAGAGGCCGGGT
This sequence comes from Arthrobacter sp. NPDC058192, assembly GCF_042883665.1. Classification (NCBI taxonomy): domain Bacteria; kingdom Bacillati; phylum Actinomycetota; class Actinomycetes; order Micrococcales; family Micrococcaceae; genus Arthrobacter; species Arthrobacter sp. NPDC058192. The sequence goes on along the minus strand of NZ_JBHVVJ010000006.1, from coordinate 51,143 downwards.
CCGGATATCCTTCCGGACCCGGCCTCTGGCGTACGGGCGCCCGGATAGGGCCGGGATAGGATACCTAGGTGACTGAACCGACCCCCGCCGCCCCCGAAAGCCAGCCCGGAACTGCACCCGCACCGCTGATGGGCGCTACCGACATCCGCCGGCTGGCAGAGGAAGCCGGGGTGCGGCCCACGAAGACCCTGGGCCAGAACTTCGTGATCGACGGCAACACCATCCGCCGCATTGTGGCCGCCGCCGGCGTCCGGGCCGATGAGACAGTCCTCGAAGTGGGGCCCGGCCTCGGGTCGCTGACCCTTGGCCTGCTGGACGCCGCCCGGGCCGTCGTCGCCGTCGAAATTGACCCGGTCCTCGCCGGGCGCCTGCCGGACACCGTGGCCCGGTGGCGGCCGCACGCCGTCGGGAATTTCCACCTCGTCCTGGCCGACGCCATGAAGGTCACGGAGCTGCCCGCCGAGCCGACCGCGCTCGTGGCGAACCTTCCCTACAACGTTGCAGTCCCCGTGGTGCTGCACCTCCTGCAGCATTTCCCGAGCCTGCAGCACGGTCTGGTCATGGTCCAGGACGAAGTGGCCGACCGCCTCGCGGCCGGGCCCGGTTCCAAGACGTATGGCGTCCCGTCGGTGAAAGCCGCCTGGTACAGCAGCATGCGCAAGGCCGGGGTCATCGGAATGAACGTCTTCTGGCCGGCGCCCAAGATCCATTCCGGGCTCGTCGCCTTCACCCGGCGGGAGCCACCGGCCACCACCGCCACCCGGGCGCAGGTCTTCGCCGTCATCGACGCCGCCTTCGCGCAGCGCCGCAAGACGCTGCGGGCGGCGCTGGCCGGCTGGGCAGGCGGCGCCGCCGAGGCTGAACGCTGCCTGCGGGCGGCCGGCGTCGACCCCGCCGCACGCGGTGAAGTGATCGATATTGCGGCGTTCGCCAGGATCGCCGAAGCCCGCGCGCAGGCGGGCTCCTGAGTTCTGGGGAACTTCGGCGGCCCCCTTCCCGGGCTTTGAGCCCGGCCCCCCAATGCCATAGCGTGGAGCCATGAACGCAGTGAGAGGGCGCTTTGCCGCGCGGACTGTTCGGGTCAAGGCTCCAGGCAAGGTCAACGTCTCACTGGATGTCGGACCGCTACGCCCGGACGGCTACCACTCGGTTGCCAGCGTCTACCTGGCTGTCTCGCTTTACGAGGAAGTCGCTGCGACCAGCACTGAAACCGGCGGGATCACCGTCAGCATCAGCGATGCGAGCACCCTGGACCTGGACGGCGTGGACATCCCGCTCGATCACCGCAACCTCGCCTACAAGGCGGCCGCGATCATGGCCGACGTCTCCGAGCACTCAACCGGCGTCCACCTGGAGATCACCAAACGGGTGCCCGTGTCCGGCGGCATGGGCGGCGGGTCCGCCGACGCCGCCGCAACGCTGTTGGCCTGCGACGCGCTGTGGAACAGCGGCCTGTCCCGCGACGAGCTCGCCCACCTGGCCGCCGAACTGGGCGCCGACGTTCCCTTCGCCCTGCTGGGCGGCACCGCCGTGGGCCTGGGCGTGGGCGATGACCTCTCGCCGGCCCTCGTCAAGGCCCAGACGGACTGGGTCCTGGTCACGGCCGACTATGGCCTGTCCACACCGGAGGTTTTCCGGGCCCTTGACTGCCTGCGCGCGGCCGAGGGCGTGACGGGCGAGGAACCGGCCGCCGTCGACCCCGGCATCCTCACGGCGCTGCGCAGCGGCGACGCCGACGCCCTGAGCCGCGTCCTGGTCAACGACCTCCAGCGCGCCTCGATCGAACTGTCCCCGGCCCTGCGCGACACTCTGGGCCGCGGCGAGGCCTGCGGGGCGGTCGCCGGAATCGTTTCCGGATCCGGCCCAACCGTCGCTTTCCTCGTCCACAGCCCCGCCGCCGCGGCCGGGCTCGCCGAAGAGCTGCGCCGCCACAGCCTCGACGCCATGGCGGTGCACGGACCGGTGCACGGGGCCCGCATCATCTCCGATACGCTCCTTTAGGGGCTTTTTAACGCCTCCCGGATAACTTCACCGATACACCTAAGAAAGCAGTTCCCAGTGGCACACCTGCTCGGCGGCGAGAACCTTTCGGTCTCGTATGCAACCCGCACCGTCCTCGACGGCGTAACCCTCGGCCTGGAAGAGGGGGACCGGATCGGCATGGTGGGCCGCAACGGTGACGGCAAGTCGACCCTCATGCGCCTGCTCGCGATGCGCTCCACCCCGGACTCGGGCCGGGTGACCAAGCGCGGTGAGGTCAACATCGGGTACCTGGACCAGAGCGACGTCCTCGACGGGGACCTCACCGTCGGCGCGGCCATCGTGGGCGACAAGGCCGACTACGAATGGGCCGCCAACCCCCAGATCCGCGAAGTCATGGGCGGCCTGGTGGCCGACGTCGACTGGCACGCCAACGTGCACGCGCTCTCGGGCGGGCAGAAGCGGCGGGTGGCCCTTGCCAAGCTGCTGATCGAGGACCACGACGTCATCATGCTCGACGAGCCCACCAACCACCTCGACGTCGAAGGCGTCGCCTGGCTGGCCCGGCACCTGAAGACCCGCTGGCGGGCCAACCAGGGCGCCTTCCTCGTGGTCACGCACGACCGCTGGTTCCTCGATGAAGTGTGCAACAAGACCTGGGAAATCCACGACGGCATCATGGACCCGTTCGAGGGCGGCTACGCGGCCTACGTCCTGGCCCGGGCGGAGCGCGACCGGATGGCCTCGGTGGTCGAATCCAAGCGCCAGCAGCTCGTCAAGAAGGAGCTCGCCTGGCTGCGCCGCGGCGCCCCGGCCCGCACCGCCAAGCCCAAGTTCCGGATCGAGGCAGCCAACGCCCTGATCGCCGACGTGCCCGAGCCGCGCGACTCGACGGCACTGAGCAGGATGGCCACGGCCCGGCTCGGCAAGGATGTGCTGGACCTGGAACACGTCTCGCTGGACTTCCAGGGCGGCGAGGCCGGGCAGAAACTCTTCGACAACATCACCCTGCGCCTGGCGCCGGGCGAGCGGCTCGGCCTCGTGGGCGTCAACGGCGCCGGCAAGACCACCCTGCTGAAGCTGCTCAACGGCGAGATCCAGCCCACCTCCGGCAAGTTCAAGCGAGGCAAGACCGTGGTCACCGCGGTGCTCACCCAGGAAGTCAAGGAGCTCGACGACGTCGCGGACCTGCGCGTCATCGAAGTGATCGAACGCGAGAAGCGCTCCTTCAACGTCGGCGGCAAGGAGTTCACCGCCGGGCAGCTCGTGGAGCAGCTGGGCTTCACCAACCAGAAGCAGTGGACTCCGGTCAAGGACCTCTCCGGTGGCGAACGCCGGCGCCTGCAGCTGCTGCGGCTCCTGGTCGGCGAGCCGAACGTGCTGATGCTCGACGAACCGACCAACGACCTCGATACCGACACCCTCGCCGCCGTCGAGGACGTGCTCGACGGCTGGCCCGGCACCCTTGTGGTGGTCAGCCACGACCGCTACCTGCTCGAACGCGTCACCGACCACCAGATGGCGCTCCTGGGTGACGGCAAGATCCGTGCCCTGCCGCGCGGCGTGGACCAGTACCTGGAACTGCGTGAATCGGCACTGGCCGGCTCCACCATCACCGGCGGCGGGAACCCGGTGACGTCCTCCGGCGGGGGCGCGGCGCCGGCTGCCACCGGGCCGTCGGAAGCGGAAAAGCGCGACGCCCGCAAGGCCAAGAACCGGATCGACCGCCAGCTGGGCAAGCTCACCCAGCAGGAGGACAAGATCCACGCCCAGATGGCCGCCGGGGCCGGCGACGCCAGCAAGTTTGACCAGCTCGCCGAGCTCAACAGGAAGCTTCAGGACCTCTCCGGCGAACGCGAAGCCCTCGAACTTGAATGGCTTGAGGCCCTCGAGGTGCTGGGGGAGTAGCCCGCGTGCAGCCCGGGGGACCCGTGCCCCGGCCCGAAGGACAAGTTCCCCCTGTTCCGAGGGACATGCCCAACGTGCTGCGCCACGGCTGGACATGCCCCTCGCAGCCTTCGATCCCCTGGGGACATGTGCTGCGGTGGCGGCTAGGGATGGACATGTCCCTCGCAGCCTTCCACCCCCTGGGGACATGTGCTGCGGTGGCGCCCAAGGGTGGACATGTCCCTCGGAGGGCCCGAAGCCGTGAGCACATGTGCCCGGAACGCAGATCGCGAATGGACATATTGGCATTATGTCCAGCCCATGGGGTCGATGGAGGACATGTCCCTGGCCGCAGCCCTCAGCCAGGCGCGTGGTACGAGCCTGAATCCGACGTGTCCCTCGGAGTGCCCAAACCCCGCACGCCTGTACTTTCGTGGCGCCCAGGGGTGGACAAGTCCCTCGGAGGGCCCGAAACCGTGAGCACATGTGCCGGAGGCGTAGGTCGCGGATGGACATAATGGTGTTATGTCCATTCCATGGGCTCCGTGGAGGACATGTCCCGCGGGGTGGCCGAGGCCGGGTGGGCCGCGGATGGACATGTCCCTCGGGGGGCTGCGCCGCCCGGCCTTAAGGCGCTGAGTCGCACGAGCATCAACCTTCGTGGCAGAATTGTTTCTTGTGCCACCGGTCAAGCCTTGGCACGGTCCGCTCTGGTGTAATGGCAGCACCCCGGCCTTTGGAGCCGTGGAGTATAGGTTCGAGTCCTATGGGCGGAACTGGCGAGACACGCTGCGCAACCAAGCAAGGAGAGCGAATACGTGAGCCCCGAGAACACTGGCCCAGCCGCCGTGATTGTCCTAGCTGCAGGTGCCGGTACCCGGATGAAATCGCGTATCCCGAAGATTCTCCATGAGATCGGCGGCCGCTCCCTGGTCGGGCACGCCCTCACGGCCGCCCGCAGTGTCCGCCCCCGCGAACTGGCCCTGGTGGTGCGGCACGAACGCGACCTCGTGGCCGACCACGTCACCGCCCTGGATCCGCAGGCCCTCATCGTGGACCAGGACGACGTGCCCGGCACGGGCCGCGCCGTTGAGGCCGCGCTTGAGGCCCTCGACGCCGCCCACCCCGAACAAGCGTTGAGCGGGACCGTCGTCGTCACCTACGGGGACGTTCCGCTGCTCACCGGTGCACTGCTGGCCGAGCTCGTCGCCGCCCACGAGGCGGAGGGCAACGCCGTCACTGTCCTCACCGCCGTTCTCGACGACGCCACCGGCTATGGCCGCATCCTGCGGGCGGCGGACGGAACGGTCACGGGCATCCGCGAGCACAAGGACGCCACTGACGCCGAACGCGCAATCCGTGAAATCAACTCCGGCATCTACGCCTTCGACGCCTCCGTGCTGCGCGACGCGCTGGGTCATGTCACCACGGACAACGCCCAGGGCGAAAAGTACCTCACAGACGTCCTGGCCCTGGCCCGCGCCGCGGGCGGCCGCGTCGCCGCCGTCGTCACCGAGGACCGCTGGCAGGTTGAAGGCGCCAACGACCGCGTTCAGCTCGCGGCCCTCGGAGCCGAGCATAATCGCCGCACGGTGGAGGCCTGGATGCGAGCCGGGGTGACAGTCGTGGACCCGGCCACCACATGGATCGACGCCACGGTGACTCTCGACGAGGACGTCCGACTGCTCCCCAACACGCAGCTGCACGGCGTCACCACCGTGGCGCGCGACGCCGTCGTCGGCCCCGACACGACCCTGACGGACGTCGCGGTGGGGGAGGGCGCAACCGTCATCCGCACCCACGGCTCCGGCTCCCGGATCGGAGCACGCGCCACCGTGGGCCCCTTCACCTACCTGCGCCCCGGCACCGTCCTGGGCGAGACCGGCAAGATCGGCGCGTTCTACGAAACCAAGAACGTCACGATCGGGCGCGGTTCGAAGCTGTCCCACCTCGGCTACGCCGGAGACGCGGAAATCGGCGAGGACACCAACATCGGCTGCGGCAACATCACTGCCAACTACGACGGCGAGAAGAAGCACCGCACGGTGATCGGCTCCGGCGTGCGCACGGGGTCCAACACCGTCTTCGTGGCTCCCGTCCGTGTGGGCGACGGCGCCTACAGCGGCGCAGGCGCCGTCATCCGCCAGGACGTTCCGGCGGGCGCCCTCGCGCTCTCCCTGGCTAAACAGCGGAACGCGGAAGGCTGGGTATCGGCCAACCGGCCCGGCTCCGTCTCCGCCGCCCTGGCCGAGTCCGCCCTGGCCGAGTCCGCCCTGGCCGGGTCCGCCGGCGCCGCGGGCGCCCTGGCCCGGTCCGCGGGCGCCGCCCCGACATCCTCCACTACTCCGGCACCGACAGAAGAGGGCTAGCAATCATGAGCGAAATTACGGCACACGGCGAGAAGAAGCTGGTGCTGGCCGCGGGGCGCGCGCACCCTGAGCTGGCGAAGGAAATCGCCAAGGAGCTGGGCACCGAGCTGCTGCCCCTGGACGCCTACGACTTCGCCAACGGGGAGATCTACGTGCGGGCCGGCGAGAGCGTCCGCGGCACCGACGCCTTCGTGATTCAAGCCCACCCGGCCCCGTTGAACAACTGGCTCATGGAACAGCTGATCATGATCGATTCGCTCAAACGGGCCTCCGCCAAGCGCATCACCGTGGTGTCCCCGTTCTACCCCTACGCCCGGCAGGACAAGAAGGGCCGCGGCCGCGAGCCGATCTCGGCACGCCTTGTCGCCGACCTCTACAAGACCGCCGGCGCCGACCGCATCATGAGCGTTGACCTGCACACCTCCCAGATCCAGGGCTTCTTCGACGGCCCGGTGGACCACCTCATGGCCATCCCGCTCCTGGCCGACTACATCCGCACCCGCGTCGGCTCCGACAACGTCACGGTCGTCTCCCCGGACACCGGCCGCGTCCGTGTCGCGGAGCAGTGGGCAGAGCGCCTCGGCGGCGCCCCGCTGGCCTTCGTGCACAAGAGCCGGGACCTCACCGTGCCCAACCAGGCCGTCTCCAAGACTGTCGTGGGCCAGATCGAAGGCCGCACCTGCGTCCTGATCGACGACATGATCGACACCGGCGGAACCATCTCCGGCGCCGTGCAGGTGCTCAAGAACGCAGGCGCCAAGGACGTCATCATCGCCGCGACCCACGCGGTGTTCTCCGATCCCGCAGCCCGCCGCCTGTCCGAGTCCGGTGCCCGCGAGGTCGTGGTCACCAACACGCTGCCGATCCCGGCGGACAAGCGCTTCCCGCAGCTGACCGTCCTGTCGATCGCGCCGCTGATCGCGCGCGCCGTCCGTGAAGTGTTCGACGACGGTTCCGTCACCAGCCTGTTCGACGGCCAGGCCTGAGCCCTGATTCGTCCGGCCGGCGGCCGGCCCGGTTTTAGAAACCGGGCCGGCCGCTGGTAGCCTTGTATGGAACCTTGGCGAGGGAGAGCGCCGGTGAGACCGTATGCAGCTGTTTGTGCGGGAAGCCGGAGTGCTGGTCTCCGTTATCGACTGGGTCTGAATTTCCTTCGATCGGTCAGCTGCCTGGCAGCCCGGCGTTGAAGGTCGCAAACAGACCTCCGCCCTTGCCGAACACCGTTTAGACCCACAGCTTGAACCCACGAGGAGATATCCATGTCTGAGCAGAAGCTCGCAGCAGAAGTACGCACCGAATTCGGCAAGGGCTTCGCCCGCCGCGCCCGCATGGCCAACCTGATCCCGGCCGTCATCTACGGCCACGGCGCAGAGCCGATCCACATCACCCTGCCGGCAAAGGCCACCACCCTGGCCGTCCGCGTCCCCAACGCCCTGCTGAACCTGGACATCAACGGCGAGGAGCACCTGGCCCTCGTCAAGGACATCCAGCGCAACCCGATCAAGCAGATCGTCGAGCACCTCGACCTGCTGACCGTCCGCACCGGCGAGAAGGTCACCGTCGACGTCCCGGTTCACGTGACCGGTGAAGTTGCTCCGGGCAGCGTCCACAACCTGGAACTGACTGTCGTTTCCGTCGAGGCCGAGGCAACCCACCTGCCGACCGCCATCGAGGTCAGCGTCGAAGGCCGCGGCGCCGGCGAGCACATCCACGCCTCCGACCTCGTCCTGCCGCAGGGCTCCACCCTGCTGGCTGACCCCGAGGCGCTCGTGGTCAACATCTCCGAGGCCGTCGAAATCGCCGAAGAGGGCGAAGAGGCCGGCGAAGCCGCTCCCGCCGAGGTTGCGGAGACCGAAGAAGCAGCAGCCGAGTAATTCCGGCAACATCCACCGGCGGCCGGGCTCCTCAGGGGCCCGGCCGCCGTCGTCTCCACCGCCTTGTCCCGGACCGTGCGCCGTGACTGCCCTGCCCGCCTGTCCTGCCCGCCAGCGGCCCAACCTGCCCATTAAAGGACCATCCATGACCGACACCTGGCTGATCGTAGGCCTTGGCAACCCCGGACCCGAGTACAGCCACAACCGGCACAACGTCGGCCAGATGGTCCTGGATGAACTGGCATCGCGCGCCGGCGGCCGGTTCAAGTCCCACAAGGCGCGTGCCCAGGTCCTCGAAGGGCGCCTTGGCATTGGCGGTCCCCGGATCGTGCTGGCCAAGCCGCAGTCCTACATGAACGTCTCCGGCGGCCCGGTCGCGGCGCTGGCCCAGTTCTATGGGATCGATCCGGCCCATGTTGTTGCAGTTCATGACGAAATTGACATCCCTTTCGACACCGTAAAGCTCAAAATCGGCGGCGGCGAAGGCGGACACAACGGGCTACGGGACATCTCGAAGGCCCTGGCCACCAAAGACTACCTGCGTGTGCGGGTCGGCGTCGGACGGCCACCGGGCCGGATGGACACCGCAGACTTCGTCCTGCGGGACTTTTCGGCCCCGGAAAAGAAGGACCTTCCCTTCCTCATCGATGCGGCGGCCGACGCCGTCGAAATCCTCGTCAAGGACGGCCTGCTCGCCGCCCAGCAGAAGTTCCACCCCGCCAAGGCCCCCTAGTACGCGCACGCGCCACGGCAGGCTTCCTTCCAAGCTTTCGGCAATCCGGTTATGATCTGTCTACTCTCAGGTCGGGGGATAGAGATACGCTACTTCTAAGTGGGCAGCCGGGGGTTGCTGCCCACAAAGCGGTACGAAGGAAACTACATGTCGAGGGACTCGCTGGGCTGGGGGAATGTTTCCACTACATTGGCACCCGCCGCTGAAGAACACGCCGCCGGTGCGGTGGCGAAGCACGGGTGGTCCGGTTTGGCGCGGAACGCCGATGCCGAACGCGTCCGGACGGAACTGCTGGCGCAGGACCGGATGGGCGTTGTCATCACCGGTGACCGCGGCGTCGGCAAAACCCTTGTCGGCAGGACAGCCCTCGCCGGGTTCGGCCCAGAGGTGCACACCATCCAGCTCCGCAGCACAGGACCGGGAGCGGCGACCCCGTATGGTTGCCTCGCCTTCACCTTGGCTCGGCTTCCGCAGAGCTCCCTGGGATCACCGACCGCCATCCTTCACGGCATCACTTCGCTGATCCGCGACGACGCTGCCGGCCGCCAGTGCGTGATCCTGCTCGACAACGCCGGCGCCCTTGACGAACTGAGTACCGGGGTCCTGCTGAACCTGCTGCAGACCCACACCGCCCGGCTGATCGCCACCGCCCAGCGCACCACAGACCTTCCCCCCGATTTCTACTGGCTGATCACCTCGGGCCACCTTGCCGAGGTCCGCCTGGCCAACCTGACCGAGCTCGAAACGCTTGAGGTCCTGCAGGCCGCTCTCGGCCACCGGGTCTCGACCGCCCTGGCCAGCCAACTGCACCAGCTGGTCGGCGGTAGCCCCACCCTCCTGCAGGCCGTCGTCTCCGAACAGGTCGAGCGCGGAAACCTTGTCCTCTCCGGCTCGGTCTGGACGTTGGTCGACGAAGTAGTGCTGGACGGCCGGACGGCGCTGGAGGACATCGTCCGGGCCAGGTACGCCCGGGAAACACCCGAGGCGCGGGAGGTCATCGACGTCCTGTCCTGCGCCCGGACGCTTCCGTTGGCCAGGCTGGCCAAGATGTACAGCCCGGGGGTGATCGCGGACATGGAAGAAGCCGGCCAGATTGTGGTCGACCGCACGGACCGGCACCTCGTCACGTTGGGCGACCGGTACCTCGGCGACATCGTCCGGAACTGGCTGAGCGTCGAGCGCCGCCTGGAGCTGCGGGACAAGGTCCCCGGGCACCAGGAACACGAGCTGGCCCAGCTGACAGTCGAGGACCTGCTCGCCTACGCGGCCTGGACGCACGACTGCCACGCCCAGCTTGCTCCCGCCCACGCGGTGGCGGCTGCCAGCGCCGCAGTGAAGCTCTTTGACCCGAAGTTTGCCCTCAAGTGCGCCGGCAGCCTGTCGCCGTCGGACCCCGAATGGGCCGAGGGGCAGCTGCAGAAGTCGGCGGCATACCTCCAGCTCGGCTTGCCCCTGCAGGCCATGTCAGCCCTGGACGATGTCACAGAGCGGCAGATCAACGATCTCTCGGCCGTGGACTTCGCCGAGTTCGTTGCAGCCAAAGCTGACTGCATGGCCTGGCTGGAGGGCCGGTCCGGCGAGGTCCCCGGGCTCCTCCAGCAGGCCAGGGTCCGACTCCAGGACCTCGGCCTGGACGAGCCGGCCGTGGACCCCGCGGAACTGTCCCGGGCCGGGCTGTGCCTGGACCTGTGCGAGTTCAATTACTTCTCCTTCATCGGCGATTTTGAGCCCATGATGGCCCGGCTCACCGCTGCAGCGACGACGGATGTTCCGGGTGCCGACCCGGTGCACCGGCTCCGGTCGGCCATCATCCTGATGGAGGCCCTGTCCATGACGGGCCGGGAACTCGATGCCCGCCAACTCATGCGGGAACTAGGCGGCCAACTGGGTGAGTGGTCCAACGTGCCGCGCGTCCGCGAAAACTTCGCCTGGCGCTCCTTCAACGTCCTGCTCGTGTCCGGGCTGTGGCGCCAGGCCATCGACATGCTCAAGGACGCGAGCGGCCGGGCCGGGCACGGGCTGCATTCCGGCAGCGCCGCAACGGACCTCGCCGTCGGGCTCGCCTACGTCTATTCCGGCCGCGGCTACATGGCGCTGGACCCGTTGCTGGCTGCGATCGGCCAGCTTGAGGTCCGGGCGAGCCTGCAGTCCCTGCGCCAGGCCTACGCCGCTACCGCCTTTGCCTACGCCCAGACCGGCAACTCGGTCCAGGCGGCGATGTACTTGGACCGGGCACGTTCAGCGGACGGCCCGGCCCGCTTCGCCGTCAGCAGTTCCACGCAGTTCTGCATGGACATGGCCTCCCGGTGGCTCGGGGACCCCGAGGCCAAGGACCGGCTGGTGCGGGCTGCGGAGGAACACTACCGGAAGGGCCGCTACACCCTGGCCGGGATCTGCATGCTCGGGGCCACGGTCAACGGAACCGTCAAGGATTTTCTGTTCATGGAGGAAATCGCCGGGCTGAGGCAGGGCCCGCTGGCCGAATTGTCCGGCACGGTGGCGCTGGGCAGCCGGAAGAAGGACGCCGCGATCATGCTCGAGGCGGCAGGGCAGGCCGCTGCCCTTGAGCTCGACGCCGTTCAGGCCAGATGCGCCGCACTCGCCTTCGACTTCGCCAAGGGTGCCGGGCTGACCGCCAGCGCCAACGCCGCATACAGCATGCTCGAAAGCCTCTCGGAGTCTGTCCCTGCGCTGCCGATCATGCCCCGCAACAAGGGCCCGCTGCTCACGGAACGGGAGCGGCAGATTGCCACCCTTGCCGGAAATGGGGTCTCCAACAAGGACATCGCCCTGGAGGTGGGCATTTCAGTCAGGACCGTGGAGGGCCACCTGTACCAGGTGTTCACGAAGCTCGGCGTTTCTTCGCGAAGTGATCTGCTTGGGCTCATCTAAGGGCCCGCCGGCAGCTCCCGGCACGCAGGCCGCCGGCGCCTTGACCGGGAGATCAGAGGAATTAATATCGGCAGTTGAGGCGCTCCAGGGCGGCAGCCACGTGGCGGTGTTCGTCATCGGCGACAGCGGGCTGGGGAAGTCCCGGCTCATCGAAGCGGTGGTGGCGGAGCTGGCCGCCGAAGTGACGCCGGTGCGGATCCACGGCAGCGCTTCGCTGACCAAGGTGCCCTACGGTGTCCTCGGTCCCTTCATCGTCGGCCTGCCGGTGCAGGAGGCGACCTCGCAGCTGGCGGTGCTGCGGACGCTGTGGTCGCACCTGGAAGAGGAGAAGCGCGCCACCCAGAAACCCTTGCTGCTCATCGTCGACGACGCCCACGACCTCGACGAGGCGACGGCGGGCATCCTGGCGGAGCTTGCCGCGGCAGGCTGGGCGAAACTGCTGGTAGGCTCGGCCGCCCGGCCAGGACTGCCCGAACCGCTACTGCAGCTGTGGTTCGAAGGCATCGCAGAACGGCACGATCTGCGGCCCTTGACCCTCGCCCAGACCACGGAGCTGCTGGAGGGCGAACTCGGCGCGCAGGTGCTGCCGAGTGTCGCCGAGATCCTCTGGGAGGCCTCCGGCGGCAACCCGATGCTCCTGAACGGGCTCCTCGAGGACGCCAAGAAGGACGCCACGCTGATCCGGAGCAACGGTGTCTGGCTGTTCACGCGGCACCTGAACAGCCACGGGGACCGGCTGACCGACGTCGTGCGGCGTCAGTTGCTCCTGCGATCGCCCGAAGAACGGCAGGCCTTGAACCTGGTGGCACTGGCTGAACCCGTGTCCAGAGAGCTGATCGAGTCCGTCGCCGGCGAGGACGCCGTCGTATCGCTGATCGACAGCGAACTGCTCCGTCTCACGGATTCCGCTGCCGGTGAACTGCGGCTGTGGCATACCGTATACGGCGACACGCTCCGGAACCTGATCTCCCCGGCGAGGAGTCTGCAGCTTCGGCAGAGCCTGCTGCGCCACATGGACAGCGAGCCGACGTCGGCCGAAGGTCTGCTGCGGCACGTGAGTTGGTCGATCGAATGCGGCGCGGAGGTCGAGGACCGGCAGCTCCTGCGGGCGGCTGTCCTGGCCAGCCGGCTTGACCAGGACGAGCTCGTCCGCAAGGCCGCCGCCCTCGTCAAGGATCCGGAGCAGCAGATGGCGGCCCGTGCCGTGATAGCCCGGACCCTCTTCAACGCTTCGGACTACGTTGCTGCGCGGGAAATCCTGGACGCCGATTTCGGCGAAGGCGAGAGCCTCACCAGCCTGCTGACCGGGTCACTCCTGTGGGCCGCGGTCCTTTCCGCCCTAGGCCACACGCCGGCAGAGATCATGCGACGGGCACAGGACCTGAAGCGTGCCGGTGACCGCCTCGCCGAGGCCACGCCGGAGAATTCCGAAGCAATCATCGCCGCGACAACGGAGCGCCTGGAGATCATGGAGGCCATGGTCCTGGCCCTGGCCGGGGAGTACCCGCAGGCGCCGGCGGAGCGCGGCGGCGCGCGGCCAGCGGTGCAAGGCCTCGAAGCTGTGTTCCGGCTGTCCCTGGACGCGGAGCGGCTCCTGGCCGCGGGCAAAGGGCTGAGCGCCCTGGCCGTAATGGCGCAGGCCATCGAGGGCGCGGGAGCCGCTTCCGATGAGCTGTACTTCCTCGCGGACTTCCTCGTGGTGCGTTCGTCTGCGGCCGCGATCCAGGCCGGGGACTGGCAAACCTCGGAAAGCCTCCTGGCCGGTTTTGTCGCCGGATCCGGGCGGAGCCTGATTTCGTTCGGCGGGGGAGTGCACGCGGCCCACGGCATCATCCTCCTGTACCAGGGCAGGGCCGCCCAGGCGCTGGATACCCTAAGCGCCGCGCTTGAGGCGCTGCGGCTGGCCGATCCTCAGCAGCTCTTTGCCCTCACTGCGGCCATGGCGTTCGCCGCGGCCGCCGAGGTCGGGGCCCAGACGAAAGCGGAGCTCTTCCTCGCCGACTTCGAGGCGGCGCCCGCGGTGTTGCCGCGGTACATGCGCTCGCTGGCTGCGATGGTCGTGGTCTATGGCAAGGCCCGGCTCGGCAACTACCCGGACGCCATCGCGGAATTGAAGCGGCTCGGTCGCCCGGACCCGGAGATGGAGACGGCCGGCCTCGAGTTCGAGACGTTGGCGCTTTGCCTGGCGCTGGGGGACACTGACTCGGCTCCGCGGCTGCTGGAACTGCGGGCCGGGCTCGAAGGCCCCCGCCCGGCTGCGGTCTGCGCCTACGCCGCAGCCATCAGCACAGATGACGCAGCGGACCATCTGGAGGCTGCGAAGACCTGTGAAGCTGCGGAACTGTGGGCCTTTGCCGCCCTTGCCTACGACGCCGCGGCGCACGCCTACCGGGATGCGGGCGACACTCTGAGGGAGCGGATGGCGAACTCCCAGCGGAAGCGGTGCCTGGACCGGGCCGACGACCTCCCCGGCGAGGAAACGGCCAGGAACGATGACTCCCTGGGCATCCTGACTCGCCGGGAACGCGACATCGTGGCGCTCGCCGTCCGCGGCCTGACCGATCGGCAGATTGCCGCCGAGCTCCAGGTCTCAGTACGCACGGTGGAGGGCCACCTCTACCGCAGTTACGCCAAGCTCAACGTCAAGGGCCGCGAACAGCTTCCCGGCATCGGCGGCCATTAGGTCCCGCCGCCGTGCACGACGACGTCGACGATTCGGGCCGCTGGGCGCCGCCCGAAGCTGCCCGCGGGTCGTGCGGCAGACCCGGTTTTCCGCGAGTCCGGAAGGCTACGGTCGGGGCCACGTGAAGCGGATTTGCGACTACTTGGTTTGTGTCCCTCAGCCAATGGGTCCAACTGAGTACAGGTACGTAGAGCGGGCCGATTACTTGCTAAGTATTCGAGTACTACTTACGCATACCGAGAAAACCCGTAGTCAATACGGTGGTTTATATCACCGCTCCCACATGATTGCGAAGGTCTCTCATATGTTCCAGCAAGAAGCCGGCTTGCCTGCAGGCAGCGGCCAAACAGAAGCTACCTTTCCGCTGCAAAGAAACGGCTACAGCCGGAACAAGGACAGGGCTTTCACCCGGCAGCAGGTAGTCGCCGAAGTCGTCGACACCCTGACATCGGGTTCCGGCTGCGGCATCGTGCTCGTCGGTGACCACGGGGCCGGCAAGTCCTTCATCGCCCAGCGCGCCATCGAGCAGCTCGGGGACGAGTACCTGGTGGTCCAGGTCCGGGGCAGCTCGATTTCCTCCAAGCTTCCCTATGGAGCACTGAGCGTCCTGTTGAACGACCTCGACGCCTCGCACCTCGAGCACCCGCTGATGGTGCTGCGCGGGCTGATCCAGCTGCTTCACAGCAAGTCCGAGGGGCGGCGAATCGTGCTCTTCGTCGACAACGCACATGACCTCGACGAGCTCTCGAGCATGATGGTGGCCCAACTGAGCGCCGGCGCGCACGTCACGCTGCTGGCTGCGTGCGTGGACATGCCCCATGTCGGCGGCGACATCATGGGCTTGTGGAAGGATGACCTGCTGCGGCGGGTGGACCTGGGACCGTTCGACTTCGCCGAGACGGCGGCAACCCTGAACCACGAATACGGCGGCCGGTTCTCCCTGGGGGCCGCCCGGGCGCTCTGGAGCGCCAGCGGAGGCAACGCCCTGTTCCTCCATTCCTTGGCCCGGGAACAGATCAAGCTGGGCACAGTGGTCCGCCAGGACGGCGTGTGGTTCCTGGGCAACGGCCCCATCGCCCTGACCGGTGAGATCCGCGACGTCGTGAAGGCCCGCCTCAACCGGCTCGGCACCGGCCAGCGCGACGTCTTCGAACTGCTGGCCCTCGCCGGCGCCGTCCCGCTGCAGACGCTCATGCTCATCGCCAACCCCCAAGACATGGACGCGCTCCAGGAACGCTCCCTGATCCGGGTCACGCACGACCATCCGCCGATGGTCAGGGTCGCTAACCCGGTCACGGCCGGCATCGTCGCCAGCGTTGTGCCGCCGGGACGCAGCGCCGAACTCCGCCGCCGCCTCACTGCCGTGCTCCAGGACGCAGAGGCCCTGCAGGCCGGCGAAGCCACCGGCGTGTCCTGGGCACTGGACTGCGGTGAGCAAGTGAGCCCGGACGTAGCCCTGGCAGCGGCCCGCACCGCGAACAGCTCGTCCGACCCCGCCGCCGCCCTGCGCTTCGTCCAGGAAGCCGAAGGGAGCGATCCCGCCGCCCTGATGGCCATCGAGTCCGTGAAGGCCCACATCTCGGTCAACAACGAGGAGTCCGCACGCCGGGTCCTGGACACACTGGACGAGGCAGCGTGCCGGGAGCTTCCGCTTGCCGAGTGGACGGCGCTTCAGCTCCTGCGGGCGGAACTGGACAAACGCAGCTCCGCCCCGGCAGGGGATCCCAGGACACGGCTGCAGGAACTCGCGGACCGGCTGCTGGCAGCGTCCGCCGAGCACAGCCCTGCGGTTGAAGCGGCCCGGGAGCAGCTGCGACTGGCCGAGGCCGGACTCGCCGCGTTCCAGGGACGCTACGCCGATGTTCTCGCAGCAACCGACGGCATGGACACCGCGAACCTGGTCAGCGAACCGCGGCTTGTGACCGCTAGCCTGCGCTGCGAGGCCATGGCCGTCACCGGAAATGTCGTGCCGGCGTTGGCCCTGGGCAAGCAGGTCCTGGCGGCAATAGCCAGCGTGCCGCTGCCCGACCGAGCGGCCCGGGAGATCAGGGGCAGGTTCCTGCTCCTGCTGCTGCTCTCGGCGCAGTTCAAGGAGGCTTCCGCCTACGTTGCCGAGGCGTACGCCAGCGCAGAGCCCCAGACCAGGCTCGGGGGGGTGTTCGAGATCGCTCAAGGCGTTCTGGATCTGCACGCCGGCCGCCTCGAGGCGGCGCTGTCCCAGCTTCAGGCCGGCAGGTGCCAGCTCCGGGCACAGGGCCTCGACGCTCTGGCCGCCCTGGCCACGGCCGCCTGTGCCTATGCCGCGGCCCTGCAGGGCGAGGAGGAAACCGCGGGCCTCCTGCTGGGCGACCTCGCCCAGCCGCGGACTCCTGCAGCGTGGCTCGTGGCGCGGCTTACCCGCTACTTCGAACTTTCGGCCCAGGCCGAGCTGGGCCAGAGGGCAATCTCGGTCCGTGCACTCACGGTCGAGTCCGACGGCGACACGGAAGCAGCGGCCTACGCGCCGGCGCTGCTGTTCCTGTCAGCTGCCGCCCGCCTGGGGGACCGCCAGGTGGGGCAGAAGCTGGGCAGCCTCAGCGGCCGGGTGACCGGACCGCTCGCCGCTTTGTGCATGCGGCTGGCCGAGGGTATGCGGGAAGCAGACAGCGAACGGCTGCTGGCGGCGTCCAAGGAAGCGGAGGCGTCCGGCAACGCTGTCTTCGCCCGGGATGCGGCGCGGAAGGCCGTCAGTTGTGCTCACGACGCCGGCAACCGCATCGCGCTGCGGATCGCCCAGCGGGCGCAGCAGTCCCTCGATGACAAGTTCGGCAGTCCCAAGAACGGCATGCATTCGCTCACAACCTCGACGCTGACGGCGCGGGAATGCGAAGTGGCGGTCCGGGCTGCTGCTGGTACGTCAAACAGGAAGATCGCCGAACAGATGCACGTATCGGTCCGCACGGTCGAGGGACACCTATACCAGGTGTATTCGAAGCTGCACGTAGCCAGCCGATCAGAACTCAAAGATGTCATCGCAACTCCCGCAGACAGCGCCCGGCTTGGCTAGGACTGCCAGGCTCCGGCCGGCTGTCCCGGTCAGTTTTCTTGGACAGCCGGGGGCGATGGGAACCCGTGATGGAAAGCCTGGCTAAGAGCGTCCCGCTGATCGAGCGGCAGGCCTTGGTGAAGGACCTGGTGCGTTGCCTGAGCGACGGCACCGGCTCGGGCGCGCTCGTCATCGGCGCCGCAGGGACGGGCAAGACCGCGGTCGTCAAGGCGGCCGTCCGTGAGCTCGGGCCCAGCGGCCACGTGTTTAGGCTGACCGCCACTCCGGCCCTGGCCGCCGTTCCCTTCGGCGCCCTGTCGCCCTACCTGTCACGGCTCCCTGACGGCGAGCTCGACTCCCATGCGGCCGTCGTGGAGGCGATGACGGGCAGCCTGAAATCCGAGGCGGATCGTCCGCTGTTCGTCGTCGACGATGCACACTGCCTGGACCCCGGAACCGTCCGGCAGCTCGCGCAGGCTGCCGCCACCGGCTCGGCCGGAATCCTGGCAACCAGCCGGCCCGGGCCAATGATTCCGGAGGAATTCCTGTCGCTGTGGGATGACGGCATTATTGCCAAGTTCGACCTTGGCCCGCTCAGCCGGACCGGAACACACCAGCTGTGCGAGCAGGTCCTGCGGGCCGAGGTCTCACCTTGGGTCAGCGCGCTCTTTCATGACGCGGCCGACGGTAACCCGCTCATGCTCATGTCACTGATCCATCATGCCCGCAACAGCGGAGCGCTGGGCTTCCGGCACGGAGTCTGGTTCCTCCTCGCCAACCCGGACATGGCCCAAGTGCCGGCCGCCGACGTCGTTGACCGGCAGCTGCGCTCCATGACGCCGGAGGAAAAGACCGCGGCCATGATCGTGGCCCTGGCCGGACCGCTCTCGCTCGCCCAGATCCTGCGTATAAGTGGCCCCAAAGCAGTCGACGCGCTGGACACGGCAGGGATCATCGCCGTTTCCCCCGGCCAAGACAGGCTCGTGCGGGCCGCCAGCCCGATTGTTGGCGAGATCATCCGTCACCGTGTTCCCGCAGGGCGCAGTTCGGCGCTGCGTTCAAGCGTGCTGTCGCTTCCCTCGGTCCGTGCGGCGGTGCCCGGCGCGGCGCTGAACAGATTGCGGTGGTCCCTTGACTGCGGCGTGGACGTCCCTCCGGCCCAGCTGCTGCAGGCCGCGGTCGCCGCTAACACAGCCCTGGACCCTTCGACCGCCGCCCGGGCTGCGGGAGCCATCCGGGACCCCTCCTTCCTCCCCGATGCCCGGATCCAGCTGGCCTACTCGCACTTCATCCTTGGGCGCCCGGACACTGCCTCGGCGTTTCTGGAATCCGCCCAGCCGCTGCGCGCGGGACGGTCATCCTATCTGGCCGCCCTGCTCGCGGCCCGGCTCGGGTCCGCTTCGCCTTCCCGGCACCTGCACGCCGACGCCGGGCATCTGCCACAGGAGGAACAGCTCCACGACGGGACAGCCGTGGCGGGAGTGGCCGCGGAACTCCTGAGCCAGGAATGGGACGACCGGTTCATGGCCGCCGGAACCGGGCTGCACGAACTCGTCGCCACGTCCGGCGCCAACTCCGAAATCCGTGTCCCGGCCCTGTCCCTCCTCGCCGAAGTGCTGACTGCCCAGGGCCGGCTCCACACGGGGTTGCGGCTGGACGGCGAAGCATGGCGCGGCGCCCGCAGCGCGAGTCTGGCGCTTCCCCTTGTCTACGAAGACCTCGTGGTCCGGCACTGCCTGAACCTGATCCGGGCCGGCGACTGGAACGCGCTCGGAACGGTCCTGGACGATTACGCGGCCCGCGAGCCCGGCCGGCTGCTGTACAGCGGCGGCATGCTCCACCTCATGCGGGGCTACTCGAGGCTGCGCCAGGGCAGGATGCGCGAAAGCCTGGCCGAAGTGCGGCTCGGCGTGGAGGAACTGTCCATCGCCGACCCGCTGGGCCTGCTGCCGTTCGCGCACGCCGTCGCGGCCTACGCCGCCGCTGCCGTCGGACACCGCCGTGAGGCCAGCCAACATTCGCTGGCGCACCGGCAACTGGTCTACCGGGAACCTAAAACCCTCCGCCTGCTCGCGGAGGCGTACAGCCGCGCGGCGGACCTCGGCGACGGGGCGGACCCAAGCGGACTCGAAGCGCTGGCGCGCCTGGCTGACCAAGCACAGCACGAAGGCCTGCGGGGCGTCGAATCAGAAATCCGGCGGCTCGCGTTCCGCAGCGGCGATACCTCGGGAGCCGAGGCCCTGGCCCTCAGCAGCAGCGCGGTGGACGGACCGGAGGCTCGCCTGCTGGAATCCTACGCGGCAGCGGTTGCGGCGTCCGACGCCGTCGACCTCATTGGCATCAGCGATGACGCGCAAAACGGCGGGCACGCGCTCCTGGCCCTTGAAGCGGCCCAGCAGGCGGAGCGGATCCTGGAAGACGAGCCGGACCGGTGGAGGCTCAGCGCGGTCCAGCGTCGCGTTCATCACCGCCTTGTGGAGGCTGGAATGTCGGCGCAACTGGAGGTGGTCCACAGTGATCGTGGCGCTGCGCTGACCGCCCGTGAAGCCGAAGTCCTTCAACGGGTCTCCGGCGGGGCCACGAACGCCGAGATCGCCGCCGAACTCTGTGTATCGCAACGGACCGTGGAAGGGCACTTGTCGCGGATTTTTGCCAAGCTCGGGGTCGGCCGGCGCGCAGACCTCCTGGGCGCGGGCGTGGCGCACCCGGTGTCCTTCCACTCCGGCAGCCCGGGGCCCTGATCGGCCGCGTACACCCCGGCGGCCCGGGGGACCGGCGGGAGTATCCCCAAGTAGTGGCGCGTACCGGAAGCCGTCAGAAGTCGGGTAAACGCTACTCGTGCACAGATCCGCTCTGGGCGATTGACTTAGGGCAGTCCCACACAGGGGTATCAAAATGAGGAACTTCAACAGGAATGACCGCGGGGGATGCCCCGCAGGAAAGTGTGGCCTAAAAATCCATCTTGCCTGCAGAAGCAGGCACTGCCACCATTAGAGGTGGTCGTGCCGTAACTTCTCTACACCGAACTCCTTCCGGGAATCGTACGGTGCCCAGACGGGCAGCCGTACCCCAAGGTCGGAGCCGGCGGCGTCAGAGCCTTCTGAGACCGAGGCTCTCCCCCCAGCCGCCGCCGGCTCCCTTAACTCGGTCTGCATCCGGGTCCGCGCCACTGTGAGCAGCGGGCCCGGAACGAGCGCCATCGATGGGCGCCGTAGGGGAAACCGGGTGCGGGAAGCCGTCGGATGCGCTGGCGCCCGCCCGCTCCGCGCGGGCTGACTGACTCAGGCAAGTTCTGGGTCACGCGCCACTGCCGCCAACTCACCATCTCAGACGCCGCCAGCCTGGCGGCCGCCAACGCGGCCGCGTGCCTTTCACGCCGAATACGCCGCACCCGCGGCGGCCGCACAGGAAGCCTGCGGGAACGTGGAATAATTAGGTTCAATATGTGTGACGTATTTCCGCCGGCGCTTGCTGCGGGGGTGCGCCGCAGCGAACGCCGATCCAGGAGTCTCCGCCATGGTTGCCACCCCAGCCCACCTCCGCAGCGCCGCCGTTGCGCTCGGGAACGATGAGGTCCTGAGGATCCGCAATGACTTCCCGATCCTGCACCAGCAGGTCAACGGCAAAGAGCTGGTCTACCTGGACTCCGGCGCGACGTCGCAGAACCCGCTCAGCGTGCTTGAGGCCGAGCAGGAGTTCTATGAGCAGCGGAACTCGGCGGTCCACCGCGGGGCGCACCACCTCGCCGTCGAGGCCACCGAGGCGTTCGAAGACGCCCGGGAAACCGTGGCGGCCTTCGTCGGGGCGGGGCCGGATGAGCTCATCTGGACCTCCAACGCCACGGAGGGCCTGAACCTGCTCACTTACTCCTTCCTCAACGCGTCGCTGCCTGGCGCCGGCGCTGAAGCCGCCCGGTTCGCCCTGGCCCCGGGTGACGAACTCGTGGTCACGGAGATGGAACACCACGCCAACCTGATCCCGTGGCAGGAACTCGCCGTCCGGACCGGAGCGGTCCTGAAGTTCATACCCGTCGACGACGCCGGCGCCCTGGACCTGGCGGCCGCCGCCACCATCATCGGCCCGCGCACCCGCGTCCTGGCGTTCACCCACGCTTCCAACGTACTGGGCACCATCAACCCGGTGGCGGCGCTGGTCGCCCTGGCCCGGTCCGCGGGAGCACTCGTTGTGCTCGACGCGTGCCAGTCCGCCCCGCACCTGCCGCTCGATGTCAAGGCGCTCGACGTCGACTTCGCGGTGTTCTCGGGCCACAAGATGCTCGCCCCCACCGGAATCGGCGCCCTCTACGGCCGCTCGGAGCTGCTCAACTCGTTGCCGCCCTTCCTGACGGGCGGTTCGATGATCACCACCGTCACCATGGAACGGGCGGGCTTCCTGCCGAGCCCGCAGCGCTTCGAGGCAGGCACGCAGCGCATCTCGCAGGCCGTTGCGCTCGCCGCCGCGGTGAACTATCTCAGCGAAACCGGGATGGACCGCATCCATGCCTGGGAAACCGAGCTGGGCCAGCGGCTGGTGCAGGGCCTGGCGGCCATCCCCGGGATCCGCGTGCTGGGCCCCGCCGCGGGCCAGGAACGGATCGGCCTGGCGGCGTTCGACGTCGCCGGAGTCCACGCGCACGACGTCGGCCAGTTCCTGGACAGCCGCGGCATCGCGGTGCGGGTGGGCCACCACTGCGCCCAGCCCCTGCACCGCCGGCTGGGGCTCACGGCCACCACACGGGCCAGCACCTACCTTTACAACACCACGGACGATGTGGACGCATTCCTCAATGCGGTCGCCGACGTCCGTGCCTACTTCCACGCCTAGGACGGACATCCATGAGTCTTGACCAGCTCTATCAGCAGATCATCCTGGATCACGCCAAGGCCCGGCACGGCAGCGGCCTGGCCGCGGCGGCCGCTCCCGCGGGTGCCAGCGGCCAGTCCCACCAGCTGAATCCGACCTGCGGCGACGAAATCACGGTCCGGGTGTCCGTGGCCGACGGAAAAGTCAGTGAACTGCGCTGGGACGGCGATGGCTGTTCCATCTCGATGGCCTCGGCCTCCGTGCTGACGGACCTCGCCGAGGGCATGACCACCGAGGAGCTCCGCACCGTGATTGGCAACTTCCGCGACGTACTGCGTTCCCGGGGCAAGGTGCCGGCGGACCCGGAACTGCTGGGCGACGCCGCCGCGTTCGAGGGTGTGTCCCGCTACGCGGCCCGGGTCAAGTGCGCCATGCTCTCCTGGGTGGCGGCCGAAGACGCCCTCGGGCAGGCACTGGCATCCTGACCCGAGCCTGACAAGACTGCCTCAGGGCCGGCCGAGGCCCCTGTAGATCCAACCGGCAGCGCGCCACTTGGCCGGGTCCAGGACATTGCGGCCGTCCAGGATGCGCGGCGCGGACACGAGCGCCTTGACGGCGTGCGGATCCAGTTCCCGGTAGGCCCGCCATTCGGTGAGGAGCAGGACGGCGTCGGCCTTGTGCAGCGCGGTTTCCAGATCGGGTTCCAACGGGAGTTCGGGGAAGCGCTTGGCCGCATTCGTCAGGGCCTGGGGATCGGTCACCGTCACTACCGCACCCTGCAGTTGCAGCTGCGCGGCGGCACTCAGCGCGGGGGAGTCCCGGACGTCGTCGCTCTCCGGCTTGAAAGCGGCCCCGAGCACGGCGATCCGCTGGCCCAGCAGGGACCCGCCGCACAGTTCCCGCGTCAGCTCTACCACCCGGGTGCGGCGCCGCATGTTGATTGCGTCCACTTCGCGCAGGAATGTCAGCGCCTGGTCCGCGCCCAGCTCGCCGGCCCGGGCCATGAACGCCCGGATGTCCTTGGGCAGGCAGCCGCCGCCGAACCCGATACCCGCGTTCAGGAACTTCCGCCCGATCCGCTCATCGAGGCCGATCGCGTCCGCCAGCCGCGTGACGTCGGCCCCCGTGGCCTCGCAGACTTCGGCCATGGCGTTGATAAATGAGATCTTCGTGGCGAGGAACGAGTTGGCGGCCGTCTTCACGAGCTCCGCGGTGGCAAAGTCCGTCACCAGCCGGGGCGTGCCGCCCTCCAGCGGAATCTCGTAAACCCGGTCCAGGACGGCCACCGCAGGATGTTCTTCGCTGCCGTCCGGCGTCCCGTAGACGAACCGGTCCGGGTTCAAGGTGTCCGTCACGGCGTGGCCCTCGCGCAGGAACTCAGGATTCCAGACCAGCGTCGCACCGGGCTCTGTCTCCGCAATCATCTCAGCCAGCCGCGCGGCGGTTCCCACCGGCACCGTGGACTTCCCGGCGACGACGTCGCCGGGCGAGAGCTGGGCGGCGAGAGCCTCGACGGCGGCGTCCACGTAGCGGAGGTCGGCGCCGTTTTCGCCGCGTTTCTGCGGGGTCCCGACGCAAACGAAATGGACTTCAGCGCCGCGGGCGGCCGCCATGTCGCTCGTGAACCGCAGTCGTCCCGATTCTTCAAGCTCGGCGAGGAGTTCATCCAGGACGGGTTCGTAAAAGGGAGCACGGCCCTTTGATAACTGTTCCACTTTGTGTTCGTCGACGTCGATGCCGACGACGTCATGACCCAGCTTCGCCATACACGCAGCATGGACCGCACCCAAGTAACCGCAGCCGATGACCGAGATCCGCATAGTTTCAATGTCCTCCCGCGTGGCTTGTTCACAGCGTACGTGCTGGCCGCCGTTTTCGCACAGCGTTGCCGCGGGCCATGAGCGCCCGGGCCAGGAGGGCGCCGAGCAGGGCGCCGAGAGTGTTCGCGGCGACGTCGGCGGCGGAGGCAAAGCGGGCCGGGAGAAGGGCGAACTGGGCGAACTCGATGAGGACGGAGAGCAGGAAACCCGTTGCCACCCCTCCCCACCAGTACCGCGGGCCCAGGATCCGGGCGACCAGGGCCCCCAGCGGAAAGAACAGGATCACGTTCGCGGTGAACTCCACCACGGCGTAATCGAACCATCGAGGAACGCCCCCGCGGTGGAGGTCCTGCAGCCACTGCGCCAGGAATCCGGACGCGTCGCGGTCCACGGGCACGGGCCACAAAGCAATCAGGCCCAGGGCAAGGGCGTAAGCGCCCAAGGCCCAGATGGCCGCACGACGGGGTAGCAAAGGGGCGTCCCCTTTCAGTGGTCCACCTTTTTGCCGATTCTAGCGCCGGCGGCGGCGGGCGCGGTATGCGCCGTGCCGCCGCCGGTGCGCCGGAGACTAGCTGAGCAGCCCGGCGATGCCGATTGCCGCCGTCGCGGCCCCGAGCACCATGGAGATGCTGACGAGGACCACGTGGACGGTCAGGAAGCGCGTGGCCTTGCCGTCGGCGTCGCGGGCCCGCGGGTCATTCCTGACCCGGCGCAGGAACTGCGGCCAGACCACCAGGGACCAAACGCCGGAGACCACCAGGACGACGGCGAGGAACGCTGGCAGCTCCACGGCGCTAGTGGCTCTCGAGCCAGGCCTGCGCCTGCTGGGACTGCAGGTTCAGGGCCTTGCCGACCATCGGCTCTGCCGCGTCGGCGATCTTGCCGCCCAGGAACGGCACCGAGGAGGTCACGTTGCCCTCGAGCTCGATCCTGGTGCTGCCGCCTTCGGACACGAGACGCTGGACGGCGTTCACGTCCAGCGGTGCGCCGGCGACCTTGAGCGAGATCTTGCTCTGCCGGGAGCCGTCGGCGGCCGGAGCCTCCCAGCTCTCGAGCTGGGTGACCTTCAGGCTTTCGCCGACGAATTTCCGGGCGAGGTCAGGCATCCGGGTGGTGGGGATGGTGCGCACGGTGGTGGTGCTGAAGGCGGCGGCGGGGTCGCCTTCGAGGGCGAACGATTCCAGGGTGCCGCCGACGAGCTCGCTCGTGTGGCGCAGGAAGTCTTCGTTGACGAAAACCGCGGTAATGCGGTCGACGCTGTGCGGAACGGTGGTGGATGCACTCAGGGCCATGGGGGGTCCTCCGTGTTGGGGAAGTGGACGTTTCGGGCTTGAACATCCTACGTGCTCCGCCCGGCAGGCTCCGATTCGAGGTTTTCCAGTTTGCGCGCGGCGGCCGTGATATTCCGCGACATCGCGGGAAATATGACGCTGTGGAACGGCAGCACGGCGAGCCAGTAGAGGCGGCCGCTGAGGCCCTTGGGGAAGAAAATCGCCCGCTGCAGGTAGCGGCTGCCCGTCCCCTCCGGCTCCACGGAGAGCTCGAGCCAGGCCCGGCCCGGGGCCCGCATTTCGGCACGCAGGCGCAGCAGCCGGCCGCGATCGATCCGCTCAACCCGCCACCAGTCCACCACTTCGCCCTCCGCCAGCAGGTGCGGGTGCCGGCGCCCGCGCAGCAGGCCGGCGCCGCCGGTGAGCTTGTCCAGCCAGCCGCGCACCTGCCACGCCAGCGGAAGCGAGTACCAGCCGTTGCGGCCACCGATTCCTTCGATGATGGTCCAGACGTGCCGCGGGTCCACGTCGCTGGGGAAGCTGCGCTCGTCCACGTACACCCG
Organism: Arthrobacter sp. NPDC058192; assembly: GCF_042883665.1. Lineage (NCBI taxonomy): Bacteria > Bacillati > Actinomycetota > Actinomycetes > Micrococcales > Micrococcaceae > Arthrobacter > Arthrobacter sp. NPDC058192. The sequence continues at coordinate 25,243 of NZ_JBHVVJ010000006.1, read as the reverse complement.
GTGCCCTGCCCAGTCCGGGTCGCTGGGGAGGGGATCGGCGTCGACGCCGGCGCTGGCCCATGTGGTCTCGACCTGCCCGTCCCGTTCCTTGCCCAGGGCGAGGGCCACGGCCCTCCGGTAGGGGGTCAGCCCGCCCGCCGGCGCCGGAATGTGGGCGTCGATGTCATGTTCCCGGGAGACGGCGTCGTGCTGGAGCGATTCGACCAGTGGCAGCGACATGGCCAGCGGGATGGGGGTGACCAGGGCAACCCACATGCCGGCCAGCCTGGGCACGGGCACCGGCAGCGCCAGCACTACCCGGTGCGGCAGGCCGGCCTCTGCGGCGTATTCCTGCATCATCTCCGCGTAGGTCAGCACCTGGCGGCAGCCGATATCGAACGTGCGGTTGATGGTTTCTTCCAGCGACGCCGCGGCCACGAGGTAGTGCAGCACGTCCCGGACGGCGATCGCCTCGATCTTGTTGCGCACCCAGCTCGGCGCGGGCATCAGCGGCAGCGTCTCGGACAGGTGCCGGATCATTTCGAACGACGCCGAGCCGGAGCCTATGACGACGCCGGCCTGGAAGACCACCGCGTCCACCGGGCTGTCCAGGAAAACTTTCCCCACCGCCTCCCGGGAGCGCATATGGGTGGACAGTTCGGTGCCGGTCGGGTGCAGTCCGCCGAGGTAGACAATGCGGTCCACTCCTGCCGCGGCCGCCGCGCGGGCCGCCGTCCCGGCCATGGCCTTTTCCTTGGCTTCGAAGCCTTTTCCGGCCGCCATGGAGTGGACCAGGTAGTAGAGAACGTCGACGCCGTCGAGTGCCTTGCGCAGGGCGTAGCCGTCGTCGAGGCCGCCCTGGACCACCTCCACGTCGTCCAGCCACGGCACGCCGGCGATCTTGGCCGGGGTCCGGACCACGACTTTGACTGTATGGCCGGCTTCCAGGAGCCGGGGAACCAGACGGCCGCCGATGTACCCGGTAGCGCCGGTGACCAGGACCGTCTTGGTGGGTGTGCCGTTCATGGGTGGCTCCTACTCATCCAGCGTTCTCGTCCTTTTGCCAGCCTAGCCCGGGAGCCCGGAGGAGTCAGCGGGCAATCGGGGCATGGCAGGGTGCCGGCGGCCGTGTGTGGGTGGCCCGGGCCCGCGCGGTAGGCTTGGAAGCCCCGGGATTCTCGCGAATTCCGGCTATTCGTGTTGCCTGCATCCGTGAACACACCAGGAGCAACAGTTATGAGCCTCAACGGCCCCTCACTCACCGGTCTGCGCCGCGTCCTCGCCGAGGACCGAAACTACGCCCGCGTCCGGTCCGAGGCCTCCCGCGGGTTCGCCGCCCGCAGCGAGGACTACCAGATCAGCGCCCCGGCCGGTCTCCGGGCGACGCTGCTCGCTGAAGTCGCCGACGGGCTCTCAGCCCTGGCCGAGGGTTCGTCCGACGCAGCGCCCGTCGTCCTGGCCGTCACAGCGACGGGACGGGAAGCGGAAGACCTGGCAGAGGCCCTGCGCGCCTATCTCCCGGCCGGGGCGGTCGCCGAGTTCCCCAGCTGGGAAACCCTCCCGCATGAACGGCTCTCCCCGCGCTCGGACACGGTGGGCCGCCGGCTCTCCGTGCTCCGCCGCCTGGCGCACCCGGAATCCGGTGGCGCCGGTGCCCTGCGCGTTGTGGTGGCGCCGGTCCGTGCGGTGGTCCAGCCCATCGTGGCGGGCCTCGGCGAACTGGTGCCCGTGACCCTGGCGGTCGGCCAGGACGTCCCGTTTGGCGATGTGGTCAAGAACCTGGCGGCAGCCGCCTATGCCCGCGTGGACATGGTCACCCGCCGCGGCGAATTCGCGGTGCGCGGCGGCATGCTGGATGTCTTCCCGCCCACCGAGGACCACCCGATCCGGGTCGAGTTCTTCGGTGATGAAGTCGAACAGATGCGCTGGTTCGCCGTCGCCGACCAGCGCTCGCTCTCGGCGCCCGGCGTCCACCACCCCACCGAGCTGCACGCCCCGCCCTGCCGGGAAATCCTCATCACCCCGTCCGTCATGTCCCGGGCGGCGACGCTGAAGTCCCAGCTGCCGGCCGCGGCGGACATGCTGGAGAAGATCGCCGGCGGCATCACGGTCGAGGGCATGGAATCGCTGGCGCCCGTTCTCGTGGACGCCATGGTCCCGTTCCTGGACCAGCTCCCGTCCGGTTCCGTCGCCGTGGTGATCGAACCGGAAAAGGTCCGCACCCGGGCCCACGACCTCGCCGCCACCAACGAGGAATTCCTCGAGGCGGCCTGGTCCACGGCTTCCGACGGCGGGAGGGCGCCTTTGGCGTTGGACACTGTTTTGAGCTCGCAGGCGTCGGAGGCCCTGCATTCGGCCAGCTTCCGGTCGCTGGCCGACACCCGCACCACAGCCCTCGCCCACGAAGTCTCCTGGTGGTCCATCACGTCCCTGGCCACGGACGAGGAGCTCCTGCCCGACGTCGATGTCCTGAACCTGCACGCCCGCGAACCCCGCGGCTACCAGGGTGAAGTGGCCGAGATGATGGACTTCATCGGCTCCCGCGTCCGCGACCAGTGGCGGATCGTGGTGGTCACGGAGGGCCCCGGGCCGGCCCAGCGCCTGGCGGAACTCTTCCATGACAATGACATCCCGTGCGCCCGGGTGGACGCCCTCGCCGAGGAGCCGCAGCCCGGGCTGATCGAGGTGACCACCGCCGCCGTCGGGCGCGGCTTTGTCCTGGATCCTTTGAAGGTGGCGCTGCTGACCGAGGCCGACCTGCTCGGCCGGACCTCCGCAGGGTCCACGAAGGACATGCGCCGGATGCCCTCCAAACGGCGGAACGCCGTGGACCCGCTGCAGCTGGTGGCCGGGGACTTCGTGGTCCACGAACAGCACGGCATCGGCCGCTTCGTGGAACTGATCCAGCGCAAGGTGGCGGGCGGGGGAGACGGGGTCCGGGAGTATCTGGTCCTCGAATACGCCCCGTCCAAGCGCGGGGCCCCAGGCGACCGGCTTTTCGTGCCCACCGACCAGCTGGACCAGGTCACACGCTACGTCGGCGGGGACGCCCCCGCGCTGAGCAAGATGGGCGGCGCGGACTGGGCGAGCACCAAATCCAAGGCCCGCAAGGCGGTCAAGGAAATCGCCGGCGAACTCATCCGGCTGTACTCGGCCCGGATGGCGTCCCGCGGCCACGCGTTCGCCGCGGACACCCCGTGGCAGCGTGAGCTGGAGGAGGCCTTCCCGTACGTGGAGACCCCGGACCAGCTGACCACCATCAACGAGGTCAAGGCCGACATGGAGCGCGAGATCCCCATGGACCGGCTCATCTCCGGCGACGTCGGTTACGGCAAGACCGAGATCGCCGTCCGCGCGGCGTTCAAGGCGGTCCAGGACGGCAAGCAGGTTGCCGTCCTCGTGCCCACCACGCTGCTCGCCCAGCAGCACTACGAGACCTTCACCGAGCGGTTCTCCGGCTTTCCGCTCAGGGTCCGGCCGCTGTCCCGCTTCCAGGGCGCTAAGGAGGCCAAGGAGACGGCCGAAGGGGTCAAGAGCGGCGCCGTCGACGTCGTCATCGGCACCCACCGGCTGTTGTCCAAGGACTTCGGCTTCAAGGACCTCGGCCTAGTGATCGTGGACGAGGAGCAGCGCTTCGGCGTCGAGCACAAAGAGGCGCTGAAGAAGATGCGCACCAACGTGGACGTCCTGGCCATGAGCGCCACGCCGATTCCCCGCACCCTGGAGATGTCCCTGACCGGCATCCGCGAAACCTCCACCCTGGCGACTCCGCCCGAGGAGCGCCACCCGGTGCTGACCTACGTGGGTCCGTACACGGACAAGCAGACCTCCGCCGCCATCCGCCGCGAGCTCATGCGGGAAGGGCAGGTGTTCTTCGTCCACAACCGGGTCTCCACGATCGACCGCACCGCGGCGAAGATCCGCGAGCTGGTCCCGGAGGCACGGGTGGAGGTCGCCCACGGCAAGATGTCCGAGGGCCGGCTCGAACAGATCATCGTGGACTTCTGGGAAAAGCGCTTCGACGTCCTGGTCTGCACCACCATCATCGAGACCGGGCTGGACATCTCCAATGCCAACACCCTGATCGTGGACGGGGCGGACAAGTACGGCCTGTCGCAGCTGCACCAGCTGCGCGGCCGTGTGGGCCGCGGCCGCGAACGGGCGTACGCCTACTTCCTCTACCCCTCGGAGAAGCCCCTGGGCGAGGTGGCGCTGGAACGCCTCAAGGCCGTCGCCACGCACAACGAGCTTGGCGCCGGCATGCAGCTGGCCATGAAGGACCTGGAAATCCGCGGCGCCGGCAACCTGCTCGGCGGCGAACAGTCCGGCCACATCCAGGGCGTCGGATTCGACCTGTACATCCGGCTGGTGGGCGAGGCCGTGGCCGACTACCGGGGCGAGGCCGAGGAAAAGGCCGCCGAGATGAAAATCGAGCTGCCCGTCAACGCGCACCTGCCGCACGACTACGTGCCCGGCGAGCGGCTGCGCCTTGAGGCCTACCGGAAGCTGGCCGCCGCGCTCACGCACGAGGCCATCGAGGAGGTCCAGGCCGAGCTCGTGGACCGCTACGGCGAGCTGCCGCTGCCGGCGAAGAACCTAATCGACGTCGCCCGCTTCCGGGTGGGGGCCCGCGAGGCCGGGCTCTCCGATATCGCGCTGCAGGGCAACTTCATCAAGTTCTCCCCGGCCCAGCTGCCCGAGTCCAAGCTCATGCGCCTCACCCGCATGTACCCGGGCGCGCAGGCGAAGCCGGCGCTGGACGCGGTGCTCATCCCGAAGCCCAAGACCGCGCGGATCGGCGGCAGGGACCTGCAGGACGCCGAAATCCTGGAGTGGGCCAACGGCGTCATCCGCAACATCTTCACCGACGCTCCTGTTCCGCTCGAACAGACCAGGGGTTAGGCCATGATGGGGGGACACCACGCCGCGTCGGGAGCCGCGGCGTGGGTAGCCATTGCCTCGACCGGACCCTTCGCGCTCGGCTGGTACCCGCTGGATCCCACCGGAATCGTGATCGGTGCCATGGCCACGGCGGGGACCGCGCTGGTCTGCGACTGGGACCACCGCTCCAGCACCGTGGCGCACGCGCTGCCGCCGCTGTCCAACCTCGTGGCGCGCGGAATTGAGAACGTCAGCGGAGGCCACCGGCAGGGCACGCATTCGGTGCTGGGCGCGGCGTTCTTCGTGCTGCTCGCCATGATCGCCGGGCAGTTGCAGGTTCAGACCCAGTGGGGACTGCTGTCCGTCGGGGCCGGGCTGCTGTGCATGTTCATGATCAACATCGCCGCGAAGGCCCTGAAGCTCTTCCCGAAGTACGGCTGGATCAGCAACTGGATCTTCGCCCTTGTCATGGCAGGGCTCGTCACCTGGTTTGCGCCGCACCAGTGGACCTGGCTCCCGGTTTCGATGCTCACCGGCGTGCTGGTGCACATTGTGGGTGACATGATCACCACCGGGGGAGTGCCGCTGCTCTGGCCGCTGGTGATTAAGCCGCCGAAGGTCCTGCGGAAACTGCCGCTGCTCAAAAACGTCTGGAAAGCCAACGGGGCGTTCTCCATCCCGCTGCTGGGCCGGGCCGGCTCACGCCGCGAATGGCTGGTCCTCATCCCGGTGAGCGGCTACGCGATGGTGGGGATCCTTGGCGCGGGACTGGCCGTGGCCAAGGCGCACATCCCGGCAGCACTGGCGCTGGGTACGGGACTGCTCAGAAGCCTGTTCGCGCTGCTGCCCTAAGCAACAGCCGCGCTTAAACGAGGAAGGCTCCGGACATCCGGAGCCTTCTTCATCTTTTTTAAAACAAACAAGCCTAGTTTTCGCCGGCCGAATCCGAGCGGCCCAGCAGCGTCTGCGGGATCCAGAACGCCAGGGCGAACAGGCCCAGGCAGACGGCCATCGGCCAGGGGTTCTCCAGCGTGAGGAAGGACAGCGAGTAGAGCGCACCGAAGAACAGGATCATCATCAGGGCAAAAAGGACGATGGACGAGCCGAGGCTGTTCTCGGTCTGCGGGCTCTTCGTGGTGTTGCTGGACATTCGTTCCTCCTCGGCCCCGGGGGGCTCAAAACTGGGCGCCGCCGGTTCAGTACGCGGACGAACCCTGTTCACCCTTGACGATCGCGATACCGGAGCTGGCGCCAATACGTGTTGCACCTGCAGCAATCATAGCCTGTGCATCAGCCAGCGAACGCACGCCGCCGGAGGCCTTGACCCCCAGCCGATCGCCCACCGTGCGGCGCATCAGGGCGACGTCCTCGGCAGTGGCCCCGCCGCCGTTGAAGCCGGTGGATGTCTTGACGAAGTCGGCCCCGGCCTCCACCGCTGCCTCGCAGGCGAGCACCTTCTGGGCGTCATCCAGCAGCGCCGTTTCGATGATGACCTTCAGGATCGCCCCGCCGTCGTGGACGGCATCGGCGACGGCGGTGATGTCATCCACCAGCGTGCCCTTGTCATTGGCGCGGGCCGCGGCGATGTTGATCACCATGTCCACCTCTTCGGCGCCGTCCAGGACGGCGCCGCGGGCCTCGAAGGCCTTGACATCGCTCGGTGTGGCGCCCAGCGGGAACCCAACCACGGAGCACGTCAGCACGCCGGAGCCCTTGAGCGCGGTCTGGACGGTCTTGACCCAGACCGGGTTCACGCAGACCGACTTGAAGTGGTACTCGGCCGCCTCGGCGCAGACCTTGAGGATCTCAGCCTCGCTGGCCTCCGGCTTGAGCAGGGTGTGGTCGATGTAAGAAGCAATGTCGGGCGTGCCCGCGGTGGCGGCTTCGTGGCTCATGGTGGTCCCTTTCGTCGCTGACCATCTTGCCACAGGAGTCTGCCCGGCAGGCGCCCGCCGGACCGGGCCGGGCCGGCTCAGGCGGCCGCCGGGAGGGGCCGGGCCATGGTGGCCTCCAGCAGCTGAGACGCACATACCGAGGCGGCGGAACCGGAAGCCACCAGGAGCCCCAGCCGGACGCCGTCGTAGGCCGCGGCGTCACCGATCGCCCAGATGCCCGGCACCGACGTGCGGAAGTCCCGGCCGATGACGATCCCGCCGCCGGGCGCGGTGCTGAGCCCCGCGGTGGCGGCCAGCCCGTCGCGGGCGATGCGATCCTCGGCAAGGATCACAAGGTCACCGTTCATGCTGGAGCCGTCCTCGAAGAGGATGCCGGCGGCTGGCAGGACGGATCCGGCGAGGGTGGGAACGACGGCCGCGGGACGGACGGTGGTGCGGACCGGGCGGACGCCGCGGGCCCGGAGGACGGCCTCGGCCTGGCCGGCGGCGGAGCCGGTGCCGACCAGGATGCCCAGGGGGCGCCGGCCGAGGACCCGGGTGACGTCCTTGACGGCCTCGCCCAGCCGGGCGGCGTCGTCGATCGTGGAGTAGCTCAGGCAGCGTGCGGCGCCCTCCACCGGCGCTTCGGCGGGGGCGGATCCGGTGGCGATGACGAGCTCGTCGTAGTTGAACTCCATGCCGTCGGCGGTGGTCACACGGCGGTTCTCCGCGTCAATGTAGCTGGCCGGCTGGCCGAAGCGCACCGACACCTGGGGCAGGACAGCGAGCTCCAGCAGTTCCTCCGGGGCGTCATCGCGGTTGCTGAGCACGGTGATGGCGCCGGCATACGGAGCCCGGGTGAGTTGCCGGACGAGGGCCTGCGCGGCCGGACCGGCGCCGGCGATCACAATCCGGGGCTGGCCGGCCGTCGTTGAAGAGGCGGCGCCGGAAGCTGCCGCTGTTGAGGAGGGAGTGCCGGAGGTGGGTGACAGTGCTGGAGCGGACATGTGCAGGCCCTTTCGCTGGGCGGCCGCCGTCGTGCGGCCTGTGTGCTTGATGAACCCCAGCGTAGGCGTCCGTTTTTTCCGCAGTGTTTCCCGGGTGTTGCCTGTTTTTCCCCGCCCGTTCGCCAGTTTTTACTGGCCGGTAATGAGGTGGGTCACACCGGGGCAAGGACCCGCGGGCGCCTTGCGTCAGACCCGGATCCGGTAGCCGCGCTTCACGACAGTCTCCACGAGCCGGGTGTCCGGCAGCGCCGACCGCAGCCGGCTGACGGTCATGTCCAGGGCGTGTACGGAGCCGCGCAGCTCCAGCAGCTCCGAGAGCGCTTCGCGGGAGAGCACGGCGCCGCCGGCGCCGATCAGCGCCCGCAGCAGCAGCAGCGGTGCGGGCGCCATTTCGACGGTCTCGCCGTTGATGCGCAGCGACCGGCCGCGCAGCTCCACGCTGCCAGCGACGGTGTCGAGCCGGCGGACGTGGTTCAGGGCCAGGTGCTCGCAGACGAGCCGGATCAGGGCGCCCATCCGGTAGCGTTCGGGGATCAGCGGCTGCAGCCCGGCGTCAAGCAGCGGCTGCGCCGTGATGGGCCCGACGACGGCGGTCGCCACCGTGCTCTTCAGGCTCTCCACGAGCTGCTTGTAGACGCCCATCTCGTGCGCGGTGCTCCACATCGCATCCACGGCGGGGGCGCTCGTGAAGGTCAGGACGTCCAGGTTGCCGCTGCACGCGGCTTCGATGAGCCTGGGCAGCCGGTCGGCGCCGTCGGGCTTGACCCACCGGTACGGGGTGGCGGTCAGGACGGTGGCGCCGGACATGCGCAGCCGCTCGAGCTGCCGGACATCGGTGTAGCCGTGCAGCTGCACAGCGACCGTCTTGCCCCGCACGCCCTCGGCCAGGAGCATGTCCACGAGCGTGGAGGTGGTTTCGTCGCTGCTGATCCCGACGTCGGCGAGCCCGGCCGCGCGGACGGCGCCGCGGGCCTTGGGCCCGCGCACAAACATCCGGGTGGCGGCGAGGGTCTCCAGCAGCTGTTCGCCGATGCCGAAGGTGTCCGCGGCCTCGCACCAACGGCGCATGCCGTACGCGGTGGTGGCGATGCAGAGATCGGGCCTGGCGGCGATGATGGCCCGCGTGTCATCGATCAGGCTTTGGTCCTCCCGGACCGGGGCGATTTTCAGCGCCGGGGCGTGGAGCACCTCCGCACCGCGGCGCTCCAGAGCCTCAATGAGGTCCTGCGAGCGGCGGTGCGAGGTGACGCCGATCCGGAATCCGTCCAGCGGCAGGTCCTTCTCGGGCCCGTCATCGGCAGGGTCCGGCGTGCCGGAAGTGGCGGTGGCGCCGGGCTCCGGCGCGGCGGCGGTGGCGTTCAGTGCGCTCATGTGAATCCTCAGGCTTCCAGCAGTGATGCGGCCAGGCGGTCGAGCTCTGCCGTCGCCTCGGCACAGCCCCGGTTGGCTTCCGCCACCCGGACGACGTCGCCGATCACCAGGACGGCCGGGTTGCTGCAGCCGGCGGCTGCGGTGGTGATGGTGCCCAGCTCGGCGATCGTGGTGCGCTGGCCGGGCCGGTAGCCGCGTTCCACGACGGCCATCGGCATGTCGGCACGCATCCCGGCCCGGCGGAGCCCGGCTGCGAGATGGTGCAGGGTGCCGATGCCCATTAGGACCACAATGGTACCGCCGAGCCCGGAAAGGTGCGTCAATTCGTTCTCGGTCAGCGGGGCATGGCCTGAAACAACGGTGAACATGTGGCTGACCTCGCGGTGGGTGACCGGGATGCCGGCGGCGGCCGGCACCGAGATGGCGCTGGTGACGCCGGAGATGACGCGGACCGGAACCCCTGCCGCGACGCAGGACGCGACTTCCTCTCCTCCCCGGCCAAAGACGTAGGGGTCCCCGCCCTTGAGCCGGACCACGTTGTTGCCGGCCAGTGCGCGGTCCACCATGAGCTTCTCAATGTCGCCCTGGCTGACCTTGTGATGGCCGGGCTTCTTGCCGACGTCCACGAGCTCGGCCGAGGTCAGGGACGGCAGCTCCTGGTACGGCGCCAGCCGGTCGTAGAAGACGACGTCGGCGTCCCGCAGCGCGTCGATGGCCGCCACGGTCAGCAGCTCGGTGGTCCCGGGGCCGCCGCCCACCAAGGTGACGTGCCCGGCGGGGCCCGCGGCGGGTTCGGCCGAGATGGGGATGCCGGCAGCGCGGCAGCGTTCCAGCAGGGTGTCCCATCCGGGATGCCCGTCGTCGACTGCCGCCACCAGGAAGGGCCGTTCCGGCAGGGGTCCGTCGTGCCCGGCGCCCTGGGGAGTGCTGAGCCGGGACACCACGGCGCCGGCTGCTTCGTAGCGGCGCACGGCCTGGCGGGCGGCGGTTTCGGAGCCGGTGACCAGGACTTCGCGTCCCGTGAGGTCAATGGTGAGCTGCATGGCTATACCTCGTTCTCGACAGGCAGGCCCGGGGTGGTGGCACGGACCGGAATGGAAGCGCCGATCAGGACAGGCTGCTGACCGGCTGCCGCCTTCTCCTCTGCCGTCGCGGGGCGCATCTGGCCGCGCTCGTCGGGGACGAAGGTGATGGAGTCATCCTTCTGGTCCGGGGCGTTGACGAACGAGCGGAAACGGCGCAGGCGCTCGGGGTCCTTCAGGGTGTCGGCCCATTCATCGACGTACGTGTCAACGTGCTTGGCCATGGCCGCCTCAAGGTCCTCGGCGATGCCCAGGGTGTCCTTGACCACCACGTCCTCGACGTGCTTGATGCCGCCGTCGAGCTCCTCCTGCCAGCGCGCGGTGCGCTGCAGGCGGTCGGCGGTGCGGATGTAGTACATGAAGTAGCGGTCGATGTACCTGATCAGGGTTTCGTCGTCGAGGTCCTTGGCCAGCAGCTGGGCGTGCGCCGGGGTGGCGCCCCCGTTGCCGCCGACATACAGGTTCCAGCCGTCCGCCGTCGCGATGACGCCGACGTCCTTGCCCCGGGCCTCGGCGCACTCGCGGGCGCAGCCGGAGACGCCCATCTTCAGCTTGTGCGGGCTACGGAGGCCGCGGTAGCGCAGTTCAAGATGGATGGCCATGGCCACCGAGTCCTGGACGCCGAAGCGGCACCAGGTGGAGCCGACGCAGGACTTCACGGTGCGCAGGCTCTTGCCGTAGGCCTGGCCGGATTCGAAGCCGGCGTCCACGAGCAGCTTCCAGATTTCCGGCAGCTGCTCCAGCCGGGCGCCGAACATGTCGATGCGCTGGCCGCCGGTGATCTTGGTGTAGAGGCCGTACTGCTCGGCCACCGCTGCGATCACGCCGAGCTTCTGCGGGGTGATCTCCCCGCCGGCGATGCGGGGGACCACCGAGTAGGTCCCGTCCTTCTGCATGTTGGCCAGGGCGCGGTCGTTGGTGTCCTGCAGGGTGCCGCGGCCGGCGTCCAGGACGTAGGCGCTGTTCTGGCTGGCCAGGATGTTGGCGATGGTCGGCTTGCAGATGTCGCAGCCCGCGCCGGTGCCGTACTTGGCCATGATTTCTTCGAACGAGGTCAGTTCCAAGACGCGGATGGCGTCGAACAGTTCCTGCCGGGAGAGCTCGATGTGTTCGCACAGGGCCTTCGAGACCTCGACGCCGGACTTGGTCAGTTCCGTTTCGAGCAGCTTCTTGAGCATGGGCACGCAGGAGCCGCACTGGGTTCCGGCGCGGGTGCAGCCCTTGAGCTCGCCGAGTTCCTGGACGGGGGCGTTGCCCTCGCAGGCGCCGCAGCCGTTGATGGTGTCACGGATGGTTCCGGCGGTGACGTTGTTGCAGGAACACAGGGTGGCGTCGTCCGGAAGTTCGGTTTCCGGGGCTTCCCCGCCGCCGGCGGCGGTGAGGTAGGCGCCGGGCTCGGCCGCCAGCTCACGGCCGAGCATCGGGCGCAGGGACGTGTACGGGGCGGCGTCGCCGACAAAGATGCCGCCGAGGAGGGTCTTCGCGTCGTCGGTGGTGACGATCTTCTGGTAAACCCCTCGGGCGGGGTCGGCGTAGACGATCTCGAGGGCGTGTTCGGTCCTAGCGAAGGCGTCGCCGAAGCTGGCGACGTCGACGCCGGACAGCTTGAGTTTGGTGGCGGTGTCGAAGCCGGGGAACGTGGCCTCGCCGCCGTGCAGCCGGTCAGCGACGATTTCGGCCATGGTGTTGGCCGGGGCGACGAGGCCCAGGCACATGCCGCCGAAGTTCGCGACCTCGCCGATGGCCCAGATGCCGGGGACCTCGGTTTCGCAGCCGTCGGAAATGACGACGCCGCCGCGGGGGCCGAGTTCGAAGAGCTGCTCGCCTTTTTGTCCGTCCGGGCCATCCGCGGCGCGGAACAGTTCGTCGCGGGGCTTGACGCCGATCGCGACGATGACGATGTCGGCCTCGACGATCCGGCCGTCGGCCATGAGGACGCCGGTGACCTGGCCGTCGTCGTCGGACAGGACCTCGGTGGGGAAGACACCGCCGTGGACGGTAAAGCCCTTGGCTTCGATCAGGCGGCCGAGGGCCTGCCCGGCGCCCTCGTCCAGCTGGGTGTTCATGAGCCAGGGCGAGCCGTTGATGACCACGGGGACGGCGCCGAGCTGTTCGGTGCCGGCGGCGGACTCGAGGCCCAGGAGGCCGCCGCCGATCGTCACCGCGGTGACCTGGCGGCCCAGCTTTTCGGTCAGGTCCGCGATGGCCTTGTTGATGGACCAGACGTCCTCAAGCTTGCGGTAGACGTGGGTGAGCTCGGCGCCGGGGATGGGCAGTCGGGCCGCGTCCGAGCCCGTGGCGACGACGAGCTCGTCGTAGGGGTACACGCTGCCGGCGGCGGTGGCGACGGTCTTGCCGGCCGGGTCGATGCTGATGACGCGCTCGCCGGTTTTGAGGGTGAGGGCCTCGTGGTCCCACATGGAGGCATCGCCGAGGGTGAGGTCGACATCGGCGTCGGTGAGCGCCTTGCTCAGTGCGACGCGGTCGTAGGGGAGGTGGGCTTCCTCGGTGAGGACGGTGACCTGCCAGCCGTCGAGGCCGCGGGCGTGCATGGCGTCGGCGAAACGATGGGCTGCGGGGCCGCCGCCGGCCACCACGATGCGTCGCGGGCTGGCGGCGCTGGCTGCGCCAAGGTTCTGGTGGCTTGAAGTCTGTCCGGTCACGGTGGGCCTTTCGCATGGGCCGCAGACGGTGCTCTGCAGCTTGTCCGTTCAGCCTAGGGAGGCGCAGTTTCGCTTCAGTTTCCCAATTGTTTCGTGATCTTAACTTCTGCATCACGAATGGATTTCCGATCACGTGAACTCTCTTTTACGCGCCGGACACATTGACTGCACCCGGTTGTTACACCGCAGCCCTAGCTTGGAGAGGTGGCCGCGCCAGCGGTCCTGCCCGGAGGAACGGGTACGTTGAGAGGGGCCAAAATGACCGCAGTACTTGAACTTGTTGGACGCGCGTTCCAGGGAGAAGGCGACGTCGTGGCCGGCTGGCACGGCGTGTGCGCCGTTGCGGACCTGGAACCCGGGTGGGGCGAGGCCGCGCTGATTGCCGGCCGGCAGGTCGCCCTGTTCAGGACCCTGGCCGGTGAGGTTTTCGCCGTCGCCCAGGAAGATCCGGCCACCGGTGCCCACGTCATGGCGCGCGGCATCACCGGTTCCAGCGGTGCGCGCCCGACCATCGCCTCCCCGCTGCACAAGGAGGTCTACGACCTCGCCACCGGTGAATGCCTCACGGCACCAGGGCTCCGGCTCGCCACGTTCGCCACCCGAGTCGTGGACGGCTACATCGAGGTCGAGCTGTAAGGGAACCCCGCTACAGGCCCAGGGCCTCTCGGACGTCCGCGAGGACGCTGTCCAGGGCGGCGCGGGCCTCGGCCCGGGCCGCCGGCAGTTCCGCGGCCGAGCCGACGCTGCGGATGACCTCCAGGTAGCACTTAAGCTTCGGCTCGGTGCCGCTGGGCCGGATGATGACGCGGCTGAGGTCCTTCGCCACATACAGCAGCCCCTCGGTGGGCGGCAGGTTCTCGCTGCCCTCGGCGAGGTCCGTGACCGTCTCGACGGCGGAACCGCCGAAAGATTCCGGCGGGCTGACCCGCAGCCGGTTCATCATGGCATCCAGCAGGCCCAGATCCGCCACACGGATGCTGAGCTGGTCGCTCGCATGCAACCCGTGCACAAGGTAGAGCTCGTCGAGGGTGTCAAATATGGTCTTACCCGCGGCCTTGGCCGCCGCCGCGAGTTCGGCGATCAGGACCGCCGCGGCGATCCCGTCCTTGTCCCGCACCAGCGACGGGGCAACGCAGTAGCCCAGCGCCTCCTCATAGCCGTACACGAGTCCGGGCACCCGGGCGATCCATTTGAAGCCGGTCAGGGTTTCCTCATGCGCATAGCCCGCCGCGGCCGCGATCCGCGCCAGCAGCCGTGAGGACACGATCGAGTTGGCGAACACGCCCTCTGACGCGTCGCTGCCGCCGGCTGCCTGCCGGGCCACGACGTGCGCGCCCAGCAGGGCACCGACCTCGTCGCCACGCAGCATGCGCCAGGCCCCGGTGGCCGGGTCTTTTGCCGCGACGGCTGCCCGGTCGGCGTCGGGGTCGTTGGCAATGACGATGTCGGCGTCGACGCGGGCGGCCGTTTCCAGGGCCAGGTCCAAGGCGCCGGGCTCCTCGGGATTGGGGAAGTTTACGGTGGGGAAGTCCGGGTCCGGCTGCGCCTGCTCCGCGACGAGGGTGACGTCGGCGAAGCCGGCCGCGTTCAGCACGGCGGCGGCCGTCGCGCCGCCCACACCGTGCATGGGGGTCAACACGATTTTCAGGTCGCGGGCCGGGAAGTGCTCCGGTGCCGCCAACGCGGTGACGGCGGCCTCGTAGTCGGTGGTGATGGAGGACTCCAATACGGTCCACCCGTCCGCGGCCAGGGCGACGGACTCCACGGCGTCGACGGCGTCGATCTTCGCCGCGATCAGGGCATCGTACGGTGCCACGATCTGGGCGCCGCGGCCGCTCTCCTCGACGGCATGGCGGCCAAGGTACACCTTGTAGCCGTTGTCCTGAGGCGGGTTGTGGCTGGCGGTGACCATGACGCCGCCGTCGCACTCCAGCGCGCGCACCGCGTAGGCGAGCAGCGGGGTGGGCAGCGCGGCCGGCATCAGGAAGGTTTCAACTCCGGCGGCGGTGAGGACTGCTGCCGTTTCCTCGGCGAAGATGTCGGAGTTGTAGCGGGCGTCGAAGCCCACGACGGCGCGTGGCCGGGCCCCGGGGGAGGTCTGCGCGACGGCGTTGGTCAGGAAGGCGGTGAACCCGGCGGCGGCGCGGCGCACCACTAAGCGGTTCATCCGGTTGGGACCCGGGCCCAGGGCTGCCCGGAGCCCCGCGGTGCCGAACTGCAGGGTGCCGCTGAAGCTGTCGGCCAGTTCCTGGCGGGCCGCCGGGACGCCCGCCTCTGTCAGGCGGATCAGCTCGATCAAGGCGGTGGCAGTGGCGGGGTCCGGGTCCTGGTCTGCCCAGTCGCGGGCGTCGCTCAGGAGTCGGGCGAGTTCGGCATCAGAAGACGTCATAGGAACCAAACTATCGCCAATCGCGGGCGATTCCCGCGCCGGCAATCGGGAGTCGGGTTTCAGTTGACTCGTCACAGGCCCCTTGACACCCAAATTTCCGGATACGTAGTGTCTGAAATATGAAGATGGGCCGCGGGGTGGAATGGGCCGTTCACAGTTGTGTCAACATGTCGTGGACGCCGCCGGGGGAGCCGGTGAATAGTGCACGCCTCGCGGAGTACTACAAGCTCCCCGCCGCCTACCTCAACAAGCAGTTCCAGCCGCTGGTCCGGGCCGGGGTGCTGGACTCGGTCTCGGGTCCGCGCGGCGGCTTCCTTCTGGGCCGCAGGCCGGAAAACATCTCCGTCCTGGACATCGTCTTGGCCCTGGAGGGCACGGACCCGGCCTTCCGGTGTGCAGCGATCCTGGGGAATGTCCCGGAACCGGCCCGGCAGGAGAACTTCGCCCGGGCGTGCCTCATTTCCCAGACGATGCGCCAGGCCGAACTCGCCTGGCGCCAGGCCCTCGCCCGCCAGAGCATCGCCGGGCTCGCGGATTCGATGGAGCGCCGGTTCCCGGAGGACAAAGCGAAGGTCCTGGACTACCTGGCGGCGGACTAGCTGCGTGCCGGCCCTGGATCAGAGTTTGGCGATGATCTCCGCGAGCAGCTTGGAAATACGCGGTCCCGCGGCTTGCCCGGCCTCCAGCACTTCCCCGTGGCTGAGCGGCACCGGGCTGATTCCGGCCGCAAGGTTGGTAACGAGCGAGATGCCAAAGACCTCCATGCCGGCGTGCCGGCCCGCGATGGCCTCAAGCGCTGTGGACATGCCCACCAGGGACGCGCCGATCCGCTTGGCGTACTGGACCTCGGCGGGCGTTTCGTAGTGCGGTCCCGTGAACTGGGCGTAGACGCCCTCCTCCAGCGAGGGGTCCACCTCGCGGGCCAGGCCGCGGATGCGGGAGGAGTACAGGTCGGTCAGGTCCACGAACGTGGCGCCTTCCAGCGGTGAGGTGGCGGTGAGGTTGATGTGGTCGCTGATCAGCACCGGCGTGCCGGGCGTCCAGTCCTCGTTGAGGCCGCCGCAGCCGTTGGTCAGCACCAGGGTCTTGCAGCCGGCTGCCGCGGCGGTCCGCACCCCGTGCACCACGGCGCGGACGCCCTTGCCCTCGTAGTAGTGCGTCCGGGCGCCGAGGACCAGGGCGCGCTTGCCTTCCCTGGTCAGGACCGAGCGGATGGTGCCCACGTGGCCCACCACTGACGGTGCGGAAAAGCCCGGGATTTCGGCTGCGGACAGGGTGGCGGTGGTCTCGCCGATCAGTTCGGCGGCGTCACCCCAGCCCGAACCGAGGACCAGTGCAACGTCGTGGGACTCCACGCCTGTCTCTGCGGCAATGTAGTCGGCGGCAGCGCGGGCCGCCTCGAAGGGATCCGTGTTCAGGAATTCTGTTGTGCTCACCGGTACAAGCTACCGTGTGCCGCCCCCGCTGCCCAGCACCGCCGGCGGCGGCCGGGAGCGCCCCCGGGGACCGGATTATTGGTGGCTCGGTGGGGATGGTGGAGAATGGGTGATTGTGACTACGCATCCCGATTTCAGCTCGCCCCGTATCGCAATTCTTGGCGGAGGGCCCGGTGGCTACGAAGCCGCCATGGTCGCCGCCTCGCTGGGGGCGCAAGTCACCATCATCGAGCGCGCCGGTCTGGGCGGCTCCGCGGTGCTGACCGACGTCGTGCCGTCCAAAACCCTGATCGCGACGGCGGACCTGATGACCCGAGTCGGCGAGGCGGGGGAGCTGGGCGTCAAGTTCGACGTCGACGGCGGCGACTTTGCCCCCGCGATGCGGGCGGACCTCAAGCACATCAACGACCGCCTGCTGAACCTGGCACGGAAGCAGTCCGAAGACATCCAGGCCGGGCTCGAGCACCAGAACGTGCGCATCTTGCTCGGTTCCGGCAAGCTGCTGGACAACCACACCATCCAGGTTCTCACCGCCGACGGCACCGAAATCGTGGAAGCGGACACCATCCTGCTCGCCGTCGGCGCCCACCCGCGGGAGCTGCCCACCGCGCGGCCGGACGGCGAACGCATCCTCAACTGGGCCCAGATCTACAACATGGACGAACTCCCCGAGGAACTGATCGTGGTGGGCTCCGGTGTCACCGGCGCGGAATTCGCCTCGGCCTACAACGGCCTGGGTTCCAAGGTCACCCTGATCTCCAGCCGCGACCGCGTCCTGCCGGGCTCGGACACGGACGCCGCCGAGGTCCTTGAAGGCGTCTTCGAACGCCGCGGCCTGAAGGTGCTCTCCCGCGCCCGGGCCGAGACCGTGGAACGCACGGAGGACGGCGTCGTGGTCACCCTTGGCGACGGTTCGAAGGTGACCGGCAGCCACTGCCTCGTCTGTGTCGGTTCGATCCCCAACACGGCCGGAATCGGCCTGGAGGAAGCCGGCGTCGCGGTCACCGAGAGCGGCCACATCAAGGTCGACGGCGTCTCGCGCACCACGGCGCCGAACGTCTACGCCGCGGGTGACTGCACCGGTGTCCTCGCGCTGGCCTCCGTCGCCGCGATGCAGGGCCGGATTGCCGTGGCGCACTTCCTGGGCGACGCTGTCATGCCGATCAAGCTGCACCAGGTTGCGTCCAACATCTTCACGTCACCGGAAATCGCCTCGGTGGGCGTGTCCGAGGCGGAGATCGACTCCGGCAAGTATCAGGGTGATGTGGTCAAGCTGTCCCTGCGCAGCAACGCCCGCGCCAAGATGCGCAACCACCGCGACGGTTTCGTCAAGATCTTCGCCCGCAAGGGCTCGGGCACGGTGATCGGCGGCGTCGTGGTGGGCCCGAACGCCTCCGAACTCATCTTCGCGATCTCGATTGCCGTCACCCAGAAGCTGCACGTGGACGACGTCGCCAGCACCTTCACCGTGTACCCGTCGCTGAGCGGTTCCATCTCGGAAGCGGCGCGCCGGCTGCACGTGCACATGTAATCACAGTCCGGGCCCGCCGCAATCCGGAGGCTGATGCCATGCAGAGTCCCCGGGCCGTGATTGAGGCCGCCGAGCGGGCGGCCGAACGCTCTTCCGCCGATGGCGCCGCCGGCGAGGGCGTTGCCGGGAACGAGGAACGCTTTACCGGGTACGGCGTCACCGGCGTTCCGTTCAGTTCGGGCCACGTCCTGGCCTTGCGGCGCTTCGCGGCGTCCTCGATCGGGCCGGGGTACACCTCGGTCTGGATCCGAGACCCCGCCGGTGCCTGGTCGATGTACGGCACCGTGGACCCCGGGCTCTCCTGCCCCCGGTACTTCGGCGCCGCCCTCGAATCGGCGTCGACCTCCCGCATCTCCCTGGCGTGGAGCGGCGATCACACCTTCACGGTCGACGTCGACGGCGGCGCAGTGCTGCGCTGGGAGCTCACGCTGCGCACCACGCCGGTCAGCAGGTTCATGTCGGCGGTGTCCGGGGCTGTACCGCCCCGGCTCTGGCACAGCCGCCGTTTCTTGAAGGCCATGGGTGCCGCCGCCGGCCCGCTCCTGGGTGCGGGCCGGCTCAGGCTGACGGGCCACGTGCCCAACGGCCAGCGTTTCGACGTCCGCCCGCGCCGCATGTGGCTCGTCGCCGGCAGCCGGGCCGCGCTGCAGGGGCACGATCT
This sequence comes from Arthrobacter sp. NPDC058192, assembly GCF_042883665.1. NCBI lineage: Bacteria > Bacillati > Actinomycetota > Actinomycetes > Micrococcales > Micrococcaceae > Arthrobacter > Arthrobacter sp. NPDC058192. Next base: position 6,369 of record NZ_JBHVVJ010000006.1, on the reverse strand, counting down.
GGGAAAGCCGACTGCCCTGCCGGTCCAGGACAGGCTGGGGGATTTCTGGATACCCCAGCGCGGCATCCTGATGCTGGGCACCGCGGTGTTCGAACCGGGAGGTTAAACGGACCTTACTGTTCGGCGCCGCCGTGCAGGCCGTCGTCGCTGCTGTCACCAGCGCGTGATCCTTCAGCGTCCTCCGGCGGCAGATCCATGTTCCCGCGTCCTTCGGCCATCGTCGGCCCGCCGGCGGGAACGTCGTAGCGCTCCGGCCGGATCCCGTGGGACTGTTCTTCAATCAGGGCCTGCTCTTCGCTGAAGCGGATGGCGTTGGCCTCATCGCCCGCATCGCCGGGAATGTCCTCGCGGAGCTTCGACGGGTTCGGAACCACAAAGCCTTCGCCTTTGTTGCCATTGTCAGTCATTGGTTCATCCTTCCAAGCGTGCTGTAAACCGAGTGCTGTCGAATCGGTGTTGTCCAATACATCGTAAGCATACTTTCCATTCTTTGGGCAGCAGGAACTACGGCCGTCCCGGACCTCGGGGAGGAAAAACGGACTCAGCGCCAACCAGCAGCGGGGGCCACGTGTTTGAGGATGCTCTCGAGCAGATTGGCGTTATAGTCCACGCCCAGCTGGTTTGGTGCGGCTGACCGACACGCGCGGGGTCCGGACATGGCCGGCGTCGGCCCATGCCTTGCGGAAGATGGCGATCTGCTCCGCCTGCAGCTCATCGAACGGGACACCCGTGTCTTCCAATAGCAGTGTCGAGCTCATCAGGTTCATGGGCACAACTGGAAAACCAACGAACCCCGAAAACGCTCCCTGACGGCCTACGACCACTGAACCCAATAGGACTTAATCATCCAGGGGAGATGCAGGTTGATGCACCCGTGAGGATGGATTTGTAACCTGACTTGGCTCATGTCCCGGGCCTGCCGACGACGAGGGCTGCCTGATCTGCGGTTTTTGTTTTCCGGCCTCGGGAATGGGGCACGAACGTGACAGCCGCTGAGCCGCAGTTCAGCCTGTAACGGCTGGGTAACGGCAGAGTGCCAGCCTGTGGGGTACAGGCACCAGCTGGTGTCCTGGGTGCGTTGAACCGATCCACGTCACGGGAGAGCAGCATGAGTCTGGACCAGGAAATCCCCGATGAGGCCGTCGCGATGAGCACTGCGCCAATGACATGGCAGGAACTGCGCCGCCGGAGGCGCCAGGACGCTACCGAAGAGCTGCCGCCCGAGCTGAGCGCGCTCACTGACGGCCACCTGCCGGCGAAGGCCATCCAGGTCCTCGACCGTACCGACCTGCGCACCGATATTTCGTCTGAGCGGGTGCGGGACGTGGAAGCGTACCGGCCGCCCTGGGTCGCCTCGGCGTTTGTTCCGAACCGGTCGGGGCGGCCCGAGCCGCCTCGGATCCGCCATCGGGGCTCGGATCTCACCCCGCTCACCATTTGGCAGCCGGAGAGCCGGACCATCTATAACGACACCTCCTTTCCGTGGGGATGCGTCTGCCGGATTGTGACGGCCCGGGGAGCGGTCGGCTCGGGAGTGCTCATCGGTCCCCGGCACGTCCTGACGGCCAGCCATGTCGTTGACTGGAGCACCTCCGACGCCGAACGTATTGAGGTGCACCGGCATGGCGGCACGGTTGCCGCGACAGCTTTCGACACCCACGCTTTTGCATTCACCCACATCACCTCGGTTTCCTATGGCACATTGGATGAGGACTATGCAGTCCTGATCCTGGACCAGCGGCTCGGTGACCGATTTGGGTTCATGGGCTGCAAGCAGTACAACAGCTCCTGGGATGATGACCATGTGTGGTGGACCATTGGCTACCCGACGGATATCGGGACCGGACTGTTTCCGACCTTCCAGCGGGACCAGTCCCTCGACGAGGACGAATTCGACCTTGGCTCCGGCCGGGCCATGACCACCTCGGCGGACGCGATGAAAGGCCAATCCGGCTCCCCGGTGTTCGGCTGGTGGGATGACCTGCCCTTCGTGGTTGCTGTCGTCTCTGCGGAAGGACAAGTGGTCCTGAGCGGACTCGAGAACTGGTGTTCCGGCGGTGCCGACCTCAACCGCACCATCCACAAGATGCGCGCCGATTTTTCCTAACCGGCGCAGCTCCCGCCGCGCCGTCGTCCTACCTCTCCAGGATCCTGGGGTGGTCCTCTCCCGGGCGTCTGCCTAGAGCGTGTCTCCTAATGCGGCGCTCCAAATCAAGACCGCGTGGAGGACTGCGGCCGAGCGGTACGTGAGGGGCGAGTTTGTCGTGCTGGGTGGCCAGGGAACGCCAGTTCTTGAGGGTATTGAAGCTGCGTTCGACGACGTTGCGTCGCTTGTAGGCGTCCCGGTCATAGGTGACGGGCCGGCCACCGGTGGATCGCTTGCGTTTGCGGTTGGCTTTCTGGTCCTCCTTCTCGGGGACGACGCAATGGATGCCGCGGGCGCGCAGGTAGGCGCGGATCGCGCGGGAGGAGTCCGGAAGGCATCGGTGAAACGCAACCGGTTCGTCAAGCCCGGCGCCGCGACAAAGAGCGTGAACCGTGAACTGGAGGCCAAAGCACGCGACCTTGCGGGGATCAAGGGCTACGTCACCAACCTCACCGATCTACCGAAGGAGGAGGTGATCGCCGCCTACCACCGGCTATTCGAGGCCGAGAAGTCCTTCCGCATGTCCAAGTCCGATCCTGTTGGCCAGACCGATCTTCCACACACCCGCCACTCGATCGAGGCGCACCTGACGATCGTGTTCGCCGCCCTCGCCGTCTCACGCTGGCTGGAAGCAGCAAGCGGCTGGTCGATCAGCGGGCTCGTGAAGACCACTAAGCTGAGCCAAGTCAGGTGCACCCGTGAGGATGCATTTGTAACATCCCTTCGATGAAGCGTCCTAGCTGCTACTTGTGTGAAAAAGTGACGCTATTTCCACCGAGTCCATCAATGCGGACTTTAAAGGCAGGTTCAGAAGCGTCGTTGAAATTCCAGCCACTTCTCATAGTTGAGCATTGTCCTGGTTCAAGTTTTGCATCCCAGTAGTGTTCTACTTTGTCGTCCTGGACGGAACGGACATCGAAGTCGCCATCCGCAGCACTGTTGCAGCGCGTGCGGGTCCGGTGGTATTCCCGGGCCGGGACAGCTGGCTGAGAACGTCCACCGGCACGAATGAACGCGGTGTAAATTCTTGCCGCCCGGCGGGCATTTCCGGGCGCCGGCGGCCCTAGGATGAGTCTCGTTATCCGCACTCGTTAAAGGGGACTACATGAGCTATCCGCAGCAGCCAAACGCATTGCCGCCCCAGACCGGGGAGCCGCCGCTTTGGGCGCCGCTTTACGGGGCCACCATCAAGCAGGCCGTCCAGCGATTCTTCAAAAAGTACGCCACCTTCTCCGGCCGTGCCAGCCGCAGTGAGTACTGGTGGTGGGCTCTGGTGTCCCTCATCGTGAGCATCATCATCAACATCATCACGAGCACGGGTACGACGACGAGTGCGTCTGGAGCCGCCGTGACAGGACCTGGCGCCGTCATCGGGATGATCCTTGCTGTCATATGGGGGCTAGGGACGATCGTTCCGTCCCTGGCCCTCCTGGCCCGGCGCCTGCATGATGTGAACCTGAGTGCCTGGCTGATCCTGCTGGTCCTGGTGCCGATCCTCGGCGGCCTCGCGCTGTTGGTGATGACGATCCTGCCGTCCAATCCGGCCGGTCAGCGGTACGACCAGCCCACCGGTTACTAGGAGCACTTTTACTAGGAACACTCTCGAAAGCGAGAATCCCTGGCCGGGATCGCGGTCAGGGACTCTTCGCATTCAGCGTCCCGAACGTCGCCACCCGCCGGGGCGTTAGACCCTACGACCCGGGCCCGCAGCGCTTCCACACTGGATCATGGCCAACATCTATGTTCCGTACGGGACCGTTGAAGGACAGACAGCACAGATTGCCGACTACATCGGCGGGGTGATCAAGGCGCACGGGCACCAGGCGGAGACGGCGGACCTCAAGCACGCAGGGGACGTCCTCCCGGACGGCTTCGACGGGGTGATCGTGGCGGCTTCGGTTCACCTGGGCAAACACGAGGGGCATGTCACGGGCTTCGTGAAGAAGAACCGCGGCGAGCTCGAGCGGTTGCCCTCTGCCTTGGTTTCGGTCAGCATGGCAGCCCACGGAGACGAGGAGACCGCGGAGGGCTATGTGACGAAGTTCGAGGAAGACACCGGGTGGCGGCCCGCGCATGTCGGGTTGTTCGCCGGCGCGCTGCTCTACACCCACTACGGGTTCATCAAGAAGCACCTGATGAAGAAGATCGTCAGCGACAAGGGCTCCCCGGACACGGACACCACCCGGGACTACGTCTACACCGAATGGGATGGCGTCCGGCGCTTCACCGAGGACTACCTGGCGCGGCTGGCCGGCACGCCCAACCAGGCCCCCGGCCACGCGTAGAGGTGCCAGGCGCAGGAACGAGGCTCAGGAGCAGGCATAGGGCGGAACCGCGGCGCCGGGCGCGAACGGGGTGAACCACCGCTCGAAACCAAGCTGGCCGGCGTCGTCGGTGCTCCCGGAGCCTGCGGCGCCGTCGTCCTCGTCGTCGGGGTACAGCGCGTCACTGTCAGCGTCCTCGAGAAGAACCTCCGCGACGTCGGCACGCCAGTCCTCCGGCAGGTCCAGCTCGTAGATGTCCTCGGTGATTTCGGCCTGATCGAGCAGGCAACGGACGGCGAGCTCGCCGGCAAGGCAGCCGGGTGCGGTCCAGCCGCGGGCGAGCGAGGCGGTCACATCAGCCGCGACGACGATGAACTTCTGGGTGAACTTTGCGTCATAGCTGGCGGCAAACTGTGGCGGGAGCGATGACAGAACGGAGGTCCCGGCGATGTCGGCCGGTGTGATGACCGCCAGGCTGCTGAGCGCTCCCAGGTCGCGGAACAGCTGGTCGATGAGGATGCTGGACGAGTTCCACAGGAGTCCGGCCAGCAGGCGGGCCTGGCGCACGGCCCTCTGGCGGTCAACAGGGGAGACGGCGGCCATCTCGGCCAGGTCTTCCGGATCAAACTGGAGCCGCTGCTCGGCCGTCATGTCGTCCGGGTGCGGGTCGAGGCCCAGCAGTTCCAGGCTCAGCCCGGTGAGTTTTCCGGCGTCGGCCAGGAGTTCTTCGGTCATGTCGTCGTCTTCGGCGCTCATGGCCCGATGCTACCTGCCGTTCAGCGGTGGTCCGATTCGCGTTACGCGGCAGATGAAGGCCGGTTCTAGGTGGCCGCCGCGTGGTGGTCCCCGGTGGCCGCGCCTCCGGTCACCATTCTCGCCGAAGCCAGGTAGCTGATCCCGGTGATCAAGGGGACCAGGCTGGCCGCGATGAGCGTGGCGACCGGGCCGGACCTTGCGATGAGGGTGATCAGCAGCGGCAGCACGCCCAGGGCCACGAGCAGCCAGCCGGCCAGCGCGGTGCGTTTCAGGCCCAGCACCGCCGCCGGGAACGCCAGCGCGACGACGCTGACGGCGATGATGGGTCCGTTGTCGCCGACGAAGCTGCGCAGGGCGGCCGGGTCGAAGGCGAGCCACAGGCACGCCGCGATGAATGCAGAAGCAAGGGCGAGCAGCAGGGGAGCGGTGGGCGCCGGCCAGAACCAGGCGGCGGCCGCCAGGATAAGCGTCGGTACCAGCCACACGAGGGTGATCAGCAGTCCGGCATTTCCGCCGGGATCCTGCATGGCGTAGGCGATGATGACGATTCCCGCGAGCACCGTGAACACGGCCATGATCGCCGCCCCGGTGCGGGTCAGGACCGTGGCCCGCCGCTGCGGATCCTGCTGGCGTGTCATAGCGATCACGACGGCGACCACAACGATCGCGCCGAGCGCCAGAATGACCGAAACGTCCATGGGATGCCTCCTGCTGACAAACGGAGCCTCAGTCCATTGCATCCACACCCCGGCGGCTGTGGCAAGGGGAGAAGGGCCCGCTCGGCGGGCCAGAACCTATGGGCCGGCTGGGCTACGGCGCGGCGGAAAGAAGGCGCATACAGGCAGCACGAGCCCGAGCACCACGAGGATGGCCAGGCTGACGGTCGCGAGGCAAATCCGGCCGATCTGGACAGTCACCTTCCTCGTGGGCACGACGTCACCCTACACCCCGCGTAGCCGGTGAAGTGCTCGGCGAACACGATGCTTCCGGCCCGCGGCCCCGTGCCCGTGACGTTGATCTCCAGCCGCTGGCCCAGGCCCTGGAGGGGGCGAGGGGCCAGGCTAGAAGGGCGGGGGTTCTGGCTGCTGGGGCGGGTGGCGGGGTTCAGCGAATGGGGCTGCTTCGGTGTGGTATTCCCGGCCCAGGGGTGAACGCCAGGCAAGGTCCCCGGTTGGGGATGAGTGTTTGTAGGTCCAGGCGCCG